>DADO01000130.1:21767-42667 GCA_002509325.1 Methanosarcina sp. UBA402 | reverse complement strand
TTTTATGATTTATTTTCCAGTGCTAGAAATGCCTTAGGTTCCGTGTATCAACTATGCCTATTAACCTTACTGAATTGCAAAAAAAGTACGATGCGCCACTAAAAGCGTTTTAGAAATATCATCAACTAACTAATAGCGCACGACCTATTTTTATTCTATTGTTTTAATTATTTGTATCATTTAAGAAATTTAAAAATTAGGGTAGTTAGTATATAAAGGAAAACTAAAGTTCGAATCCTACCCCTCGCACTAAAATATCGGGATATAGGTAACTCGAATTTTTTGTACGCATTTGTGTAAGGAATTTGCACAACCGCTAAATTTTCAAAAATTGCCTTAACAAAAAATAACCACATTTATATTAACTTGTTGTATAAAAACGTCGGATTTTTATAAACACCTATAGTATTTCTACACGATAGGAGTTTTAAAAAACTGTTCCATCTAAAATGGCTGTTAATTTTACTTAAAATAGAAAATTCTAATTCCTAATCTTTTTAATAAACTCGGTTCCAAAATATAGTTATTCTTGCATTTCTTGATTGAAAAATTTGAATTCTCAAGAAGAAATCAGTCTCGAATCAAAATTAACATTCGATATCTAAGGACTTCAACCCTAATGCATTATTACAAGGATTGTAATCGGTTAAAAGTTTAATGATTTTTAATTTTACGTTCATCGCTAGAATCTGCACTAAGAGCCTATCCGAAAAGTCAGTAATGCATGTTGAAAAGTCACATAGATCTATAATATCAGAGCATCCATTCCGGTTTTGAATATTGAATATTTAAAAGTTATAGTAGGTAGCTACTTTTCGGATAAGCTCTGTCGAAGTTACAAGAAAACAAATTTATAGTATTGTGTAGAAATATATAGACGGTCAAAAATCAACTCAAGATTCAGAAAAGTGAGGTATTCAAGATGATCATTGGGGTCTCAGAAATACTGTTTATGCTTACTCTGCTGTTGTTTCTTATATTTATAATATTGTTCTTGAAAATAATTTGTAAATCAAAAAAGAATTGACGGTGATCCAATCCCAAAATTTAAAACTTACCTCTTTGGCCTGTCCTTTAAGCAATTAACTAGTGCTTCGATTCCAAAGTGAATTCCTTATCTATTAAGAAAATCCATGGTCATTGAATAGATCTAAACCTCAAGTTTTATGAGCCTACTTCGGAATCACAGTACTAGTGTCGCGTCAATCATCAAAGATTGACAAATCCTGAATCGTTGTAACAGATTTTATACGATATTTTGCTGTTGACGCGACACTAGTTATTCTCGTAAGAATTACACTTAAAATTGAAAAATTAGTAAATCACCTTTCCTTGATGCCATGTTACTCGAGGGGTCCCGCCAATTGCAGGGAATCCAAAGTCAGCGCCAGAAGCAGGTGAAAAAGGAACAAGAGAACTTCCTTTTGTGTGAGCTTCCAGAGCGAAGCAATATAATACAGCATCATAGTCCAAATACGTTGAGCAACTTGCACTGGCGTCATAAGGGCCACCAGTGGCCGTAAGGCCAGTTAAGCTGACTGCATCTTCATCTTCACTAATCTTAACCCATTGGACCTCTTGTGGTCCCACCCATATAAGTTCCCACAGAACAAAGTCTATAGAACAATCGTCAGGATAGAGGCAACCTCCACACCAATCGAAATCAACACCTACGATTGCATTACCTGTGTCTGGAGCAAAAAAATATGTGAACATGTATCCGTCTGCATAATATGAGCCTACAGCTTCACTTCGAGCTGCAATCTTCATATATTCATCGGGGTCAGATGAAGTTGCTTCATGTAATGTAGCCACATTATAACCAACTCCCCATCCATCACTATCAGAATCCATATAAGATACATCTGGATACGTATAGATAGTATTGGTAGTACTTAACAGGTTGATAGTATTGGTAGTACTTGGAGACTATACTAATGGCAATTATTATAGCTGGTATATCAAGCATTTTAGTTACAGATAAGTGGAAAAAAGATTAAAATTAGAGAAAATTATAGAGTTTATTATTTTGAATTTTCATGAATATTCAAGAGTAAAGTTCAATTTACTCTTGAATAGTAACCTTGATAAATAGATAACAGTTTTTCGTTAAAGCAATTTAAAAAAAATATGGTCGTGCATAGATCGTGGAAAAGAATAGACCTTTTATTAATTTGACTTTATAGAAAAAACTATTTTTGTTAGGCAATTTTCTACAAGCCTGTACTGTGAATATCTTACAGTAACGTACACTTTTTTTGAGTTACCTATATCCCCGCACTAAAATATCTTGATAGATTAAACACCCTTTGTTATTTCATCTGCAATTAATTCCGCCTGCTTAAGCACTGTTTCTGTAGCCAGTGCTTGCATATCTGGTGGATAACCATATTGCCTTAATGTCCTTTTTACAATTACTTTTAATTTGGCCCTGACGCTTTCTTTAATTGTCCAGTCAATGGATGCGTTTTGTTTTACCTTTTCAAATAAAACAACGGCTAATTCCCGTAATTTCTCTTTTTGCATTACTTCCCTAGCACTTTCATTATCTGCAATTGCTGTGTAAAAAGCATATTCAAATTCAGACAAGCCCATTTCCTGGGGCTCTTTGTCCATCCGTTTGATTTCTTTACTAAGTTTAATTAATTCCTCAATGACCTCAGCCGCAGTTAATACCTTATTATGATATTTCACGATAGAATTTTCCAGCATTTCCATTAGTGACCTGCTCTGAATAAGGTTCTTCTTTGTGCGAGCTCTTATTTCATCATTGAGCAACTTTTTCAGAACCTCCAGAGCCAGATTTTTGTGTTCCATATTCCTAACTTCTAAAAGGAAATCCTCTGATAATATCGAAATATCCGGTTTTTTAATTCCGGCTGCATCAAATACGTCTATCACCTGTTCGGTAACAAGTGCCTTATCAATAACCTGCCTGATCGCAGTTTCAATTTCCTCGTCTGTTTTACCTGTTCCGGTACTGTCAAATTTAACAAGTCTGGCTTTTACTGCCTGATAGAACGAGATTTCGTCCTTTACATTCATTGCATGTTCGTGCGGGATAGCAAGGGAAAATGCCTTTGATAAAGCAGTTACTTCATCAATGTACCTTTTTTTGCCATTTTCAAGACCCAGGATATGTTCTTCTGCTTCAAGTATGATTGAAAGCTTTCTGGATGTATCCGCTTCAAAGTAATCATCAAAGGTAAATCCATAGAACATCTGTGATACGATTTCCAGTTTCTCAAGCATTAGCTGAACTGCTTTTTCCTGAAGTACAGCAGGATCGCCCTTCCCTCCGCTGTCAGAGTAGAAAGATAAAGCTTCTTTTAAGTCGGAAGCTATTCCCAGATAATCAACAATCAGGCTGCCGGGCTTGTCTTTATATACACGGTTTACCCGTGCGATCGCCTGCATGAGGGTATGACCTTTCATTGGCTTATCGATGTACATCGTGTGAAGACACGGAACATCAAAACCTGTAAGCCACATATCCCGGACAATTACCAGTTTCAGTTCGTCTTCCGGGTCTTTCATTCGTTCTGCTAAAGCTCTTCTTTGATCTTTTGTGGTATGATGTTTCGATATTTTGGGGCCGTCGGAAGATGCTGAGGTCATGACGACCTTGATAGCACCTTTTCGGAGGTCATCACTGTGCCATTCCGGTTTTATCTTAGTAATTTCATCATACAGGTCGGCAGCTATCCTTCGTGACATTGTAACGATCATCCCTTTGCCTTCGAACACTTCCTGTCTTTGTTCGAAGTGAGTTACAATATCCTGAGCAATCTGTTCTATCCGGGCCTCACTGCCTATCAGGGCTTCCAGTTGGGTCCATTTCGCTTTGATTTTCTGGGTTTCTGCAAGGTCTTCTTTGTCCAGCTCTTCATCCAGTTCTTCGACAAGTTTTTTTCCTTCATTGCTGAGAATGACTTTTGCCAGCCTGCTCTCATAATATATCTTTACTGTGGCGCCATCCTCGACAGATTGTGATATATCATAGATATCAACATAATTGCCAAAAACAAAAGGCGTGTTCACGTCTGTTTTTTCTATCGGCGTACCGGTAAAACCAAGGAAGGTGGCATTGGGCAGGGCATCGCGTGTGTATTTCGCAAAACCATAAACGATTTTTTTGCCTATCACGTTTCCTTGCTTATCTTTGACGTCGACATTTTTTGCCTTGAAGCCGTATTGTGTCCGGTGTGCTTCGTCAGCTATGACAATGATGTTTTTTCGGTCTGAGAGTTTCGGGTAAACGTTGCCTTCTTCAGGCTGGAATTTCTGGATGGTGGTAAATACGATTCCACCGGATGCAACGTTTAATAGTTGTTTCAAATGGTCCCTATTCTCTGCCTGCACAGGTTCCTGCCTCAGGAGTTGCTTTGAACCGGCAAAGGTGTCAAAAAGCTGGTCATCAAGATCGTTCCTGTCAGTGATCACCACCAGGGTGGGATTGTCCATTGCCAGCACGATTTTTCCTGTATAGAATACCATGGTAAGGGATTTGCCACTTCCCTGGGTGTGCCAGATGACACCGCCTTTCCGGTCCCCAACAGGCTGTTTTTTCACCCCCGGAAGACCATAACTTTCGGGACTTTCACGGTATACACCTAAAGTTTCCCAGTTTTCCTTTGCAGCATACCCCGATGCTCTGAGTGTCGATTCCACCGCCCGGTTAACTGCATAGTACTGATGATATGAAGCGAGCTTCTTTACGGTTTGAATAGTAATGATACCTGTTGCCGAGTCTTCTTTTTTTGATTTTTCAAATACGATGAAGTGCCGGAGAATATCCAGGAGAGTGGTTTTTTCAAGCATCCCTTTAATGAGTGTTTCGAGTTGTCCAATGAGTGGTGAAGCTTCACCCCTGCCATCCGAACTTTTCCATGCCATAAACCGGGTGAATCCGGCGGAAAGGGAGCCTGACCTGGCTTCCAGGCCATCTGAGATGACCATAAAACCATTGTATGCAAATAAAGACGGGATAATCTGTTTATAGGTCTGCAGCTGCCTGAATGCAGATCTTACGGTTGCGTTCTCATCAGCAGGGTTCTTGAGTTCAATAACCACAAGAGGCAGACCGTTTACAAAAAGAATGATATCAGGACGTTTGTTCACATCGTTCTCAACAACAGTGAATTGATTGGCAACAAGGAAATCATTATTTTCAGGATCGTTAAAATCAACCAGCCAGACCAGATCGCCCCTGTCTGCTCCGTCTTTCCGGTAGCTTACGTTTACACCCTCAGTAAGCATCCTGTGAAACGCCTCGTTGTTGGAGATCAGTTCAGGAGAGTTCAGGCGCCGAACCTGCCTGATAGCGTCTTCCCTTGCATCTGCCGGAATGCCGGGATTGATCCTGCCAACTGCTTTTCGCAGGCGTTCTAACAACAGCACATCCTCAAACCTGTCCCTTTCAGGAGTGTCGCTATCCGGGGCAATGTCCGGGGCGTAGATGTACTGGTACCCCTGGCGTTCAAGGAGTTCGATGGCGAATTTTTCTATTTCGGACTCTGTGATCTTAGTTGTAGCCATCGGTACTCTCCCTGATGCGCCGTACTTCTTTGTCAAAATCAGAGATGTAATTCCTGTCCTGGATTTTCCTGAATTTTTCATATTCCCTGGCGGCCAGGGCCAGAGCAACTTCATGGCTGATCTTTCCGGCATCGGTGAGGATTTCGTATTCACTGAACTTCAGGAAAGCATTCAGTTTTTCAATCCAGTCCTTCATGTACATCGGCTTATTGCGGATCGCCTGTAATTCCGCATAATCAATGTACATGCTGACTATGCGGTTCAAATGATCAATTTCTGTTTTATCCAGGTAATTTTTTGCGATGGTAACGTCACGCGGCATGATTTTGCCGTCGGGCCCTTTGCGCCAGGATGTCAGCCCCATATTCTGCTTATCGCTTCTGGCCCGTGTGGCTATGATCTCCGCAGCGGTCTGCCCGGTAATGGCAAAGTGGAGTTTGTTCTGTACCGTGGCGAAGAATTTGCGAGTGTCCTCCGCCTTTGGTGAATAGTCAATTGCAGTGGCGTAAATATCGGTTATCTTCTGGTACATCATCCGCTCGCTGGAACGGATATCCCTGATCTCTTCGAGCAGGTCGTCGAAATACCGCGCACTGAACCGGGAGCCATACTTGAAACGGTCGCCGTCTATGGCAAAACCCTTGTGGATATATTGTTGGAGGATGGAAGTTGCCCATTGCCTGAACCCTATGCCGCGTTCCGAGTTTACCCTGTACCCCACAGCGATGATGGCTTCGAGAGAATAGCACTTTACTGTACGGGTAACCTTGCGTTCACCTTCAGTCTGAACTACCGAGAAATCCTCGGTAGTTGCAGCTTCATCAAGTTCCTTCTCTTTGTAGATGTTTTTAAGGTGCAGAGAGATGTTGTCTGCACTGCATCCGAATAACTCCGCCATTCGTTTTTGAGGCAGCCAGACGTTTTCATTGGCATAGAGCACCTCAATGTTGATGTCCCCGTCAGGTGTCTGGTAGACCGTGATCTGGTTGTCGGGCAGTTTCTTATTTGCAGCCATGGTTATCCTCCTTTATGCACCAGCCTTCATTATCAAACCCGTATTTGATGTTTTTATCCTGTACTTGAAGTGTAGAGAATGAAATCCGATTGTTACGCTGTAAGTTTATCTTTGCTCATACGGCTGGTTCCCCCTGAGCAAATTCTACCCTCACTTCCCCGCTCATTAATTTAGGCAGCAGCGTATCCCGTAGTTTTTCGAGGATGCGGATTTGTAATGTATTACTGTTTATTTTTTTAAAAATAGGTTGAATTACATCTTTGAATTGATCCATCAAATCCTTTGGAACTTTAAAAGCTGGATAAGATTTAATCTTCCCAACATTTAAATTTTGTTGAGCTGATCCTGAAGCTACAGAGTTCAGTTCATTTCTTTGATTTTTAAGATACAGATACATAAATTCAGGATTACAAAATTCTTCATTTGCAATAAGTCCGCAAGCTGCCTGGTTAAATGATGCTTCATTTGCCAGAATCCCTAATCTACCCACGGTCGGTGCAGCATAAATGGCAATGACAACTGTTCCAGCAGGAAATAATTTAGCAGATGAATTGTTTAATCCTTCTTTTGTGATTTTATTTTCACTTTCATAAAGGAAATTGTCTTTCAATTCTTTCGTTGAATACCAATTAATGTCACCATTGTAATAAGATTTAATTTTTGTAGAAGGTGTCCCACCTGAAGCAATTTGGATACACAAATCATTTAGTGTACATTCCTTCCATTCCTCATCCGCCTCCTCCACAAACCACTGCCTGAACAGCGTTTCCGCCATAGCTTCGAGGGTCTTGTTCTGGCGGTGGAGCAGGTCTATCTTGTCGTCGAGGCTGGAAAGGACGGAGGCGATAGCGCGTTGTTCGGGGAGAGGGGGAATTGGAACAGGGAGAGATTTAAGCACAGTTAAATTAATCAATGGAATTGTTGAGCCTGTATCACAACTTGCAATCCAATCTTGCATGAAATTAGATGCAAACCAATAATAAGCAAAAATTGGAAGCATCTTAGAAGGATCAACTGTAACCCTGAGTTGTTTGTTAGAAATGATATAAGCTTCATATTTTTGCTTATGTGAAAGAATTCCAACTTGGCCAATAGTGCCTGCTGCAGTGAAAACCAAATCATCAGCTTGTGCCCACGTATTTAGTTCCTCTGCTTTCTCTTCAGTCACATAAACAAATTCATTATCAATAAACCGCTGGGAAATGTCCAAAGAAAGATTATTACCTCTAATTACTGGAACACCCTCATCGACAAAGAATTTTCTGCTGATATTTGAACCAAATGGTCCTGAAATAATCGCTTTTTTGTCTTTTGAAGCAATATCTAATAGACAACCACAATCCCATTCAGATGGAAAAAGGCTAATTTCAGTATCCTTCCATTCCCCAATCAATTCATCCCCTCCAGCCTTGTGAGCATCTCAACTGCTCCGATATCCATTTTAGAAAAGGCGAACCATTTCTTTCCGAGGTCTTTCAGGGAAGCGCCGAAATGGTAGACTGTTATCAGGTCACATCCACTCATACCAGCTTCACCTTTTTCAGGTTCTCGGCGATCAGAAGGTTCAGTTTCTCTTCCTCTTTCAACTGTTCCTCGAACTCGGCTTTCAGCGCGGTGAACCGCTTATTGAAATCAAAATCATCCTCATCGTCCGGCAGTCCCACATAGCGCCCCGGAGTCAGCACATAGTCCAGTTCACGCACCCGCTCAATTGGAGCGGAATTGCAGAATCCCTTCACGTCCTCGTAATTCCCTTCAGGATTGCGCCAGTTATGGTAGGTGCTCGCGATCTCCTGTATATCCTCAGGTGAGAATTCGCGGGTCCTGCGGTTTATCAGGTGTCCCATGTTCCGTGCATCGATGAACAGAATCTCATCTGTCCTGTTTCTGTACTTGCCGTTGGCCTTGTTCCTGCTCAGGAACCAGAGGCTAGCCGGGATCTGGGTATTCAGGAACAGCTTCGGGGGAAGGTTCACTATGCAGTCCACTAGTCGTGCTTCTACAAGCTCTTTTCTGATATCTCCCTCTCCCGAAGACTTGGACGTCAGGGAACCTTTAGCCAGAACAAAACCGGCCTGGCCGCTCGGACTCAAATGATAAAGGAAGTGCTGTATCCAGGCATAATTAGCGTTTCCTGCCGGCGGAACGCCATACTTCCACCTGCCGTCCTTGCGCAGCAGATCGCCACTCCAGTCGCTGTCATTGAACGGCGGATTGGCTATGACATAATCCGCTTTCAGGTCTTTGTGGGCATCATTGAGAAAAGAACCTTCATTGTTCCATTTTACCTGGGAGCTGTCAATGCTTCTGATGGCGAGGTTCATCTTTGCCAGCCGCCATGTTGTCTGGTTGCTCTCCTGCCCATAGATAGATATATCGTTTATTTTTCCCTGATTGTCAGCAACAAACTTCTCCGACTGCACAAACATGCCGCCGGAACCGCAGCATGGGTCAAAGACCCGGCCATTGTAGGGTTCCAGCATCTCTACCAGTAACTCAACAACACTTCTCGGAGTGTAGAACTGCCCACCCTTCTTTCCTTCTGCAAGGGCAAACTCACCAAGGAAATACTCGAAAACATGACCGAGAACATCAGCACTTCTGCTTTTGGCATCTCCGAGAGCAATATTGCTCACCAGATCGATCAGACCGCCAAGATTTGTAGGGTCAAGATTGCCCCGTGCATATACCTTTGGTAAAACACCTCTTAGCAAAGGATTCTCTTTTTCGATGGCATCCATTGCATTATCAACAGCTTTACCAATCTCAGGTTTTTTGGCTTCTGATTGCAGATATGACCAGCGGGAAACTGCAGGGACAAAAAAGACATTCTCTGCTTTGTATTCATCCCTGTCTTCAGGGTCTGCACCAGCGTACTCCCCTTCTCCCTCCTTCAGTTTTTCATATAATTCCTCAAAGGCATCTGAGATGTATCTTAGAAAAATCAAGCCCAAGACTATGTGCTTATACTCAGCAGCATCAATATTTTTTCGAAGTTTGTCTGCCGCTTTCCACAATTGCTTTTCAAAATCACTCATAATTAATGTCTTCCCTATTCAAATTGTTAAAAAACTTAATGAACCAGTACAAAAGCCGTTTCGTGTAATTTTGATGTTTTTCTTGGTCACAAAGATAGTTGGAACTTGAAAAATAAGATTTTTCAAAAATTCAAAGTTACCGTATTCAATTTCTAATTTTGGTGTTTTAGTCATAGTATGCCTTACTTGGTCATAGTATGCCTTACTTGGAATTTAAATAAACTTAATAAGATATGTTATGGAATGAATCTCGATATTAATATAAAACGTTTACTAAAATTTATTTATAGTTATTCTCTCAACTAATTACACTTTTAATTTTCGAGTAATTTTTCTGTCCACTTCTTTGCACTGATAGCGATTTTTCTATCCTAATAAATTCATTTTTAATTATATTTCTCAAATGTTCTTTTGACTGAATGAATCCAGGCGATACTTCTCTTTTAATTGTTTTCCATATAAATTCTACAGGATTCGGATCTGGTGAGTAAGGTGGAAGAAACACAAATCTAATTCCTAGTTCTCTTGCTTTTTTTTGTTTTATCTGCTTTATGTGTTCTTAATTTGTCGAGTATAAAACTATAATTTTCTTTTTGTTGTTTTCCATTATTTTTTTCAAGAAACTAACATACACTTTCTGCCTTTGAACTCTCTTTAAAATCGATAAGATTATTTCCGGTCGTGTACGTGAGTTATTGATCAATTCCGAAAAAGCGAGAATATCTTCTATATTTAAGAAAGATGCAGAAAGATTCTTGTGTTTGCAGTTTTCAATAATTCATGCCCATTACCCACTAGCTAAGATGACGATGAAGATTTCTTGGAAGTCATACGAAAACGTGGCATATTAACTATAGGTCGTATTGCGAAGAGTGTAGGCTATTCATGGACTTTGACTAACTACTGCCAAACCTGCATGTGATTAAAAATAACCGCAACAAAGTGCTGAAGTTTCTAAAAAATCCTAAAAAATGTAACTATTTATACTCAAGATAAGATTTAAAAAATGAATTTGATAATTCTTGAAACTTTACCAGAAAGAGCATCAGTTAAAAAGAGTGTCAGTTAAATGTAGTTTTTTCTTTAAAACATTTTTTCCAGAGCGTCCCTACCAGTCATTCCGGGCTCGATCCCGAGTTCCCTGGCTGATTGAGTAACTTCAACAATCTGGGCTTTGAGCACATCTTCAAAATTCTGTACACCTTTTACCCTTGCTGCCGTATCCCCAAGCGCCTCTGCGGCTTCTATATCCAGATACCCGCACATCACAAATCCTTTCTCTGCCCTTATAACAAGCAGGGAATGTTTCTGCATCTCAAAGCGGAGGCCAAGAGCACACCCTTTCTCAAGCCGAATCTGTTCAATAAGCATATTTTTCAAATAAGCTTCAAGCCAGATTAACTTTTTGGGCTCAGGTAGAGCTGCGTAAAGATGTCTTTGAAAGAACCGGAGGGTTTCCGGGGTTCTGCGTTTTCTCCAGCGGCTACGGTTTTATTACCCTCTTTTTTGCTTTTGTTTCCTACACCCTGCTCATTGCTTCCTTCTCCACCCTGTAACTCCTGTATATCGAATTTAAAGCTTTCATTTTCCGAAATCCAGAGAGTTATATTCTTTTCCGGGCTGAAACTGCCTTTAAGCACGGTCCGGTTGTTTCCAGACTCCTGACTTTTGTTATCCAATCCTTCTGTTCTTTTTACATCGAGATCCACAGGCAGAGTAATTGTAACACCTGAGTTTGGAGTGCCCATGACCCAGATCTCGGTGCCCTGATGGACCTCTTTCTCGAAAATATAGCTTACACTGGCAGAATTAGTAATTGAAGAGTTTTTATCTGTCCTGCCCAGAGCTTCTTTTGAGAGCCAGAAGTCAACGTCTATGACTTTAACAGGATTTGAAGTGCCATTGAATTTCACGTCAGGTTTGGTTTTTAAGGCATCCTTTGTTTGATTTCTGAAAAAGGTTTCTGCTTTCTGGATTTCCCATGCATTGACAAACTTATCATTATTTCCTGTTTGCAGGTCTATGAAATTTCTTAAAAAAATAGCTTCATTGCCTGTAATTTGTTCCTGATACACCCAGATCATCCCATCTCTTTCTAATGTGATGTTATTGCTTATTATAAAGGCAGCATTACAGGGCTCTGCCAGAAAGAGAGGCATAAAAAGAGTTATTAATAGAAAACCGGTTAAAAGAAGGCGATATGGTTTCAAAGCACTCAACTCAGATCTTTTTTAGTTTTTGACTCTTTATTAACCTTTATGTTCTTTCTCTTCTTTATTTCCGGTTTAATTTTCTTTTTATTTTCCGGTTTAATTTTCTTTTTATTTTCCGGTTTAATTTTCTTTTTATTTTCTGGTTTAATTTTCTTTTTATTTTCCGGTTTAGTTTTCTTTTTATTTTCCGGTTTTTTGTTAATCTTTAATTTTTATTTTTCTTTGTTTCCGGTTTTACTTTGTTGTAACCTCGCAGCCGTCATGGGTTATTATTATGGTGTGTTCGGCTTGCGCTACAAGTCCGCCTGCACTTTCGAGAAGTACGGGATAGGAGCGAAGAATTCCCGCCTTTTCAAGCTGGAGTAATGCAAATTCCAGTCTGTCGGATTTGAGCCAGCGCTTTGCAAAAGGCAATTCTCTGTATTCTTCGACCTGTTTCAGGACATTGCGGACTGCAGGCATACGGACCGGCTTTTTCCTTACAAGGCTATATATCTCAGCCCAGTTTCCGTCATGGACAGAACCTACTCCATCTGTTGCAAAGGGCTCGATTGCAAGCACGTCTCCTTCTTTTAGAATTGCTCCTCCTTCCACATGCCGATTAGGAACAGCAGGTTCATCATGAGCTCCATACTTGGAAAGCCCGTGACCTGTCAGGTTCATTATTGGGTTCAGTCCATAACTGCGGATGCTGTTCTCGATTGCAACCCCGATTTCTCCTGTAGTAATCCCTGGCTTTGCAAGATCAATGGCTGCAGCAAGGGCTTCCTCGGCGGCTTTTAAGATATCGGAGTTTCCTGAGAGGTCAACAGTAACAGCCGAGTCTGCGATATACCCATCCACATGGACTCCTAGGTCCAGCTTAACCATATCTTTCCCAAATACGTCAGTATCTCCTGCTTTTGGGGTTGCATGGGCAGCCTCTTGATTTCTTGAGATATTGCAGGGGAAAGCAGGCCTGCCTCCGAGCTCTATAGTTCGGTTTTCCACAAATTCCGCAACTTGCAGCAGAGGGTTTCCGACCCTGATCATTTCCACGGCTTCGGCCCTGACAATTTTCAAGATCCTACCAGCCTCCCTGTATTTCTCAAGGATCTCTTGCTTATTATACACATTATCGGTCATGTTACCACCTGTTGAATAGTTTTATTGGAATTTTATTAGGATTATTGGATGATTTATTGATTACTAGATGATTTTATTGATTATTGGATGATTTATTGATTATTATATGATTTTATTGATTATTATGTGATTTTATTGATTATTAAATGATTTTGTTGATTATTGGATAACTTTATTGAAGTCTTACTGGAATTATTGGATGATTATTTCATTGGAATCTTACTGGAACATAATGGAATTATTGACATTTGCTGAATTATTGACATTTCTCAGGAGCTTAGCTGACTATAAAACATAAATTTTAGATCTGAGCAGATTGTCTTCAGTAAACGGTTATCCTATTGCTAATGAAATATAATTGAAATATAATAAACTTCTTAAATTGTAATCCGTTATAATACAAATCTCTTTTCCAGTCCTGTAAGGTTCTGACATCCTTTTTCAGTAACCAGGACCATATCTTCGAGTCGTATTCCTCCAATTTCAGGGTAGTATAAGCCAGGTTCGATAGTAATCACATTGCCTGCCTCAAGTAAAACCCCGTTTTCTCCAACACTTGGAAGCTCATGCACGTCGAGCCCAACTCCATGTCCAGTGGAGTGGATAAACCCGACCTTTGCTCCGCTTCGGTAGGTATCATAACCGTGTGCTTCGAAGACGTCACAGACGGCGTTATGCACCTCAGCTGCCTGTATTCCTGGCTTGACCATCTCAAGCCCTTTTTTCTGCGCTGCAAGCACGGTCTCATACATTTTTTTGAGCTCTTCCGAAGCTTCTCCATGCAGGACAGTGCGGGTCATGTCCGCAAAATAACGTTTTTTCTTGCTTCTCGGGAAAATATCCAGGATAATAGGGGCATTTGCCCTTAAAGGGCCGTCCGTAGTTCCATGGGGATTTGCTGTATCACTGCCGCATGAAACAATAGTCTCTTCAGCCTCGCATCCATAGTCAAGCAGAGTATGATCTATGGCCGAAAGTAATTTAGTTCCTGTCAGTACTTCCCCTTCATGATAGAGAAAGCCTTCCCTTTCTTCTGCTCCTGCTATCAAGGCTATTGCGGCTTCCATGGCTTTTTCTCCAGCCATCTGGGCATACTTTATGGCTTCAAGTTCTTCCAGTTTTTTCAAGCTCCTGATTTTCCTGAACGGGCTTTTTATGGGCACTATAGAGAAACCTGCTTCTTTGAGGAAATTTGAGTAGAAAATCGGAAAATCGTAAGGCACTCCAATTTTCTTTATCCCTTCTCCCGCAAGCAGTTCGGACAGACAGGCTGCATAGGCAATAGAAGGATCTTTCTTTTCTTTTATCTTCTCCCTATAGCCCAGATCCTGCAATGTTTTTATCGTGGGGACCCTTGACTCGATTTGAGCTCTTCCTTTTTCCATATCCGAAATAAAAAGTACTTCTTCTTCCCTGTCGGTTTGCAGGTACGTGAAGTCGTCGGAAGCCAAAAAGCGGGTCACGTAATAAATGTCGGAATTATGAAGATTCCCTGTCATGAGATAAGCATCAGTTCCTGCTTCTTCAAGGGCCTGTCTCATGCTGAATTCTGACTCTGTCATGCAAGGTAATCTGGTTTTGTGCATATAGGTCTTGTTGTCAGGCCTTTTTCCCTCTATCTTTAACATTTCTTCTTTCATCTCGTAGTTTAGAATAAAAAGCTCCTCAAGCATCGGAAAATAGCGGTTCAGAGACGCTGTCATTTCGTCCGAGAACCTGAGATAACACGCATACCTCCTCCTTCCCATTTCTTTTACCCATGCTTTATTCTCAGGTTCCCCTTCCTCCAGTTCCCAGAAAAGTTCGGTGGCACAACCAAGGATTCTTCGAACGCTTGAAGTCAGTTCCTTTCGAATTTTTTCCCTTTTAAATTCCACGTAATCCCTGGAAATGTCAGGCTGAAATTGTTTGTTTCTATGAATCCAGTAATCGTCGCGGTTGAGATGAGTTTCTACAATATCTGATATTTTGAGGGGCAGCTCTTTTAGGTCCAGGTTTGGTTCCTCAGGCTTCCTGTCATGGAATCTTATATTTGCAGGACAAGACAAACTCTCAGGAGAAGCCGTGGACATTTCAATTTCTCTCTGAATCCATTCCGATGTGAACTGTTTCGTAGCTTCAATGAAAACGAGGGTTTCAATCTCCATTTTTTCTCGGGTAACTTCCAATCTCTCCCGTATGCTGCTAATATTTTTCCGGGAATCATCCAGGATGTTGGATTCAAACTCTATTCTCGTGCCCTCCTTCCCAGTTTTCTAATTTTTAATGCGCTTTTCTCTTACATAGTTTCCTTTTCTATCTAATCTCAGGCTTAGTTTCAAAATTTCTAAAAAGCCATTCCAAAAAGCCCGGGGATGATCTAGAATAAAAGGAGAAAAAGATAGATTGGATAAAACCAGATAAGAGGTGAATTAAAATTAGCCTGAAAACCTGGGATCAGGCCAGAGCAAAAATCAAGAGCAAAAAGCTGGTGAATATTAATTTGTAATTATCTTTAAAACAAGATTAATTTGTAATTACCTTTAAAACAAAATTAATTTGTAATTATCTTTAAAACAAGATTAATTTGTAATTATCTTTAAAACAAAATTAATTTGTAATTACCTTTAAAACAAAATTAATTTGTAATTATCTTTAAAACAAAATTAATTTGTAATTATTTTTAAAACAAAATTAATTTGTAATTACCTTTAAAACAAAATATGAACTACTAATAATGAGAAAAAAGAAGCGCCCGGACCGGGATTCGAACCCGGGTCGGAGCCTCGACAGGGCTCCATGATGGGCCTCTACACTATCCGGACACTTCGGTCTCTTTTGCTGCTGTTTTTTTACCCGCGATGCGAGCAAACCTTAAACGCTTTTTTAATATATATATGTTCCCGTTGGAAAGTTCGATTCTGGTAAATATTTCAGGTCCCGCCTCCCAGACTCGAACCGGGGACATCGCGGTGCCTGCGCGGAAATGTACGGGTAATTTTTCCCGTACGAGCCGAACTACAGCCGCGCACTCTACCACTGAGTTAAGGCGGGACAATGTATCTTGATCCAGTGCTGCACTGCTTGAGTGCACCATCCTCATATATGGTGATGGTATATATGTTTTACGCTGGAATGGCATATAAGCTCAATTTTATAAAAATTCGGTACGTAAGCTCATGCCGTAATATAGTCTTTAAAAGCAATTTTCCATTAAAAGTAAGTAATCTCTCCGCTAGACATGGACAATTATTTTAATAAGTATTACTAATTTCTCATAAGAAATAAACTATTTTTCATTAAGAATAAACTATTTTTCATTAAGAATAAACTACTCTTAATAAGAATAATTAGTTAAAAATCGTCACGGGAAAATACAAAATAAAAATATTGTGAAAAGAACTGGAAGGTTCCTCTCGATAATGTTTATTTTCCTTAAAAAGTATCTAATTCTCCTTTAATTACCATTTCGGTAATCTTTGTCACATTGGAAAGCCAGTCATCAATGACAACTTCGGTTTCAGCTTTGACCTTCGCAAAAGAAGTGCCTTCCGTGGGGATAATCTGTGCACTTGCAACGAGTGGCTGGTCAATTGGTTTTCCTATCTGGGAAAGCAGCCTGATATAAACATCCTGGACATCTGGAACCTGCTTTACAATATCGCGGGCCATCTGGGTCGAGAGAAGGTTGTAAATTTTGCCTATATGGTTAATCGGGTTCTTTCCACTGGTTGCCTCCATACTCATAGGCCTATTTGGCGTAATCAGTCCATTGCAGCGGTTTCCACGCCCTACTGAACCATCATCTCCCATCTCAGCTGAAGTACCTGTAACTGTAAGGAAAACAGAACTGGTTTTCAGATCATCTCCAGTGTTAATGTAGACTTTCACATCGCGTTCAGTATACTGGGCTGCGAGTTCCTCGACATAAGTCTTCATTTCCTGAGTCATGCTTATATAGCTGTCCAGGTCGTCGAGATATTTTCCTATCATGCCGCTGCATATTGTAAGGGATATATCGTCTCCATCCCTGAGCCCCATGACCTTTATATCTTCTCCTATTGCAGGCATACGCGTCTTAAGGTCTGTGAGCAGTTTCCTCTCGGTATTGTATATAATGTTTTCAAGCTCGGAAAATGGTGCATGCCCAACTCCGAATGAGGTGTCATTTGCAACCGGGATTCGGTCTCTTTTGAAGACATCCCTAAGGTCTGAGGATCCTGTCCCGAGTTTACAGTCCATTATTACATCTCTTTCAAGATCTATGTTTACAATGGTATTTTTAAGGTATCCTCTAGCAGCTTGAAGGGCCACAGATTCAGTAGCAAACTCTATCCCTTCGAACTCCTTTGTTGCTCTGCCTACCAGCAGAATATATATCGGCTGCAGCACTTCCCCTCCCCCAAATCTGGGGCTAGACCTTCCGGCTACAATTTGGGTTTCGTCGGTATTGTGGTGGAGTACAGTTCCACATTTGCTTATGTATTCCTTGCATAGTGCACGACTTACGGCTTCGGCAAGTCCATCTGATATGCTATCAGGATGCCCTATCCCTTTGCGTTCCGCAAGCTCTATCTGCTGCTTCTCAACCGGGGTTTGAAAGAGCTCTTCCACTTTGATATTTCGGGCCATTTGGATCCTCTTTTTCAAAAATTAATAATAGTTCTATTAGTAAATGTTGATGTAATTATGTTATTCTCTTCGGTCAGCTGTATAATCAGTCTGCTGTTATTCATAGCATTTTATTATTAATAATTCCGATATTGTTATGAGAATATTATTATATTGACTTGAAAGCCATTTTTCTATTAAATTACTGGGCCTATATAATTTTTCTCATGCTTTCATTACTATAAGTAATTGACTTTCTAAAAACTGATTTCCTAACTAAAAACTTATTTCCTTATCTCCAATTTAAAATTCCACAGATCAGCTCTTTAAATTAACTTATAAGTAGTGAGCTAATCTATAGCTTAACTATTGACTTTTCTTCTCAAAAGAAAAACTTCTATGAGATCTTACCGTGAAGTCTATATTATATATTATTAGAGTATTCTGGATAAACGTTTTTACTTGGATAAGTTTAGCAGGGGAAAAGTTTCCCGGCAGATTACTAAGAGGAAATATTAGATGATTCGAATTGCAATACCCAATAAAGGGCGCCTTTATGAACCCACAATTTCTATTTTCAAAGATGCAGGGCTCCCAATCAGTGGAGGAGCTGAAAGTCGAAAACTCTTTGCAAAAACAATAGACCCGGATATCCATATTCTCTTTGCCAGAGCCGCTGACATCCCTGAGTATGTGCAGGACGGAGCTGCAGACGTCGGCATTACAGGCATGGACCTTATTACGGAAAGAGGAGCAAAGGTTGAAGCTCTTCTGGACCTGAATTTTGGAAAAGCCAACCTTGTTCTGGCCGTTCCTGAAGACTCGAAATTTCAGAAAGCTCAGGATCTTGAAGGCAAAAAAATTGCAACCGAGTTTCCGGAAATTACGAATCAGTACTTCAAAAAGCTTGGAGTCAACGTTGAGATCATAAAGGTCAGTGGTGCCTGTGAGATGACTCCGCACGTGGGAATTGCGAACGCGATCGTGGACATCTCAAGCTCAGGAACCACTCTGATAATAAACCGCTTAAAAGCTATTGATACAGTTTTTTCTTCTACAGTTTACCTGATAGCAAACAAAGAAAGCCTCAAGACAAAGGACAAAATTCTGGATATCAAAACAGCACTGGAAAGTGTGCTCAATGCAAAGCAGAAGCGTTATCTTATGATGAATGTTCCCGAATCTTCCCTTAAGGCAGTAAAAGAGGTCCTGCCAGGGATGTCAGGCCCAACGGTCATGAAGGTTGAGACCAGCAAATTATCCGGGGAATCCATTCTTGCAGTTCATGCTGTTGTGGACGCAGACCTGATTTTTACCATTGTAAATAAACTGAAGAAGGTTGGTGCACGGGACGTTCTTGTCGTCCCTATCGAAAGAATAATGCCCTGAATGGGAAAAATTTGGAAAGAGGGAAGAATCCGGAAATGATGGTCCTGAAAAAACGAACAGAAGGAAATTTCTCAAAGGCATGTAGGAGATGTGACTTTGGTTTTTGAAGTGATTCCTGCGGTGGATATGAGGGGCGGAAAGTGCGTTCAGCTTGTGCAGGGAGTGCCTGGCAGTGAAATGGTAACTCTTGACGATCCTGTTGAAGTTACTCTTGATTGGGTTAGAAAGGGAGCAAAGACTCTGCACCTTGTAGATCTGGACGGAGCAATTGAAGGAGAGCGCAAAAACGCCCCTATAATTGAAAAGATAGTCAACATGCACCGAGAAAATGGAATACGGATTCAGGTAGGAGGAGGCATTCGGAGCTTTGAGGATGCAGCTTCTCTGCTTAAGCTCGGGGTTTCAAGAGTGATTCTCGGCACGGCTGCGCTTCAGAACCCGGAACTTGTAAAACAGCTCTCCAGCGCCTTTGGGAACGAACGCATAACTGTAGCCTTGGATGCAAAAAACGGGAAAATTTCGATCAAAGGCTGGACTGAGGAATGCGCACAAACTCCTGTGGAAATGGGCAGAAAGTTTGAAGAACTGGGTGCAGGCAGCTTGCTTTTTACAAATATAGATAGTGAAGGCCTTCTGCAGGGGGTAAATCCTGTTCCTACAAAAGAACTTGTAGAGTCAGTCAGCATTCATGTAATCGCATCCGGAGGAGTTAGTTCTCTGCAAGACCTGCAGATCCTGAAGGAAACCGGAGCAGCAGGAGTTGTGGTAGGCAGTGCTCTCTACACAGGCAGGTTCACACTTGAAGCTGCAATTGAGACAGTCATGCGAGATTGAGCCAAATGCGGCATAATAGAATTTACTGTAGCATGATTTCTTCTATTGTAGCATGATTGAGACAATCCTGCATGGAGATCAAAAGTCTGCTTTTTTCCGGCAGAAGCATTTTGCATTACTCATTTTCTCATTTTCCGAGAAAAAAGGAGATCAGAGATCAGCAGGTAACGAGATACAAAGTATTTATAAATTTAAAGAGAATGTGATGCTGTATGAGAACAGGCAGAATATCCCGCAAGACAAAGGAAACCGACATCCAGCTTGAACTGAATCTTGATGGTACCGGGATTGCAGATATAAATACAGGGATCGGATTTTTTGACCATATGCTTACTTCTTTTGCAAGGCATGCAGAGTTCGACCTTATGGTACAGGCGGACGGCGACCTTTATGTGGATGAGCACCACCTGGTAGAAGACACAGCAATAGTTCTCGGAAAAGTGTTTGCAGATTCACTCGGAGATATGGCGGGTATTGCCCGTTTTGGGGAAGCCAGAATTCCAATGGACGAAGCTCTTGCCGAGGTTGCCCTGGATATAGGCGGGCGCAGCTATCTCGTCCTGAAAGCCGAGTTTGCAGCCCCTCAGGTGGGGCAGTTCAGTACCCAGCTCGTGGAACATTTCTTTGAAACGCTTGCCTCAAATGCAAAAATTACCATCCATGCGAGCGTCTATGGTGATAATGACCATCACAAGATCGAGGCTCTTTTCAAGGCTTTTGCCTATGCTATGAAACGGGCTGTAAAAATCGAAGGTAACGAGATAAAGAGCACTAAAGGAGTTCTCTAACCCGAGTTTCCGCTCCGGGAGCAAAGTGCCCTTTTCGCTCCGCTTCGCTCCGCTTCGCTCTGCTTCTCTGCGCTCAAGAAGGATAAATTATGGACAAGAAATGCTACATTTTCAACTCGCTTGGGGAGCTGATTTACCCAAATTTCATTTTGGGTCTCGAAACGGGCTTAATAGTAAACTTTTATTAAAAGTCAGATCGAAACTGGAAGATAATGTGAAAGCGCAGTCAAGCGGTGCAACGGTTGTGTTTGATCACAAACTTTTTCAAAAAAAGTTTGATCAAAACCCCTAGCAGCAGCGTAGTCAACCGCAAACCTTTTCAAAAAAAGTTTGATCAAAAATATTAAACCCCTATCCGGCGTGATCAACC
>DADO01000130.1:6176-21461 GCA_002509325.1 Methanosarcina sp. UBA402 | reverse complement strand
TCAACCGGCGCAACGGTTGCGGTTCAACGGTTGCAGCCCAACGGTTCTATAGGTTTAGATGCTTGTTTTTCGTTTACTACTGCCTCAAAAAGTTGTGACCTTACTTTTTTATTCCGGGAAATGAATTTATAATCAGAATTTGGGGGATAGAATGAAAATTCTTTATGTTTACGCACACCCGGAACCGAAATCTTTTAACGGCGCTTTAAAAGATACAGCTCTTACAGCCCTAAAGGAGAAAAGGCATGAAGTGAAGCTCTCCGACCTTTACGCAATGAATTTCAATCCTGTGCTCAATGAGGGAGACTTTACAGAAAGAAAAAAGCCGGATGTTTTCAAGCCGTTCTTTGAAGCGATCCAGGCTTCCAAAACAGGAGCGTTTGCGCCTGACATTAAAGAGGAGATGGAAAAAGTAAAATGGGCTGACCTTCTGATTTTTCAGTTCCCGATCTTTTTCACTTTCATGCCAGCTATTATGAAAGGCTGGATAGACCGGGTCCTAGCGCCTGGGTTTGGGTTTAATCCGGTTACCAACAGTGCCTATGATACGGGGCTCTTCAAAGGAAAATCCACAATGCTTGTTACAACTACCGGAGCTCCGAAAGAGATGTATTCTGAGGGTGGAGCCCATGGAGACCTGAATAAGCACTTGGAATCAATAACCCATTGCATTTTTGAATATATGGGGATGAAAGTGCTTCCGTCTCATATAATTTACGAAGCGAGCAGTATGTCCAAGGAAAGAGGGGCTGAAGAAATCGAGAGATATAGAAAGAGAATATTTGAACTCTAAATAAAAGAAAAATGCCTTTATTTCTTTTTTGAGAGGCGTGGCTACGGAGAAAGTGCCGGAATCTTCGGATTTCTGGCCTCAAAGGAATGTGATGTTTTTATCCCCAGGGATTATTACTCTACTGGACAGGCTATAGACAGGAATTATGTTTTCAATGAAAGTGTGACAAACCTGACCCTTCAAAACTAGAGAGTATTCATAAATAGCAGCGGGGAAAGAGAGCAAAGCTAAGCTACTTAAGCCATTCTAAAAGGGAATAAAAAGAAAAAATAGGCTGTAGATAAGGAGAACTTTAACTGCTTTGCGCACGCCGAATACCACGACGCACCGCGAGGATCAAAATAAAGAACATGATGAAACTAAAGATCCCGATGAAAACAGCGTCCCTAAAGGCTATATCCAGAGGAATATGACTTATAGATCCATAATCTTCAAGCAATGAAGACATGTTTTAATTTATGTATCCAAATTTAATAAACTTACCTGATTACCTTGCACAGAATAAAGAATGCATTAAGGTATATCAAGGCTCAAAAACGCAGTATATGATTGCAGGAACCGAAATACTGAATGATCTATTGAATGATCTATTTCTCCTAGAAACTCTCTGGTGCAGTTTTATTCTTGTATTTCCTATACGTACATTTACATCAACTTTGATTTCGAGTTAGTAATTAATTCTCCAGATTCAAAAAAACAATAATATTTCCGGAACAAATAGATTACATGCATAGGGGGGTTGTGGCTGGCACAGAAAACAATTGAAAAATCCGAAGAAGAATGGAAAAAGGCGCTAACGCCTGAACAATATCATGTCCTGCGGGAGAAGGGTACGGAAAGACCCTTTTCGGGCAACCTGTACTATAATAAGGAAAAAGGAGTTTACTCCTGTGCGGCATGCGGACAGAAACTTTTTACATCAGATACTAAATTCGAGTCCGGAACCGGCTGGCCAAGTTTCTATGACGTGATTTCGAGTGACAAAGTCAAACTCAAAGAGGACACCAGCTATTTCATGAACAGGATTGAAATAGTTTGCTCCCGATGCGGAAGCCATCTGGGCCACCTCTTTGAAGATGGACCTGCACCAACTGGAAAACGATACTGCATTAATTCTGTTTCTCTCAATTTCAAGACAGAAGGGAAAGGGGATAAGAAAAGCGAAGAAGGAAAGAAAGAAGAATAAAAAGTAAAATCCGGGTAAGCCGAATCTCTGAAATTTGTAGATTCTACGGTTGAAGGGAGGTCAGGTGAAACGTGAAACTAGCAAAAATACAGTTTGAGATAATTGGATTTTTAACCTTTTTAATCTCTTACCTTTTATTATTTAATATATTATTCTCCTTTGAAGGATCAAACCACCCCATTTACGCTCCTGGCACTCTTATTTTTTCTTTACTTGGCTATCGACTGGGGGGTTATTTGTATGATAAATATTTCAAATGAAAAAACCAGTGAAGAAAAAAGTATTTGAGGTATTATATCCAGACATATATCTATATAGAGATCTTAATGAACTTATTTTTCATAATATTTATTATAGATTAATACTATCTATTGAATAGATGTTAAAAGCAATAATTTTTGATGTAGATGGGGTTCTTGTAGACTCCATGCGTTTCCAGGCCGATGCCTGGGTTAAAACCTTCAAGGAAGTTGGCATTAACATTACCAGAGAAGATATTTACGAGCTTGAAGGCGCAAACAACAGGAGGCTAATTAAATCAATTTTCGAAAAGGCTGGAAAAAAGCTTGAACCCTGGCACTTAGAACAACTGCCTGAAAAGAAACGCAAAGCTCTTGAGTTTGATCAGATAAAGCCCTTTGAAGGCATTCTGGATTGCCTAAAAGAGTTGAGGCGGCATTTCAAGCTCGCTATGGTCTCAGGATCACATGTTGATACAATAAATAAAGTTGTGAAGAAGTATTTTTCTAACTGTTTTGATGTCGTAGTTACCGGGAGCGACCTTGAACGCGGGAAGCCTGATCCTGACCCTTTTCTTAAAGCCCTTGAAGATCTCAATTTGACAAAAAACGAGTGTATTGTAGTTGAAAATGCCCCTCTGGGAATAACTGCCGCCAAAAGGGCTGGACTTTACTGTGTTGCGGTTGCAAGTATGCTTGAGCCAGAAAAGGTAAAGCATGCGGATTTCGTGCTTGAAGACCATGCTGCCCTTCTCGATTATTTGAAGAGTCTCATTCCAAAGTGACCAGGGCTTTTTATGATTATGTCCTTAACTCAGTTTAAAATTAGAGGAAGCGCTGGAGGTTTGGCAAATTTGTGCCTCGGGAGTTTATTGAAATTTAACAAAAACTTAATAAAATTTAACTGAAATTTAAGTTCTTTTGTCCCAAAACTTGAAATAGTCTCAAGTTCCAGTTTTTTAATCTATGAAAAAGCAAGGTTTCCCGGCAGTTATTGATGAAAATACCGAAATTCTGATTCTTGGGTCTCTTCCAGGCGATGTCTCGATTAGAAAGAATCAGTACTACGGGCACCCAGGCAATGATTTCTGGAGGCTGATCGGCAGTATTATTGGAAAAGACCTTCAGGGCATGAATTATCAAAACAGGCTTGAAACCCTGAAACGTAATAAAATAGGACTCTGGGATGTGTTTAAAGCCGGAAAGAGAGACGGAAGCGAAGATGCAAAGATAAAGGACGAAGAGATAAACCAATTTTCAATGCTGAAAGAAATATCCCCGAACCTGAAGCTGGTTCTTTTCAACGGCAAGAAATCCGGAGAATACGAACCCATTCTAAAGGCAATGGGGTATGAGACAAAAGTCCTTCCCTCTTCAAGTGGAGCAAACCGGCGATCTCTGAAAAACAGGAAAGCAGGATGGGAAGCAGCTTTCAAGCATTGATAGGCTCTGCCTGACCTACTTCTCAAATCTCAGAAATATTTTTATTTTTATTTTTATTTACAGGTAACTTTTAAAGGTAAACCCGTTTAGATTATCTGATTTCTATAGCCTGTACGGGGCAAGCTTCTTCACAGGCTCCATAGTCTATGCATTCATCTTCATCCACGACTGCACAACCTTCATCCTCATCAATGACGATTGCTTCTACAGGACACTCCTCCGCACAGGTTCCGCAGCCCGTACATTCTTCTTTATTAATTTTTGGTGGCATATTTTTTAACTCCTCTATTTCGTTTTCTCCATACCTTTTTCTTCTTATACTGCTCTGTCAGCTTAGTATTTTTTAAATCACATCTGAAACTTAGAACTAACTTAGATATCGAACTAAGTTAGTCAGAATTCATTTTTATTTATATTATTTTATATATAAATTTGCTCTTAAAATCCGCGAATTAATTTTGCCTGGTAGACGTCTTTTTAATCTCTTTCTCCGGCGAGCATTCAGTCTTCTCTCAGCTATCCAGAAGTTCAAGTAGCCTTTTTTTGTGTCTGTTAGCCTCCTTAAACTCCCTAAAATAGACTTTCCATTCTTCTTCATCCCCGATGGATTACCAGCATCGCTTTTACAATGGCCTCAAGCATCCCCTTTACTTTTCAGATTACATTCCTGCTGTTTCATATGAGCTTATTTTGTCCTGAAAATGAAATTTGGCAGTGTCTCGAATTTGCTTTAAATTCTAAGTGAAGTGGGTAAAATAAAGAATAAGAAAAAGTGATAGTAAAAAATTAACCTGTAAAGTTTCCAGTGGAAGTTAAGGGGTTACTTATAGAAGAAGTGAAATGAAATCTGAAAAATATGAAGTAAGATTAAGGGTTTCTGGGGCTTCGTAACAAGTAGAGTAATCTACAATGACAACGAATTAAACAATACTATAAAAATAATAACAGAGATAATAATATTGTAAAAATACTAATTAATATATTAATATATTAATATATAAAAACGGAATGTGGCTAAAAATAAAATACAAAGCGTATAAATACCTTAGAAAAACTAAACATTTACAAGAAAAAAGGAAGGAATTGGGAATTAAAGGTCAATAAAAGGAACAAGATCACAGCCTGTGCATTTCAGGCACATTGTCTTTGCAAGTCTTGGATCAAGCCCATTTCTTTCGAGAATTTTGGCTTCAAGCTTTACAAGTTTTAAAAGACGTTCAGGTGACGGACGTTCCGCAAAACAGTCATCTGCCCTCAGAGGATGTGGGTTTACCGGCCGCAGGACAGGAATTACTCCCATTTCTGCAAGAGTCTCGATTCCATTCCTGACAGAATTATCACTTTCTCCAAGCCCTATTATAAAATTACTGAAAACTCGGTTTTTTCCGAAAACCTGCACAGCTTCCTTGAGTTTATCCAGAATATAATCAAGAGAAAGATTCCCGCACACCTTTTCGAAAATCTCCCTGTCCATAGTCTCAACATTGTACTTGACTTCAGAAACACCTGCATCATGAAATTTTCTGGAACAGTCCCCTGTAGGATACACCGAAACTCCAATAGGAACATTATATTTTTTCAGAGAAGGAAGCAGTTTGATCACACGCTCAACCTCTCCTTCAATTGAGGTTTCAACCCCGGAAGTAAGGGAAATAGCTTTCAGATTTCCTGACCGCAAAACCTCATCAATTATGCTCAGGACTTCTTCCTCATTTTTAACATGCCCCTGCAATTTGGGCACAGGACAGTATTTGCAATCAAATATGCACCTCTCACAAAGAGTTATAAAAGCCTGATCAGGACAGTGAGCAAGAGCAAGCTCAAGTTTCCCCCGCACAAGCTCTTTTCCTTGATAGAAAACCCCAACATCTCCTTCGCCTTCAACTTTCTGAATTGAAAGTGGAGAATCTGTTTTTATGCTGAGCCTTACCCGTTTTTCTCCAGACCTGAAGAAAACGGAGCTAGTACCTGCCCCTGGACCCGCAGTGGAGCCCCGGACCTGTGGAATAAGTGAAGGATCTATGGAAACTGAGCCTATGGAAATAAGGAAAGCTTTCATTTCCGGTGTAAATGACTTACTTTGCATGCAACGCTCCTCAAAGTGATGATTATAAGGCGATATTTTCTGTAGCTCTGATCTTTTCTCTCATCTTTACCAAGGAATATATAAATTATTCTGTGGATCTAATTGAGGTCGACCTCTGCTAGATTTAGAACCAGAGAACAATTTCTCAGGCCTTGCCTTGATTTGTCCCATCAAATGTGAAATTAAGCTTGATGCTGGTATATTATAACGTTATAATAATAAAATAACATTATAACAATAATATAAGCTTAGAATTATAGGCTGAAATTATAATAATACATTAACATCTTGATAATAAAATAACATTCAATGTTAAAAATATTATATACTGTGAATGCATATTGTAAATTGCGTTCTCGTCCCTTTAACACCCCACTAGCTAATATCTACTCAACAGGTAAAGGGATAAAACGGAGAGAATAAAAACTTGCAACCCACGAGTCTAGTACCTCAGTATCTCTTCCCAGATAAACAAAATCTTCTAAAGCCGTTCGGAACTTCCAGGTTCTTGGATGAGAACGCAATCTATTCTTTAATGCTATAATATTATACCATTGGTTTTTTAATAAACTCGGTGTCAAACAGGACACTTTTGTTATAGAAGATAATCAGATCTAGCCCCTATCTATTTTTCTGAATCCCGTCTGAATTCTTTCTGACTCGAGTATACACTGTCGAGCACTATTTGGGATGAAAGCTGAAACTTTCTAAACTAGCTCATATCTATGTATACATTCACTAAATTGAGAATGACTTCTCTTGCCCATACCTCGGCTTTCTTGCA
This sequence comes from Methanosarcina sp. UBA402, assembly GCA_002509325.1. Lineage (GTDB taxonomy): Archaea > Halobacteriota > Methanosarcinia > Methanosarcinales > Methanosarcinaceae > Methanosarcina. The sequence continues at coordinate 14,930 of DADO01000130.1, read as the reverse complement.
ACCGTTGTGCCGCAACCGTTACGCCGGTTGATCACGCCGGATAGGGTTTGGGGGTAAGGCTCTTAAAATCAACCACAACCGTTGTGCCGCAACCGTTGCGCCGGTTGATCACGCCGTTATGTCGTTTTTCAGTTTTGATTATTTTTTTCAAAAGTTTGCGGTTGATCACGTGGCTATCAAGAGTTACTATCAGATATTTCTGGAATGGTTTATAACCACACCGTTATTAATGCTTTAAAATTAAATTAAAAACATTAAATTCTTTTTTTTTAAAAATTACTTTTACTTGCTCATATATTCAACTTTCTAAAAGCTCCTGGTGCTCTTATCAGGTCATGTCTTCCAACTTTAAAAGCCGTAAGTGCCGTAAGTAATGCAGCAATATTGCTTATCGATACATAGATTTTAGCCCATTCATTTCCTCTTGTTGTTGTTTTTGATCTGTTGTATCCAACTACATCGTTTGAGTTTTTCCTTTCAACAGTGGTTCTTATATTGTACAATTTTCCAAGTAATTTATGATAAATTCTTGTAATGTATTGAGCTCTGAAGTGGCTTTCCTTTTTAGTTTTCAAGATATTTCCAACACTATTTGCTCTTGCAGCTATGATTGGAATAACCCCATTCTCAATTACGGTTTCATTGGAAAGATGACTATCAGGTCCTGCATCAGCGATCACAAAAAACGGTTTTTCTGTTGCTGATTTCATACATTGGTTTATTGTATCCTGAAATATAGTGTTGTCATTTTTACTAGCATTTACTGCATCCCAATAAACAGGCAAACCCCACCCACTATCAACAATACATATATCAGTGTATCCTGTTCCTGATAATACACTAAATTTACCAGTTTTCGTAATAATTCAGGAGATATCCATAAAGCCTGTGAACACAAACTACAGGATAGAGATATCTAATTGTTTATTTATCCAAAAAATTATATCTAATGCCTTTAAAATAGCACCACCAAATGGAGCTGAATACGAAATTAGGTCATTAGAACTTAATTAATATTACGTATGTTCAAAAAATTAACATTTAATGTGATATTTTTTACAAATTGCATAAAATTATAAATATTAAATATGTGTTGAAAATTTAATTAGGTTTTTTCTCTTGATTATATGATTGTAATCTATTTAATTTAAATTATTGGAACTAAAAGTACATTAAATTGATTTTAAACTATTTTAAACAAAATTTCTTACAAAATAAATATTATTGTCACATATTATTGAAAAATAAGTAATTTTATGGAAAATGGCAAACCCTTACCTTCATCTTAAATTTTTGACATTCAGATATACTCTATTGTAAGTTTGGGCCTTTGACTTTTGTTTTGCCAGTTGGAACTGTAGAAAGCAATATAGTTTTTATCTTCCTCGCGGGCCTTAATAAAAAAACCTGTATTTTCATACTTTCCGCTTAAATATTCCTGCACAAGTTCTGTTACATCCAGTTCATAGTAGCGGTTGTCAGGAATCTCGTCTCCACTGATAGATATTGTGGCATATGGAGTGCTGCCCTGGAAGACTCCATTTCTGTCGTACCAGTCTCCTCCGGAGTTCTTCCAGGGGGTATTGGTTTCTCTTTGCTGCCACGTGACATGTTCTTTGCACCATTTAACAGGTCTATATATTTCCAGCACAGTATCCTTCGATCTCATTTGATTTTCCGGATAATACCAAAATAATGACAGGGTCGTCTCTTTGATCCGATCAGTCTGATTAAATGAACCCAGCTCAAAGATTATTACATCCCTGTAAATACCTCCGTCAGATCTTTTTCCTACATCGATATATTCACTTTCACTAAGAGTCATATTTGGGGCTTCTTCTCTCAGCCTGTTGTCAGAAATTACGAACGGTAAAGCAATTTTTAAGTTTTCTACTTCATCAGACTGCATCGCAAGGCTTAATAAGAATCTTTTTAGAGATTTTAAGAAATCTGAAAAAGCCTTTTTAAGGCTTGACATAAAGCCCTCTTCCTGTCCGGGTTTGGTTCCGCTTTCGTCTATCTCATAAGGTACCTGCGGCCCGGCAGACATAGCTTCACTCCAGGGGGACCCCTCCCCTAAAGACTCATTATTGTTCAACTTCGCCGCAAGTTCCAAATCAGCTTCGACATCTGAAGTAGAATTTGCACCCAGATAATTCCCGCCGGCGTTATTGGATAAGCAATTGTTTTCCAGGATAAAGGAATGAGTGTTTTCCAGCTTGTTGTATACGGCATATCCTTCTCCGGCTGCAGGATTGGACTGTGTGTTAATTATCAAATTATTTTTCACGATAGTTGTATAGCCTGAGCCAGGAGCCACAAATTCGTCAGTAACCTGTTTGTGGGCAATAGCAGCGCCATAGCATCCATCGAATTTATTGTTCTCTATCAAGGTATTTTGGAAACCATTAAGCACTATGCCCCCTGCCCAGTCTGCGCCCGGGTTAATGCCGGTTTTATAAAATTTATTGTGATGGACGTGGATATCTCTTGCAGAGCTTTTGGAATACTCGGACCCATAACCTGTAACCCAGATACCTGCTGTATTTGTCTCATACAGTAGATTATTGCAGATCTCAATATCATTCATTACAGTTGACGGGCCAATTTTCTGGATTTCAATTCCTGCCCCTCCCTCTCCTTCGGAATTGATAATATTATTCTGGAATTTTACGTGATTTGTATTGTAAACTCTCAGCCCGCTATTTGTTCTGCATGTTATTTTATTATTACAGGCTTTCACATTCGAAGAATATATGGCATAAAGGGCATCATGCCCTAACTTATACACTCGGTTATTGTAAAAATGAATACCTGAACATTTCACAACTTTAAGCCCATCCCCGTGGCTGTCATGCAGGTACATGTCATGAACCTTTATATTCTGGCAATCAAGGAAATTAATCAGGTTATAATAACCTTTTCCTTTCCCCTTTTCAATGTTATTGTCATGATTTCCGTCAATCTCAAATCCCCTTATAATAATGTCATCATTCCCAGCGCTGTCCATTTGCGTAATTAATGGTTTCTCTTCCGGCCAGCCTGCTCTATTATCAAGTTTGATTACAGCTGTGGGATCTCCCTCGAGAATGGTATTACTTCCAATTAAAATACTGTCAGAGATAATGTATGTATTGGGCCCTTCCAGATGAACGGTTGTTAATTTTGGATTTTCTGCAACATATGCAAGAGCTTCGTTTATCTCTACCTGGTCATCACTACCATCACAGTTAAAGTCTCCACTTCCATTGGTAGCAATATAAACTATTGTACTGGATGGTCTTGATAGGGTCTGGATTACACCTGCGATTAGAAAAATAAAAATTATGCTAAGAAATAATAACTTTTTTTTGTCTCCACTTTTGCATATTAGCTTTTTTCCGTTCATTTTAAATCCCCATTTATATCCCCATTTAAATTCCCATTTAAATTCCCATTTAAATCCCGAATTAAATCTCCAGTAAACTAAACTATAATTCTTTAAGATTTAAAAAAGTTATCTACTTAAGGCTGCAAATAAACTTCATTCGGAAAAATTTTAATTGTTTCGACTGCTTGGATTTCGGGAATAAAATTCTGAGGTTTTTGCCTCTAATGTTGAAGTTAAAACATAGAATTAATACTTCGGACAATTAATACTTAATATTTATAAGAATGACACTTTCTTCATATTTTATATATTCTCTTCTATAATTGCATTTAATTGTCTATAGTTTATACCTTAGACTCCTATATCTTAGACTCCTAAGTCTGATGAAGCCTTAATTTCCGGCGGCACCTTATGATGCCTTAATTAATAGATTTTACTGGTTTATTCTATAATTCTACACTTCAAGAAGCCTGGGAGTGAAAAATAGCAGATCTCAGGACCCATTGGAAATTCCTAAAGGATGTTAGGTTTTCCTGGGGTATTGGAAATCCCTATGAGGTATTGGAAATCCCTATGGGGTATTGGAAATCCCTAGGTGGTATTGGAAATCCTTAGGTGGTATTGGAAATCCCTATGGGGTATTGGAAATCCCTAATATCTGCAAAAGTAAGTAAAGGTGCATATCTATTATCAGATCGAAAACTGATTACGATTTCTATGTCAAAGCAGACAAGTTCGCTTTAGGGAAAAATTATAAAAGACCTAGGTTAATCGGTGATGATATATGGAAATTTCAGAGATTGTTAAGAAAGGTTGAATACTACAGTAACTGTAAGAAATCTCTTATTTCCAAACTATATCTTAAATATATATTATTCAGGTATTACACCATGAGTGTTCACCTTGGGTTCAGCATTCCAATAAATGTCTTTGGTCCCGGACTATCTATAGCTCATAGAGGGACTGTAGTTGTAAATAAAAATGTCACGGTCGGAGAAAATTGCAGAATACATGCCTGTACCAATATAGGATCTAACAGAGATGATGTTTCGGCGCCACAAATCGGAAATAATGTATACATCGGGCCAGGTGCCAAAATTTTTGGAGATATTGTAATTGCCGATAACATTGCAATTGGGGCAAACTCGGTCGTAAATAAATCATTTTATGAAAAAGGTATTTCAATTGCGGGTGTTCCTGCTAAAAAGATAAATGCAAAAGGAACTGATGATATTATAGTCACAGCTACGCAATTTGTTAAAGAATAATTTTTGATTTTGATAATTTGATTCTAATATTTTTTAAGATAATTTTTGATTTTGATAATTTGATTCTATATTTGTTAAGATAATTTTTAATTTTGATAATTTGTCGTTTGACATATGGTATCAAATCATTTACTGTGGTGCTTTTCTAATTGGCTGAAAATTCGGATAAAAATAAGCTAAAGAGCTTTAATATGTTATATTAAAGCAGGATAAGAAAATTATCCTCAACAGCAGCCTGAAATTTTTCCATTCTGGCGAAAATAGCTGATTCCACCACACAACATACCCTGGCATATTGCCTGAAATAGAGGCATATTCGGTGTTTCCGTACCTGCCTATATTGATCCTGCCCCCATTATCCTTGGGTTCTTTTGAATAATCAGAGTCCAGATGCCCGGCATCAATGCAGGGAGAGGTTACAAGGTCCCTTACCCATGTTCTTCCATTCCATCTTCCACCTGTTGATTTCAGGTGATAATCGTGGTTTTTCTCGTTTGCAAATTGAGGGTCTGCATGGATATCGTTTGTTGAGCTGACATTCTTGTAATCTCCTGCTATATTATTGTAGAGGCAGTTATTCTCCAGCACAAAGGTATGTGTTCCAGGCAGGTAATTGATAATTCCATATCCTGTCGCTCTCGGATCTTTTGTACGTTTCAGAGTGTTTACAATAATATTATTGCGGACAATTGTGGAATATCCTGTATCTTTAGGTGAAAAATTTGTAGAATAACCTGTAGGATACATATGGATAATCGCGGCATGATATGTACCATCAAATACGTTATTCTCAATGAGGGTGTTGTAAAATCCACTTGTGATTATACCACCCACCCAGTCTATGTTTGGATTAGTGCCGGTGCTGTAGAATATATTGTGATGAATGTGTACGTTCTGTGCCTCTTCCCTGGGGTAAGAATTACCACGGCCTAATAGCCAAATCCCTGGTCCATAGGTGTTATGGATAGTGTTATTATACACCTCTATGTCGTTCATCACGCCTGTTGTTTTCTGGATCTGAATTCCCGGCCCGCCTGCGCTCCAATGGTAGAAGGAGTCGATCACGTTATCATGGAACTTTACATTGTTTGAGTTCCATATTCTAAGGGCACTGTTAGTCCTGCAAGTTATTGCATTATTCCAGGCTTCTATATTCTGGCAATCAATGGCATAAAAACCGTCATGCCCCAGTTTATACACTCGGTTATCGTAAAACTGGATATTTGAACTTCTCTCTATCCTCAGTCCGTCTCCATGCCCATCGTGCATATACATAGAGTGAACCTTAATATTGCTGGAATTAAGGAAATGGATCTGATTGTAATACCCTTCTCCTCTCTTTATTTCTTCATTCCTGTCATGGTTTCCGTTGATTTCAAATCCTTTTATGGTGATATTCTGGTTTCCGTTGCTGTCCATCTGTGTAATTAGAGGCTTATCTCGTGGCCAGTCCGCTTTATCTTTAAGCTTAATTATGGCTGTAGGATCTCCTTCCAGAATAGTGTTGCTTCCAATTAAAATACTGTCAGAGATAACGTATGTATTGGGACCCTTCAGATGAACGGTTGTGAACTGAGGATTTTCTGCAACATATGCAAGAGCTTTGTTTATTTCTACCTGGTCGTCACTACCATCGCAGTTAAAATCTCCTCTCCCATCCGCAGCAACATAAACAGTTTTATTGTATGATGTAATGTAATGGGCGGTTACTCCTATTGCAATCAAAAAAATTAAAATCGCTAGATAGGTCCAGGTTTTCTTCCTGTTTTTCCATCTATGTCTCAGATCTTTCCCGTTCATTTTTCATCCCTGTACTTTTTAGTTGTAAATCTCCAGGTGTGAAAAAAACTATCTGCAGAATGTATTATTCATTAATTTTGGGGCAGATTAGCGTTTTTTAACTTTATGGATCGTACTGTTAACTGAAGAAACTTTTACCAGTTTTTTCCTAAAAGCCTCTGGAAAACATAAAGACAATATTCACTGATTGTAGGTGTGTACAAAAAGTTTGTGTGCTTAAAGTTTCTTAAATTGATTTGAGAATCACTAAACAATTGAGGCTACTGAGGCTGTTAAAATATATTATAAACATCTCTGAATAAAAAAGTTGAAACCGCACGAGTACATAATTTCTTATTAATGCACAAGGAAAATTGATTTAAGTCTTCTTTTCTTGGTTTTAAGATCTCCCTAAAAAATTATAGGTTTTGTGCATACGTCTTTTTTTCAATTTTCTCATACCTTCAATCTAGAAGCTCCCTCCCTAAAGCTAAAGGCCTTTAGGCTTGTTCTACGTTCAGTTTCGGGTGTTGTTCCTCGCTCTCAGTATCGCTACTGTAAAATGCTACATAGTCTGCGCTTTCAGTGCGTGTTTTGATCAGAAATCCCGTGTTTTCGTGCTTGCCTCTAACATACTCTTTTACAAGCTCAGTTACATCCAGCTCATAATACCTGTTGTCAGGTAAAGTGTTGCCTTTAAAGGTAATTGTTGCATAAGGACTGTTGCCCTGCAGAACACCGTTTTTGTCGTACCAGTCTCCTCCTGGCTGGGTCCACAAAACATCTTTATCCCTGCTATTCCAGGTTACATTCTCAGGGTTCCAGGCAGCAGCAGGTCTGTATACTTCCATAACTGTGTCTTTTGGTCTTTCCTTTCCATCTGGATAGAACCAGTGAAGGGATAGGGTTGCACTGCTAATATTTTCAGCATAGCTGTACTCACTGAGGTCAAATAGAAGGAGCTCTCTGTACTTTCCTATTCCAGGTCTGTTCCCAATATCAAGATACGATTTTTCTTTATATACAGTATTAGGGGCAGCCTCTTTAAGGCGGTTGTATATTATGGAATCTGCTTCGTTTCCGGTTTCGAAGACTTGTTCTGGTTCAGGCTCCATTACAGTAGTATCGTTAAGATAAACATTGTTAAGAGAAACTTCGTTAGCATTAATTTGATCGTTGACAACGGTTGCATTCTTTGCTTCCTGCTCAGCAGAATCCGTTAGTAGGGTGTTGTTATCTATTGTCTGACTCTCATTAGTTACAGGTATTTCTCCTGCATGGGAAACCTCTGCTTCGACTTCCTGCTCAAGGATATTCTCTATTACAGCAGTCTCGTAAGTTGTAGTCTGGTTCTTGGTCAGCGTTAAGTTTCCTGTTTCTATCTCCTCAGTTTTTAGGGTCTGGTTTATCTGTGCGTAATCGTCTTCTCCATCATTGAAGTCTCCGCTCCAATCCCCTACAATGTATACCTCGGATGCACCAGGAGCGCTTAACGCAGCCGGCACAGTTGTTAAAATAAGGCATGTTACCAGGAATAGGGTTCCTAGTTGTCTTTTTAGTATCTTATCACCTTTGGGTTGGATTTTCATAGAGAGTTAAGTGAAATCAAATCAGTTCGGTTCTCCGTGATTTAGCAGGGCTGATATGTTGCACACAAAGTCTCTACTCTCCAATCACTTTATAGGGTTTCAGTCACTGGAGGTGGCGGAAATCAGAAGTCTTGCTTCTAAAAGTCAAAATCTGCTTCTACAAATCAAAGATTGCTACTGACCACAGAGGATAGTATCCTTCTGGTCAAGGCCTCATGTTTTAATTAATCACGCCCTCTAGCCAGGTCAACTCTCTTTTTTAAAATTTCCTCTTCATCGGTTATTCAAATCTCTGGGTCGACATTCAGGTTTTATTCATCTTATTATAAAATATTTTTGGTATTTTAATGAACAAATTAATACACTTGAGGGCTATTCAATAAAATGTAGTTTCTCCAAGGGATAAAAGGCAGGACTTTAGGACAATTATTATAAAATTAAGGAATTCCTTATGGTGCTCCTCTGTGATTTCCCTCACTATCCCCTCCCTCACTATCCCCTCCCTCACTATCCCCTTATACTGTTTAGATACTGGTCATATTGGCGTTCACTTCCTCTATTGTCAGAGGAAAACCCCCTCAATCCTGATCTTAATGCTTTCTCCCGGAGCAATTTTTTGGATTATTCAGCCACTGGTAGGGATCAGAAACAAATAAAATAGCTCGATAATCATTCCATAAGGCTAAATCCGATATACTAATATCAGCGGTATCTTTGTTCAAGAATCAGCAGGATCTGTATTCAAGAA
>DADO01000130.1:2948-5952 GCA_002509325.1 Methanosarcina sp. UBA402 | reverse complement strand
ACCAGCAGGATCTGTATTCAAGAATCAGCAGGATCTGTATTCAAGAAGATTATAACTTGATATTCCGTAAGTTATGCGATAGAAATAATAAAGTTCTTGGACAGCGGTTACACCCAAAAGCCTTTAATTGTTGAGAAATTTTAACCCATGAAAACATTAATTAGGCTGAGGTAGGTATATCAAACTGCACTTAGGGCACAACCATTAATTAATTAATTAATTAATTAATTAATTGTTAGACCGATTAATATAGAAAAAATAAGAAAGAGGAGAAACAAGCAAAATCTCGAGAACGAAGGTTTTTGGGCCTGTGTACTGCCTGTAAAAAAAGCTCTTTAGGAGTGAATCCACGGTTTCAGGGATAGTTCATATTTAGGTGCGGAAACTGGACTCTGTAACTTTCAATAAAGGATGGGGGACATATTGTCTAGAATCACTAATAACATATTAAATCTTGTAACCTCAATTTCTCTGTTACTACTGGCTTATAGTCTCCTTATTCTCAGGGGAATTCAACCCGAAGGGTATACAGTCAATATTTATGAGCAGCTTCCTTTCCACTTTTACCTTACCTTGCTCCTTTGCTACCTTTCAGCCTGCGTTCTGCTCCTTGCATACAGAAAAATGAGTGCAGTTCTTATACTGTTTCTTGTTCACATCACAGTACTGATAACCCCTTACATGCTTGGCTATGTTTCAATAGGCAGGGGAGATGAATTATCATATATCGGGCTTGCAGGACAGAGCTCACCTTGTAATCTTTCAGGTTTCTCTGACCTTTCTCCCACGGGTCCTCTACTCGTTTCAGCCCTGGCTCAGGTTTCAGGTCTGGAGATCTCGGCACTTACTTACTTTTTGCCAGTATTTTTTTCAATCATGTTTATTTCCGGAATGTTCCTGTTTTATAGGATTTTTATGAGCAGGGAAAAATTAGTCTCAGTAGCTTTTCTTTCCTCAATGATTCCTTATTTCGGGCATTTCCAGGCATCATCAGTCTCTTATTACCTGACCTTTTGCCTGATACCTCTTTACATGTTTGTGATAAGAGGCGCGCTTTCAGATAAAAATAGGGCAAAAGCGGTTTGCCTTCTTTTTATGATGCCTTTGATTCCTTTAGCCCATCCCTTTATTTTTGCATACCTGATTTGTTTCTCCGTGCTCCTCGCCTGCTCGAGCAAATTACTGAAGTCGGAATTTCTCCGTAAAACCCAGAATCTTAATTTTCTTTTCCCTGGCGCACTCCGCTCAATGGGAAGAAATGTCTCCGTATTTATCTTACTATCATTTGCTTTGGGAGGCTTCCTGCTCTGTGCGAAATGTGCTCCTCAATTCTTTGACACCTTCATTTCTAACCCTATCTTGCGCGCTAAAACATTAGTAACTGCAGGCCTTTCCACAGTGCCAGGTACGGAAAACGGACACTTCGAGTTTGTATCTCTTTTAAACCTATATTACGGCAAGTATTGCATCCCTTTAATTTTCATTATAATCAATTCCGTAATCGTATGGCAGAATCGTAAAAGGTTTTGCCACCATTTTGTTCGCAGGTATCCCCGCTTCCTTGCGCTCTATGTTGCAACCTTCTTTCTGGAGCTTATTCTTCTTTTATACCCTTTCATTCCCTACTCTCCAGACAGGTTTGCAAACTTGAGTTTCATTATTTTTGCTCAGATTCCTTTGCTAGGTTATTCCCTTTACATTATTTTTCTTAGAAAAGGGTATACTCTTGGTCTTGGCTCCGCAGTCCTGGTTCTTTGTCTGCTCTGGACCCTTGGATTTTTCACCTGTTTCAGTTCGCCGTATACAGGTGGAATTTCTGAAGCTGTTTCACAAAATGAGGCCGAAGGAATTCAGTGGTTATCCGGGGTGAGGGAAAATTATCCATATTTTATGTCTTATGCAGGTAATGATGGAAGTAGCACCCTGCCAGAAATCCTTGGCAGCAATATAAGCCGGACAGCTGAACTTGCTGAGATTTTCCAAAAACCTCTTTATATCTCTAAAAGTGATTCTGAAGACAGTGTATCAGTAGAAAAAATAGCAGAAAACGAGCCTTTCTATGTCGTAGAAACCTTTTTTTCAGAGGATTTACACGCCAGAGTGCAGGGCACCGATGAACCATTAGTTTCTGGCGGCGAAAATCCTCTGAGGGCTCAAATTGATTATTCTGTACATAAGATTTATGATTCACTTAATGTAGAAATCTATAAGTATATGCCATGAACGCTCTTCCCGGTTTGCCTGAGGGTCAGGTTTTAAGGAAGGTAACTTACGCTTTGGAGTTTAATCTTCTGTTTTTCTAAGAGGAGGCTTTCCATCTGAAGTTATACTTTTTCTTTCATAGACTTTTTCTGTCACTATTGTACTGCAGAATCCACTTTTATATTTTCTTTAATATCTTGCATGTGGCAAAGATAATTATAAGCAGTCCAATAATTTCTGATACAAAAACCTCTGAAAGTCCGGGAATGTACGATCTATTGATAATTATCATAAGATACTCAATAAAACTTCCTGAAACTGTGTCTTTAGGAAATTCCCAGCCAAAAAACGGCCAGAAAAATACTACTGGTTTATCCCATACCTGGTCTTCGAGAAGGTGACAAAAAGACGCTCCTGCAATAATCAGAAGTTCAGGTTTCCCCTGTCTATAGAGGTAGTAACCTGTAAGGATCAGCAGAAGACCAAAAAGCAGAGTATGGGCAAAAATACGCCCGCTACCTATGGTTTCGGCAAGGATTATCCTGCCAAGAGGCTTGTCGATCAAGTCCGGAAGAAGTGCCCCGAATACAATCCATGGAACGTTTACCGAGAAGTTGTTTTTTGAAGATAAACGGCTCAGGATATAAAAAATTCCCAGAGTAATCCCAATATGTCCTAAGATAAACATCAGATTAAATATAGTTATATACTTATAATTATTTTTCGGCCGACCTGCCTGATGACCTGCCGGCACAAGCTTTCAGTTAATAGTTATATCGAATGGACTTCTAATAGTTATATT
>DADO01000130.1:0-2727 GCA_002509325.1 Methanosarcina sp. UBA402 | reverse complement strand
TATCTGGCCCTATCCTTTCAAGCACAGGAAGATCTTCGAATTTCAGGGAACCGGCAATCGCGTTTTCAAGCCCATACTGATGTGCAAGGTCGGTAAATCTTTTAAGCTCCTTCTTATCCATGAATTCAAAGGTAGATTTTCCATCCTTGATTGCCGTATCAACCATAACTACATCTACCCCAGCTTCTGCGGCGATTGAAGGGAGCAGGAAAGGAGAAATCGAATTAATACGCTTGTAGTCCGAATACCCTGAGGCAACAACTTTCTTTGTAGGGTCATAATCCTTTACAGCTCGTGTTATTTTTGTGAGAAGCTCAAGGGCCTGGTCTTCAGTCTGGATATCGTAAAGACCAACTTTAATGTAATCTGCTCCTGCAACTGCTGCTCCAAAGGCCGCAAGGGAAGCAGTTCCTGGTTTATAATTAAAATCTCCTATGGTTGCGCTTATAGGCTGCCTGCCTTGTACAGCTTCTTTCACATCCCTTATTATCCACGGGAAGTTCGCACCAAGGGAACCTTCTTTCGGGTTTTTGACATCCACAATGTCTGCGCCGCCTCTGGAAGCAATTATTGCTTCCTCTCTATCGATTGGACTTACAAGCAGTTTCATAAAAATCCTCTAACTGAACATGGAATTGGAATCATACCATGAATATTTTTCTTTTTATACAATACCCTTTATTTTATATTTTTTTATAGGATGATGCAGTTATCTGATAAGTATGTTCCGAGTAATTCTAGTCATGGATATATTTAACCGTAGTGTAGTTCTTGCAAAGGGCGGAATCAGGGAAAAGTATCGTTCGGTTTCAGATTCAAGTGCTGTATGCAGTAGCTCGGATCCTGTGGGTATAGTGGAACTTCTGCACCCCAGGGAAATCTATATTGCCGACCTTAACATGCTTCAGGACAAAGGCCCTCTCGAAACAAATACTGGAGTAATTCGGGAAGTAAGCTTAAGGGCAGATACGATGCTAGATTTTGGGATTTCAACTCCACAGGACATAGACAAGGCTCTTTCTATTGCAGGAACCGTTGTAATAGGTACAGAGACAGGCACGCTTTCGGCAATAAAGGATGCAGCTTATGAGCATCCTGGGAGGATCAGCGTTAGCATTGATATAAAGCATGGTAAAGTCCTGAAAAAGGACCCTGAGCTTCCTGATTCGCCCCTTGAAATCGTAGAACTATTAAATGATTTTCCCTTAAAAGACCTTATTTTCCTTGATCTTGACAGGGTCGGAACAGCCTCAGGCTTTGACCCTGAATTCCTTCGAAAACTTGTTGAATGTTCCACGCACAGCCTGCTGCTTGGAGGAGGAGTCAAGGATATGCAGGACCTTTTTACACTCAATATGCTAGGGATAAAAGGAGCCCTGGTTGCAACTGCCGTTCATTCGGGATTGGTTCCTCCAGCCGTGCTGAGTGCAGGGCTTAAACCGGATGACGAAAAATAACGCGCATATTGGGAATGTTTTTTATTTCAGCCCTTATATGTCTTGTATATAATCGAGCATCTCTGTATTCGACAGAGGTTTCACTTAATACCAGAAGATAATGAGGTTTACAGTATGGCAAAGAAGAATATATCTGAAGAGAATATTGAAGAAAAGACCGAGGAGAAAAGTGGAGACGGGTATGCGGAGATTAAGATGGGAGGTGGTTGGTACATGACGATCTCCCTTGCACACAGCGACCGTTTTGAGAAAGAATACATCGAACTTGCAAAGGAACGAGGAGGCGTAAAAAGGACAAGGTTCAATCTTAACCCTGCCCATGTCAGGATGTTAGGGGAAACTCTGATCAAATTTGCTGACGATAACGGGCTTTAACTGGATATTTCTTTGGACGCAATTCTCAGATCCAATCAGTTCATCTGGTCAGTTCCTACTTAGGAGGTCAGTTCCTACTCAGGAACTCCAGAATTCTTTTTGTTACTTCCTTTTCTATGTATTTAGGAGAGCGGGAAGCATCGATTACAATAAAACGTTCAGGATCTTCTGCCGCAAGCCTGAGGAAAATTTCTCTGACTGCCCGTAAAAACTCTAATTTTTCGAACTTGCTTTGCTCTCCTCGTTTCCCACAGCGCCCAATTGAAACTTCGGGTCTGATGTCAAAGAGAAAGGTAAGATCCGGAACAATGGTCCAGCCCTGGTGCAGACTCTTTATCCATTCAAGGGGATTCTCAAGGCGAGTCTTCAGGGTTACACCCTGGTAGGCATATCGGCTATCGGAATAGCGGTCAGAAATCACAATTTTTCCACTTTCAAGCGCAGGCTTTACAAGTTTTGCCAGATGTTCGGCGTGATCAGCTGTAAAAAGGAAGAGTTCGGCAAGCTGGTCGGTATTCGACTGGATAGCTTTTTCCACGGCATTTCCAGTAAGAGTGCTTCTTGTTGGTTCCCTGGTAAAAACAGGCTCAAAGGCCTTAATTTCAGGATTTTTCTGAAGCTTTTTTGCAACCGTGCTTTTGCCCGAGCCGTCAATACCCTCAAGTGTGATCAGTTTTCCTTTCATAAATACCGTCTTCTCTTTTTAGAGACTTTTAGTCTAACGTGCTGTCTATATTTATACTCTATAGGCTTTCCGGACTCATGGTAAGGTTTCAATTCCATGTATAGCTGGCGAGTCAGGGTTGAGGATCTCAAATTAGCTTTTCAAATCCCTGATCTAATTTGATATCCATTTCTTTAAAAGTATCTCCCAAATGAATTCTTATCTCCAACC
>DADO01000122.1:7509-26548 GCA_002509325.1 Methanosarcina sp. UBA402 | reverse complement strand
TTTTCATTGCTTACTGTCAGGTTGACTGTATAGGTTCCTGCTGTCGAGTAAGTATGCACTGGGTTCTTCTCTGTTGAAGATGTTCCGTCTCCAAAGTCCCATACCCATGAAGTTGGCGTACCTGTACTTTTGTCAGTAAAACCAACATTCAAAGGTGCTTTTCCTGAAGTAACATTACTGCTGAAGTCTGCAACAGGGGAGAGTATTGGAGCAGATCCTGGAGTTACAAGAGGCAAAAAATCCGAATAAATACTGCCTTCTATACCAGTGTATGCGGAATCTGAGATTCCATCCCTATTATTATCTACTGCTTTTTGTGAAAATCCGGTACCGTTAGGTTTTGCCCAGTAATTGCCTCCTAAATACGGTCCGCCAATAATGTTTTCCCCTGCGGTCTTTGTAGTGTTATAAGAATTTCCTATTCCGTTTTTAATTTTCATATTGGTATTACTAAAGTAATTGTCATAGATGGTATTCCAGTCACTTCTCCCACAGATAGAAAACCCGTAAACGCTATTATCCTGCATAGTGTTGCTTAAGAACAGGTTGTTGTCAGAGTTGCCAACGTGGACTCCTCGAGCATTGTTATAAATTATATTTTCTGAGATGACATTATTTTTGGCACTTCCAAAGACAATCCCGTATTCCGTATTACTGGTAATCGTATTCTTTGAGATCATGTTCCAGTTGGCAAGTAGAAAACTAATTCCACGAAGGTTGCTCACTAGTTTATTATTCTCGATTGCACAGTAACTGCACGAAGATAGGTTGATTGCTGAACAACGGAATCCGGTTGCCCCACTAATGCCCAGACCATTAATTTTTATTCTATCGGCTTGCAGGAGAAATACATCAGCGTTCGAACTTTTGGCTTTGATTATTGTATCATCAGGGTTTCCGGAATATGATTTGATTATAAGATCTTTTTTGTTCACTTTTACATTGTCGTAATAGGTTCCAGGTTTTAAGATTATTACATCGCCTGAATTTGCGCTGTCAACAGCATTTTGTATTACTGAAGTTCCTTGCTGGATTGTAATCTCAGTCGCGGTTCCAATACTTGATATTGACATGAAAATGAAAAAAGCTAATAGTGAAGCAATTAGTTTTTTAATCCTAAACCCTCCCTATTGAGCCCTGTCAAACCCTCTAATTTTATTTATATTCTCTATCTCCTTCAAGCATGTCATAAAGCTTTACAACATCATCGAAGTCCAGCATTCTGTTTCCATTGATATTTTTGTGATACCATAATGGTTCGGATCTGTCGGCAGATTAGTGTAACCAGGAAGACAGGAAGTAGTAAAGACAGGAAGTAGTAATTACTGTGCCATACCTGTGTTCACAAAAGATTTTATTAGACTGCCATTATTGTCATTTGTCATTGTTCTCGATATGGTTAGTTCCTTAGTACCTGCTTTTTTCCGGTTAAAGTAATGGTACCCAGCAAGATTTTGATGTCACCAGGTTAACAAATAGCAGGCTATTTGTGTCCAAAATTATTTGCATAAGAATAGTCTGACTCTGGTAAAGAATCAGCTAAAAAAGTAACAGTACATGTAACAATACTTATTAAAAAACAACAAATTAAAGTCTCTAAGGAGTCCATATAAAAATCTCCAAACAATCAACAAATGTTTAATTAATACATTACAAATTTATTTAAGCCTCCGGATAATAAAATTCATGACGCTGTTCTAGTCTTTAAACCTTTCTCTTTGCGCTTAGATATTTTCATATTTAGAACATTTCTGGTTATAACAGCTAAATACTTCATCAATAAACCATAATCACTAGTCTGAGAGCCATTTGTTTGCATACAGACAACAACATTGCATTTTTTTGATAAATCAGGTTTAAATGTCTAAATTTCCTTTGATCTAAATTTCCATTATTACTTCTAAAAAAAGTTTTTGCGTTTTTTCACTTTATGAATTGAAAAATTCGAGGAATTTCATGTTCGTTTGACAGTTCATAGAGAAAAGCGAGGTTTTGGGGAAGGAAGAAAATGAGAACTCACTGGATTTGCAATTGAGTCGGTTATTTTTTAACTCAGCCTGTTATTGAACTGAGTCTATTATGGACTATACCTGAGTCTATTATGGATTATACCTGAGTCTATTATGGACTATACCTGAGTCTATTATGGATTATACCTGAGTCTATTATGGATTATACCTGAGTCTATTATAATACTGGGGATTTAAATAATAATAATGACTCTTTTGGGGGGAGAGTATGAAAATTAAATCCGTTAACCCTTATACTGAAGAAGTAAACTGGATATATGACTCGTATTCTTTCGGAGAATGTAGAGCCCGGATTGAAAAGTCCAGGGCTGCTTTTTCAATATGGGGTTCATTGTCTGCGGAAGAAAGGGCAGAATACTTTTCAAGGGCAGGGGAAGTTCTTTTGCAGAATACAGACATTTGTGCCGAGATTATTACGTAGGAAATGGGAAAACCTATCCGGCAGTCGAGAAACGAGGTTCAGAAATGCGCCCGGCTCTGTGACTATTATGCGGAAAACGTTGCCGGATTATTGCAGGATGAAATTGTGGATATAGGGGCTGAGAAAAGTTATATGACTTTTGAGCCTCTGGGTGTAATTTTGGGGATAATGCCCTGGAGTTTCCCGTTCTGGCAGGTTTTCAGGTTTGCAGTGCCTGCAATGTGTGCGGGAAATGTATGCGTAATCAAGCACGCTTCGAATGTGCCCAGATCGGCTCTGGAGATTGAAAACATCTTTCTTGAAGCCGGGTTTCCGGAAAACATTTTCAGTACTCTTTTAATTGACTCAAATGCTGCAATGGAAATTCTTGAAGAAGAACTGGTAGATGGGGTTTCGCTTACCGGCAGCGTAGGCGCAGGCTCTAAAATCGGGGGACTTGCAGGAAAAGGCATCAAGCCTCTGGTACTGGAACTCGGAGGTTCGGACCCTTTTATAGTGCTTGAGGATGCCGGCATCGAGAGGGCGGCGCAGGCAGCTGTAAAGTCTCGCTTTCTAAATGCCGGACAGAGCTGTGTTGCTGCCAAGCGGCTCATTGTCGTAGAGGATGTCGTGGTGGATTTTATCGAGGCATTTGAACTCCGGGTGCAAGAACTGAAAGTCGGGAACCCTATGGACGAGGAAAACGATATCGGACCTCTTGCAAAGAAGGAATTTATTGAGAGTCTTGAAAGAGTCCTGAACGACGCAAAAAAGAGAGGTGCAGACCCCCAGGTTTATGGAAAAAAGCATGAAAAAGGCTTTTTCTTTAATCCTGTTATTATTCCTGCAGCTAGTACCGACATGAAGGTTTGCAATGTAGAGGTTTTCGGACCCATTGCCCCGGTGATCATAGTAAAGGATGGGGATGATGCCGTGGAAATTGCAAACTCCACAATGTATGGGCTCGGGGCGAAAATCTGGTCTCGAGACCTGGATAGGGCTGAAAGGCTGGCAAAAAGAATAAAATCCGGGTCCGTTTCTGTCAACGGAATGGCAAAATCCGATCCGAGGCTGCCTTTTGGCGGGGTCAAGATGTCAGGAATAGGAAGGGAACTTTCCCAATATGGGCTCAAGGAATTTGTTAATATAAAGACTGTCGTTGTTAACAGATGAAGAGGGGCTTAAAATTCATATTAAGGGGCTTAAAATTCATATTGAGGAGCTTAAAATTCATATTAAGGGGCTTAAAATTCATATTGAGGAGCTTAAAATTCATATTGTTAATATTATAATTTTTATCATAGATTCAATAGTTTAAGGGGGAAATGTGTTGTCTGAATTAGCCAAGCGGGATGTAATGTCCAGATTAACTAAGCTAGAACAGAAAATGAACGATCTGGATAGGAGCGCGGATGCTCTAATCGACGAGTTAGAGAGCCTGGAAGCTGTAGCCAGAGAATTAAAAATGACAGACACCGTCGATAAGTTCGATAAATACATCGAAGAGGTAGGACAAATTAAAGAAGAATTAAGCTGCAAATTATCGGATGAAATTGAGAATGAGCAGATGAGAGAACTAGTAGATGCAAGGATAAAAACCATACCAACAGATATTGAAATCCTAAGAAATGAATATAATTCTGCTCGCAGTAAACTGGCAGAGATCAGAGAGGAATTAAGAAAAAGTAGATCGAGCAGGCAGGATTGAGGATTAAAAGACTTTTTACAGGACTTAGAGCCTATCCGAAAAGTCAGCTCCATGAAATATTGTAAAGATATTGTTTTATCCGATTATCTCGTATTGAAATATGATTATTATGGGGAAAGATGTTAAAGAACTCGAGGAAATAAAGGGCTTTGTGCCCAGGGCAGTTGGGTATGCTGAACAGATAAACGAAGACTTTGCCGAAGGTATCGCTGGTTTTTATAAAGCAGTCTGGTATGAAAGAGAAGGGGGGCTTTCCATGAAGCAGAAACACCTTATAGTTTTTGCTATTGCCTGCTCCAACAACAACACAGACAGCGCAGTCAAAATCCTGCAAAGGCTTCATCAAGTAGGGGCTACCAGAGCAGAGATAAATGACGCCATGATGATCGCTGCCTGGACTGGAGGGATCCAGAATTTTACGGATTTCAGTTCAATGGTACTCAAAGAAATGAAGAAACACGGCTATTAACAGCTATGCTATCTCATTTACTACCCCTTTTATTTTAAACCAGTTTTTCACCAGAAGGGCTTAGAGCCTATCCTAACAGTCAAAAATAGAATCGTTAAGAATAGTAGATATATAATATCCAATTAGGCGTTCTGGTGTTGTTTATGTTGCCATTTGTAAAGGTCAGCAGGTCACACACTTTTCGGATTGCGCTGAACCTGGATGAGATCCCCCAGATATCGCATTTATAAAGGTCAGCAGGTCACAGCATTTTTCGGATAGGCTCTTAATTTAATTTAATTTAATTTTAATTTCCCTGCTCATATCCCTATAGTAGTCGAAGAGTTCTTTTCCCCATTTTATTGCCTGTGGTTCGAAACTTATCACGTACTGGCGGTCAAATCTGCCGCTTTCGTTAAACAATCCCAGAGTCATTATCCCGTTAGCGGTAGCAATAAGTGAAGGAATTTCCACTCCCTTTTTTTCCAGGATGTAAAGGCTTGCGTTTTCCATTCTAAGAAATTCTTTCCCTTCTTCTTTGAAATCTTCTACAAGCCGTAAGTATACAGGTTCACTAAAAACAAGGGAAATTTCAATGCCTTTCCTTGCAAGGTTGATAAAAAGAGCCGGAAATTGAGGATGGAAATATGAATAAAACATATGGATGCAGCTTGAATTGGAAAGATGTTTTACAAATTCCGGGTTCAAATCAAAGGTATGACTGAGGTCTGGTTCTATAAGGTGATATTCTCCAAGCTCACTTATCCTTTTTATAAGGTGAGGTGGAATAGGAGCAAGTTTTCGGTCTGCCCAAAATTCTTCATTTTTCTCGAACACTGATAGAGTATCAAGCAAGGGCTGCAATTTGCCTACAATAATTTCCCCTATCACGCTGAGTCGGTACAATCCTTCTTCTTGTATTACCAGATCTTCGTCTTTCAACTTCTTTATCTGCGGAAGAAGAGCTGTTCTTGGTACCTGAAGTTTCTCAAGCGTTTCTTCAATATTCTTAGGCCCTTCTTTCAAGAAAAGAAGAAAATCTTTTCTCCTCTCTGATAACAAAATAAGATCAAGCAAACTGGGATTCATTTTATAGTCTTCGTCCTGAACCTGCGAAAAAGGATTTTGTTCACAGGCTTCGTTTTTATAAGCTTTAATAAGTGTCAAACTACTGATAAAGATGTCGAAATTATTTGGGAGTATCAGCCTGTTTTAGATCAGATTGGGTAAATAATCACAACTTAGCGAATTTAATAGCAAAAATCCTGATATACCTTTTATTTTCTCTTTATTTACTTTATTCACTTCTAGAACAAATTTGATGAGGATAACTGAGTGGAAAGAATGTTTGATGAGGATAACTGAGCGAAAAGAATAGATGTAGAATCCCCAAAAAAGCTTTACTAACTGTTAAAGTTGGATCGAAAGCTTAACTGATTGCCAATATTAGATATAATGCTTAACTGACTGTTTTTCTGTTTATCAGGAAAGTTGATATAGATGCTGATGAGAAAAGGAAGAAATCTGGATGAATGGTAAATGGCTCCAAATAAATAGAAAGTAAATTCAGAAGCAAGTGATCTTTTTATTAATAAATGACCTTTTTATCAATAGTTGTATAATTTTGTAATGAAATTATAATAATATGAGGAATTTATAATTAGCAGAATGAGTTTATACTTGTGAATGTGAGGAGAGGCAATGGAGAAAGAAAAGTTATACAGGTTAAAAGCCCAGGCAAACCAGCTTTCCCCTATTCTCAATATCGGGAAGAATGGGGTAACAGACACTCTAATCGAAGAATTGAATAAACAGATAAAAGCTAACAGGCTTGTGAAGATAAGGGTACTTAAAAGTGCTGAAGAAGGAAAAGACTTAGAAGCTATCGCAGAAGAAATTGCAGCCGCTACAAGATCCACCCTTATAGAAATACGCGGAAGGACAGTGGTCCTGTACAGATAAGTACAGATAAGAATTCAGGCACAGGAACTATCGATTTCCTGGTTCCGATTTTTTAGCGAGTCTTTCCAATACACAATCTGTCATTATTTTTAAAAATAGTTTTCCGTCTTTTAAAATGAAGAATAAGGATCTTCTG
Organism: Methanosarcina sp. UBA402; assembly: GCA_002509325.1. GTDB lineage: Archaea > Halobacteriota > Methanosarcinia > Methanosarcinales > Methanosarcinaceae > Methanosarcina. The sequence goes on along the minus strand of DADO01000122.1, from coordinate 19,864 downwards.
CAAATATCTGTAATAGTTTAAGGTCTATAAGTATGGAGCTGCTTTAATATAAAATAATTATATATTTTCGTTAAGCTGGTAAGTTATTTATGCTGCAAAAGCAACTTCGAGTTGCAAAATTATTCGCACTATGATTTACAGATACTTCATTATTTCAGATTAAACCCCTATGGATTATATAAAAGTTAAAGGATGAATGAACCGAATTATCGCATATGAACTTAAAATTTCATCGTGTGCATTTAAAGTGCCTAGAAATTCCTTGAGACGGTTGAGTTGGGGAATCTTTCCTTTTGTTTTCAGATACATTAGGGCAGAGCAAACCCCCACCCTCCGGAGAGATTGTTATGCTTGAAGATGAATATCAACTTGATTTTTTCAAAAATAGCGGGTTCGTCCGGAAACAGTGCCAGTCATGTGGCAAGTTCTTCTGGACACGTGATCTTGATCGAAAAACATGCGGAGATGCACCCTGCGATCCTTATTCCTTTATAGGAAGCCCGGTTTTTTCCAGAGAATTTGATATCTCCCAGATGCGTGAGTATTACCTCTCCTTCTTTGAGGCTAGAGGGCATACAAGGATCAATCGTTATCCTGTAGTTGCCCGCTGGAGGGACGACATATATCTTACCATTGCGTCCATTGCGGATTTCCAGCCTTTCGTAACCTCAGGGCAGGTTCCCCCACCTGCAAATCCACTCACGATTTCTCAGCCCTGCATTCGCCTGAACGACCTTGACTCGGTGGGCAGGAGCGGGCGTCATCTTACAAACTTTGAAATGATGGCACACCACGCATTCAATAATAAGGACCATGAAATTTACTGGAAAGAGCATACTCTGGAACTCTGTGACGAGCTCCTGAACTCACTTAAGGTAGATCCCCTTGCCGTAACTTACAAGGAGGAACCCTGGGCAGGTGGAGGAAACGCCGGGCCCTGTGTAGAGGTAATTGTGCATGGGCTTGAGCTTGCTACCCTCGTTTTCATGGACCTCAAAGCCGACAAAGAAGGCGATATCCTGATCAAGGACGAGACCTATTCGAAGATGGACAATTGCATCGTGGATACCGGATACGGACTCGAACGTTTTGTCTGGGCTTCAAAAGGCTCTCCAACAATTTATGATGCACTTTTCCCTGGCATAGTGAATGAACTCATGGGACTTGCAGGGCTTGAGCATAAATTGGATAATTCCGAATATGCAAACATTCTGGCCCAGAATGCAAGACTTGCAGGGTTTATGGATGTCAGTGAAAAGGCAAACCTTATGGAACTCAGGAAAAAGGTTGCTTCAACTATCGGAATGACTGTGGATAAACTCTCGGCTATAATGGAACCCGTAGAAAAAGTCTATTCGATTACTGACCACACACGCTGTTTGACTTTCATGCTTGGGGACGGGATTATTCCCTCGAACGTCAAGGCAGGGTACCTTGCCAGGCTTGTCCTCAGGCGGACTTTACGCATGATGGGCGACCTTGATATCAGGATTCCACTTTCCGAGATTATGGATATGCATATAAGGAATATGCCGGAGTACCCCGAGTTCAGGGATAATTTCCCGGTAATACAGGACATCCTGGAGTCTGAAGAAGAAAAGTTCCATAATACAATGGAGAGAGGCCGCAGGATCATCCAGAAATCGGCATCTCATTTCAAGAAAACCGGGGAAAAGATTCCTTTATCCCAGTTAACTGAACTCTACGATTCCCACGGAATCCCGCCCGAGATGGCAGAAGAGGTTGCATCCGAAATCGGGGTGGACGTTGAATTCCCTGATAACTTCTATTCCATTGTTGGTGAACTGCATAACAAGGCCGAAGAAAAGGAAATCGAAGTAGTTCCGTTTGCGGACCGGCTTAAACACCTCCCAAAGACGAAGCGCAGCTTCTATGACGAGCCTACGCGCCTGGAATTCGAGGCTGTTGTGCTGGATGTTTTTGATAATCATATAGTGCTGGATAACACCTTTTTCTATGCTGAAGGCGGAGGGCAGCCAGCAGATATTGGGACAATCTCTGCAGGATATGTTGTTTACAAGGTAGTGGACGTCCAGGTCTACGATGGCGTAATCGTACATACCATAGAGAATCCTGACGGGGATCTCGAGATCGGTAAAGGGGATATTGTCACCGGTAAAGTGGACGAAAGGCGCAGGATGACCCTTGCCAGGCACCACACAGCAACCCATATAGTAAATGATGCAGCCAGGAAAGTTCTTGGGAAACATATCTGGCAGGCTGGTGCCCAGAAGTTTGAGGACCATTCGAGGCTTGACCTTTCGCACTACAAACATATCTCCCCTGAAGAACTCAGGAAAATCGAACTTCTGGCAAACCATACGGTTATGGAAAACAAGCGCGTGATTACAGAATGGATGCCAAGGACTGAAGCCGAGCAGGAATACGGTTTTGGGCTCTATCAGGGCGGAGTGCCTCCAGGAGATAAGATAAGGATTGTAAAGGTCGGAGACGATGTTGAAGCCTGCGCAGGTACGCACTGTGTAAGTACAGGAGTTATCGGCCCGATAAAAATCCTGAAATCCGAGAGGATTCAGGACGGCGTGGAAAGGATCGAGTTTGCAGCAGGAGTTGCGGCCGTACGTGCCATGCAAAAGATAGATTCTCTCCTGGCCGATTCCGCAAAGACCCTGAGTGTGCCCCCTGAACAGCTTCCGGCAAGTGTCGAGCGTTTCTTTGGAGAATGGAAAGACCTCAAAAAAGAAAACGAGAAACTCAAGGAAGAACTTGCCCGCGCTATGGTTTACAGGTTGCTGGGCGAGGCTTCTGAGGTTGCAGGCCTCAAAGTCATTGCCGAATTCATTCCTGGGGCTGATTCTCTTGAACTCCAGAAGATCGCTACCGAGTTCCTGAAACAGGAAGACGTAGTAGCTCTTCTTGCAAGTGATGCCGAAGGAGTTAAGCTCGTAGCATCGGCCGGGCAAAAAGCCCTAAATTGTGGAATTAATGCCGGCAGTCTTGTTCGCGAGATGTCGAAGCTTGTCAGTGGAGGTGGAGGCGGAAAACCTGCCCTTGCTATGGGCGGCGGAACTGATTCCTCAAGAATTCAGGATGCGCTTGCCCACGGCCTTGAACTTGTAAAAGAGGCCTGCAAGGAAATTTGCAGGTAAACCTAAAAAAGGAAGAATAGATAAGTTCTACAAGTAAGTCTAAGGTTACCGGATATTTAGTGTCCGTTATTCCTTCTTCTACTTTCTTTTTGTCTTTTACTTTTTTTTTCAAACTTTTGACCATTCAAACTTTTTACCAAAGCTATATCTTTCTATATTTTCTAGCCAACTCTTTTCACTCGTTAAAGATAACTTCGCAAAGGATTGCAGTCTCGTCTTTTACAAAAAGGTGCACGGTTTTATTTCCTTCAAGGCCTTTTTCAACCTCGTTCCGAACTTCCCAGTATTCTTCGGGCTTCACGCCTGCCCTGAGCACAACGCTCCCGATATTCCGGCCTTTCAGGAATTTATTGATCTCCTGGGGCTCAAAGGGGCAGACTTTCAGTACAAGATAGTGATTTTTAATCATTGCCTGCTTTATAAGGGCATCCGAGGTCAATAAAAGCCTTTTTTTATCAACCCTGAAGAGTCCGAAACCTCCCATAAAAGGCCCTGCCATCTGCATCATGGATTCCACAAGCTCAGGCAGCAATTCGGCTGCAACTACCGAGGGTTCAGGTTCATAGGCGTTGAGTTTCATTTTCTCAGTTTCCCTTATCTGCGGGAGCCCATGTTTTGAAACCAGCCCTTCGCCTGCAGGCAGAGCCACAGCCATGCGGTCATACTGTTTTAGCCCGCCGAAGTAGAGGGTAAGGCGGTTGAGCTGCCCGTCCAGGGAAATGTATTCTTTTTCGCAGTCAAAAGGAATCCTTTCAGGCGGCATCTGGGGCGGAGCTTCAAAGGCGAAATTTCGGGTTTTCTCGCCGTAAGCAGCCAGCACATTCGGAATCCCTGGCTCAAGGCTTGAGACCTTTCTCTCGCTTTCTTCGGGCGGCCGGAAGGGATCTGAGAATACTACATCAACGGCCGGGATCTGCTCTATGACTTTCGGGTCAAGGGCGTCCCCGCAAATGAATTTCACGTTGTCAAGCCCGTACGTCGCGCAGTTCTGTTTTGCATACTCGATTTTTTTGGGGTCGATTTCCACTGCATATACGAACTCGCACTGCTGGGCAAAAAAGACGGTCTGTCCTCCTATCCCGCAGCTGATGTCAGCCAGAACCTTACATCTTAAACGCTGCGCCCTATAGCGGGCAATGGGCTCAGGGGTCGCAAAGCGCAGGTTTTCCTTATCCCCATGCAGGGGCTTCTCAAATTGTTTTCTCCGTGCCACGTCGATCAGGAATAGTAAATGGTTTAAGGGATTTAAAGGCAACTGAAAAAGAAGATTGTGGAGCTTTATGAAATTAAGAGGTTTAAATTGTGGGGCTGTGCAGGCCGCCGGTGTTATTACTCTATTTTTATTCCACTTCGGAAATGATCACGACAGAGTTTTTTCCGTATTTTTCGGCACAGGTTGGACAGGTAGTATACCACATATACCATTTCTTGACTTCCAGGCCCTGGCTTTTTGCGTAGGCTTCAAAGTCCCTGCACCATTCTCCTGTATTTTCGAAACTTCCCTCGTAGACTTTGCTCAGAAACTTCCCGCTGAGTATTACGTTTTCGGCGCCGTCCACTTCTTTATCAACAGCCAGGTAAAGATCCATGTTGCTTTCTGAGGTATGGTCCGACAAGCAGAGCCAGTCCGGCATTTCTGCACCTGCCCTGGCGACTTTTTCGTTTATCCTTGTTATTACCTCTCCAAAATTCAGAGGCATGTAATTCTGAGTGGTAACGAAATCTTTGATGAACCTTTTATTGTTCCATTCAAAGAGTTTTCCGTCCCAGGGGGCAGGGTCAAAGCGGGGGCAGCATTCCGGAGTTTCGAGGTTGGTGGTCATCGGTTTCACTCTGTTAAGTAATTACTTTATTTATTATTTCAGTACTCTTATTTTAATCTCTTTTGTGGAAGCTTTTTGGTGGACTGATATTAAATGGGTCAGGTAACACTGGTCGTTCTTTATATTCATTAACAGGATTGATCTGGAGATACCTAGTTAAATCAGTGCTAGGCCCCTTCCACTCCATCATATAAAGAAGTATTTTTATCCTGTCAACTTCATTAAGCTGATCTTTTTCTTCACCAATCTGGTCTAATATGTGTTTTTCAAAAGTATTAATTAACTTAGTTATCGATTCTTTGGGTACTTTATGCACAGCTTCGTACCATGAATCTCCTTCAAATAACTTCTGATATCTTTCATCCCTTTTGCATTCATACAGTTTAGGTTCTATCTTAATCGCACCCATCCCAAAGGGTTTTCCCATTCCTAGTGAATGGCGATATTCTTTCCCTTTTTCTCCAGGAAGTGTCAAAACCCACAATAAAGCACCCAATTCAAAATCCTTTAAGTTTTCAAAATAGATGCGGAATGAAAAAGTAACTCCTGATTTTATTGGCTTAATTCTAGTATACTGAGTTGGATATTTTTCAATCTTTTTTATATCCGATTCGATAATATCTTCTAAATCAACTTTACCTTTGTGCCAGTACAATTTGTGACCACGAATCACGGTTTCATCTGGAGAAGGAGTAGCATAGTGAGCTAATTCTTCCTTTTTATCTGGATTGTGGGCTTTACGTGAATCTTGAACTAGGTAATGTTGAAAGGTTGTTGGGCTTGGAGTTGCAAGAACTTTTGGTGTAACCATCTCCTCATCAAACCAAATACCTTCATCTGCATATTCAACTCTTGCATCCGTGAAAAATACTCTCCCAGCTCTCGAATCTGCTTTTCCATGTATATACCCAAAAATAGCTTCAGCAATATCTGTCTTATTTTCTGATCTAAGGTGCTCAGGTACGAAATCAACTGGGCTAGTAATATTTGTTTTTTGAGGGAATATAGCAGGAACTCTAAAATTTGGGCAATGACCAAAGAAGAAAACTTCTCCCCTTCTTTCAACATAAAATATTGGACGCCCTTCGACTAAACAACCTCGAATATCATTAAAAGGTGGTTCTTTTTGAAAAGGTGTAAGCCCTGAAATATAGTTTTTTATTGCTTGCTCATTAATTTTTATTTCTTCTGCTTCTTCATTCTCCTCAAAAATAATAGCATGACTATTTCGGTTAGATTGTATCTCGCTATTTGTTTCTAGCATATTTCCGGAGCACACAAGGAAACCTTTATACTTTCCACTTCCAAGAGAATCTAAATCCTTAATATAAGTGTATTTATTCCCTTTTTTGCTTTCTAATATATCCGCGTTAAAGCTGATCTCATGGTACTGAGGTTTATACCTATCATCATTAAGTTTTTTAAAACCAGCGATAGCATTGTCGGGAATATTTTTTTCTTTAATTTTCAAATATGCAGTTCTATCTGGAAATCCAAGTTCTGAAGGTTTTTTAGCGGGCTTTACCCACCACTCTTTGCTATGTTTTATCAGATATCCTGCATTTACTTTTTTACCGTATTTCCCCAGTATATTTTTATAAGGTTCACTTAACGGGTCGTTTTGTGAAGATGCAACAGCTCTGTATGTCACCTTTGTATCATCTGTTACCCACTGTATTTTTCCATATCCTGCAATCTCTATCAATGATCTAATCATTCCGCGTAAGCTACTACCGGGAATTACTGGACAATTTTTCTGCTCACGGTAAAAGAAATGGGCACGTTCGTTTTTCTGATCTGTATCTAACTCATAATACTTTTTATCCCCCCATTTACTAAAAAAAGAAGGAGTCATAGGACAGCGGACATACAAGGGGGACTCAGTTTTCATGGTACATTTTACATAACCAGTATTATTTGTGTATGAATCTTGATCTGGTAATTCGTTAACTGTCACCAATTTCTCTGGTAAAGGTATAAAGTTGTAGGGAGCATATGCCCAAAACGAATTCTTAGTTTTTTTGTCGAATCGTTTTTCTGTAGGACTCGAATGCTTTGGTAACATTAAATCATCTCTTGCCTAATATCCGCCCCAATAGTTACTAATCGACTGTATTTTATATATGCCTGACCATCTTTGTCATAATCAATATAGTGGCGTACCTTAAGTTTCAAGTCCCTGCTTGAATCAACCGGTGGAGCATGTCGTAATCCTTCAGATCCGTGTTTCCATAGAAAAAAATCATCATTGCTATTTTCCAACCGGGTACCCCATAAAAGCATATTTTCATCAAAATATTCTATCTCTTGTCCTTGATTATCAATCACCAAGCGGGCTTGCCAGCTACAATAATCAGTTTTCCATATGAGTAATTCACTATTAGTACCAAATAACCTTGCCATCTGAAGAGTTTTCGCTCTCAATGAAGGTCCAAATAATTTAGATGACAGGTGAATCTTATCATCTCTCAATTCACCCCATATTACTCCATCGTCAGCATGAACTAATAACCACCTGAGATCATGAGCTTTAGCCTGTTCCTCAAACCATGCTGTTATATTGCCTCCAAAATCAGCAGGAACACTTAGCGGGAGGATTTTATACTTTAGATTCAAGACCTTTGGTTTCATGCTACAATACCTCCAATAAATTACTTACATAATTTTCAAGCCTATCCCTGTCACCTACAATTTCTATATTTCCATTATTTTTTTTATTGATTTCCCATACATGTTGTTTGTCAAAGCTTTCTTTATATGTTAGTTTTGCATTTAGTCCACGTAGACGTCCTCTTCCTACACTTGATTCACCACCTAATGGTAAATCACCAGTCCATAAATCTTTCAGCAGGAGTAGTAAGAGTCCTATTTGAGCGTTTTCCGGTTTTTGGATCTGTACTTTCAATTTGACGTTTGTTCCCTTCTGCTCAAAAATTGGTTGTTCATCAAAAAGTGCTGTAGGGAGAGAGCTACCAGTGAAACGGTCAATCTTGATACGTTGTTGTACAAGATCCAGAGGATTTGTGATTTCGTTTTCAGTTGTTATTAGCTGACTTGCAGAAGCTTTATCTGCAGGAGATTTGATTTCTGAACCAAATAATCTGTTTATCATTTCGCTAGCTTTTTCTTCGCTCCCAATAGTTTTTGCAATACGAAATGCTCTTGCTCTTAATGAACCCGCCAAGCTGGTACCACTTAAAACAGGAACCGACTCTCCGTCTCGGTTTGAATGAAGATGAACCGTATCCGGAGCATCGGCTTTATCATATCCTGACCTAATGATCATGGAACCGTCAAGAGAAAAAGTGGCATTCATTGTGAAAAGGTATCTTTTATCAATTAGGTTACTTTCATTAATGTCTAGTAAAGTTAAAATGTTCTGACCATGCTTTTCCTCCTTCAGATCCTCATTCAGCCAATTAATTAGCCCTTTAGGAGTTGTTAAGTTGTAGCGGCAGACATCCCATTCCTTTATCTTACAGCTACCAAATCCTCTTCTCTTACGAAAACCTAAAGATATTTCTCCCTTTTCCAATCCATTTAAAGCAATAGCCAGACCAAGAAGTAGTTTTTCTTTTCTTGTATCTTCTTTCGGGAGCACTAGTTCCATTTCGATAGGGAAACAAGTACCTGCTTCAATCAGTTCAAAATCAAATTTGTGTTTATCTTCCGCTGTTCGAGTTTTGTTATTGATTTTTACTCCGTCTCTCAATTCTACTTTTGGTTTTTCACCCAATGAATCATCAACAATAAGCAGACTTTGTTCACCTTCATCGTTTTCCTGGTTGCCAAATAGATTCATATATAGTGATTTTTTGTCACCTTGTTGTCCGTAACCGTGCTCAAATTCCCTCAAATAACTTCGCAAAGCGCCGGCTAAAGATGCGCCAGTCAAAAGAGTCTTACCTTCTAATGGATCTAATGCTAATGGGATATCCACCAGTTCATCGTGGTCACCTGCGCCAAAATATGTTGGTGTTTCCAAGATAAGGCTTCCAAGGATAATGATTCTCTCTACAATCTCTCGACTTTTCAACCAATGAGAATTATCCATTGTTTACCTCCTTGGATGCCTTGTGAAGGACTGCATCAATCAGACGAGCAGTGTATTCACAAGCCAGATTATCATTTAAATCTGATTTTATGTTTCCTAATGAAGGTAAGTTATTTTGATGAACTTGAAGTGTATCCCAAACATTTTGCGGATTTGCTGCAAATTCCTTAATCCACTGTTCCAGTGATTTTCTTTCAATCTGGGCATTTTGAAATTGATCACGTGCAGTCTTTTTCATTTTTTCCAGGTGATCTGTAACTATGGACAAATCGTTCTCGTTTAAAGATCTACGAACTATCACACGCATGCGGGACAACTGAGATTTTTTAGGTATGGATTCTTTATTGATTTCCAACCCATTAACCGCCTTGATTAAATATTGATCTAACTTTTCTTTAGTCATCCTGTTAACAATTCTTTTAGCCAAATACAAGCTATCCGGATCTTTTATTTCGCAAGGTAAAGTAGATTCTTGAAACTCCCCTATTTCTGCTTTAATTCCATTTATTTGGTGCCAATTGACAGCAATTCGTCCATAACCTTCCTCTCTTTTTTCTCCAATCCCATTAATCTTGAGTGTTTCTAGCCGATCAAGCAATTCTGAACTTTTTTCGTAAACAAATACACTACCTGCTCGAATAGCTAATACTTGGGGAAGGGGAAGATTCCAGGTATTATTGAAACCTCCTCTTACCCGCGTGTTTACAAAGGCTTTTTTAAGGGACTTAGAGTCTGTGCCTAAAATGGAATTGAGGTTTGTGCTATAAGCTCCAGTGTTCTCGTCGCGAATAATAGTATCACTTAAAAGAGTAATTACTACTGCGTTGTCTTCTCCATCACCGACAGCAGAATATTCTTCCCATTCATCATAGCTGTTTATATTATTGATCTTTACATGTCCATAGCCTGCAAGATGTGATTTCCCAAAATTAAAGATTACTCCATCTGTCAATAAATCTTTAATCTTTTTAAAACATAATTCACTCTCAGCTAATATAATACCGGAGAAAACTTGACCTGCTTCCAATGCTTGATAACGAAAAATTGTACTTTCTCCAGCAGTTTCTTTTTGTCTATTCGCACGAAAGATATGTATTTGGACTTGATTGGAAGGTTGATATAAAATAATTCCTTCTCCCTCATCGCTTTCAAACAAATGACAAAAAGGTTCAGAAACTTTTTTCCAATTTTTTTCAGGACCATTTTCTTCGCTATCTAGATAATCCTCTATAGCAAAGTCATATATTGTGTTATCAGGATCGCCTTTTTCTACATGCCATGAAAGAGGAGTAGGTAAAGACCGGCTATAATCTTTATTTAAAGGATAAGCATTTAAGAAGCATACAGCTCTATCAAAAAAAAGCTCTCTAAATTCAGCGTCTTCTGCATCGATTGAACTTTTAGGTTTTCCTTGGAGATACTTGCCTATTAATGCCCCTCTAATTACACTGCCTGGAATAAATTCAAATCCAATCGCACTGTTTGGATCCCCTCCACTTATATCGTTTACTAATAAGGGTTCTAATAAACGTATATTGAAAGTCAATGCTTTCATGGCATCACCTTTTCACAAAATACAGTAAAATTATTTTCAGTAACGTTTATTCCGTTTTCATCACAAAGAACAGCAACAAGTTTACCCCTCCCACGATTACGACCCGTACCAGCTCTCCTGAAAGCTTTTATGCAAGCTGCTAACAAAGGTAGATCCAAACCAGATGGATCTTTTGTAAACGATAATTTCGCCTCAAATGATGTTTCCCTAAGCACTACCCTCATTGAACGTAGAGATCCCTTCTCAGGTGCTCTTGATTTTTCATCAATCGAAGTTTGACGACGAATAGAAGTCAGAGAATTCAATATATCTTCCCTACTTAATTTCATAGAGCCACGAGATTTTTCAAGTTCGTATGCTACAGATTTTCTCAAATCCACCGGAAGAGTTGCATTACTTATGTGAAGTATAGCTTTATCTGAATCGCTACTTCCGGGTCTTCCAAAAAGATGTTTGGAAGATTCATGGAATTCTTCTTGGAATTTCATTTCATGATTTTGCTCTTTTAAGGAAAAAAGGATGTTTGCACACTCCTCTTCAAGCAAGCCTTTCAGAGTTCTTCCATTCAAAAAAGGTAATCCATATTTGTCATGCATTACTTCTACATCTACCAGACCCGCTAAACCGTCTCCCCTACCAAAAGTTGAGTCACTTTTTATAGTAAATTTTAACCAGAATGTCTTCATTTTCTGCCCCCTTCAAGCCGAACAAAAAAATCGAGAGCTTCAATTGCATCAAAGCAAGTACAAGTATTACCAACCCAGCCCGTTTTGTCAGAGCCTTCGTTGTTTTTTATTTTAGGGAGTGGTTGTTCTTTTGGAAGCGAATCATTATATATTTTTATGAATTTTTCAACTTCATGGGGTCCATTACGTAAAACCTCTCTAAGGCGCATGATTTTGTTATGTTTACCCTCCCATTCTTCACCCTTGAATTTTGAAATAATTTCTTCAAAAGTGTTCCAGGAGCACCAGTCTGTTCCTACGGATTCTCCAAGGCGTAATGGACGCATGTTTAAATTGCCACATGTTTCTGATGAGCCTTCTTTCCATTTGATCTTATATTCACGCTTTCTAATGTTCTTAATACTTTCAATTACTCCACCAGAAGCAAAGTGCCAATCAAGGGCAGAAATTTTTCCTTCTTCGGAGGGAGAGGATTTTTCTATTTTTTTTATATGTAATTTCGCTGATTCTGCCAAGTTGTTTGCCAGTTTTAAAGCCTGGTAAAATGGATAATGGGTTTTTACAATAGCTATTCCAGCTCTAGCAGAGATAGGATGTCCATCGCTCAATTTCTTGTCCTCTGATGTCAATTGGCGTAACAGTAATTCAGAAAGAGTTAATCCCAATCGACCGTCGCAAACAAAAGTTATATCATCGCCACCAAAAACAATTGGTCGGAAAGGTAATTTATTTTGAAACTCTACTACTCCTTCGATTTTACATTTACCATCTTCGTCTTTCTCAGATTCAAGCAACCTAACTATGGCAGTTCTGATTGCCTTACTACTTGCTTCTTCAATTGAATCCGAAAGAGCACGAATGGAATTTATGTATTCACGGTCGTCTTTCCCATGTCTTTTTGAATCTTCTGAAATTCTTTTTCCCATTCCATTTCCATCGATATGAACAACAGCAATGTAACTTGACTCATTTTTGGAACCGATTTCATTGAAATCATATACAAAATCTATACCACGATCTTTTTCATCCTTATTTAGAAATTTGTTGCAAAGTCTGTCATTAGATGAACGGAAAAAATCCAATTTTGTAGATATCTCTCTCGAAAC
>DADO01000122.1:2209-7240 GCA_002509325.1 Methanosarcina sp. UBA402 | reverse complement strand
CTAATTTCTTTTCCATCATCTTTTCTAGTCTCGGAAGCTGGAAGACCCGTATACTGACAAGAAGCATTCACCCCAATTCCAAGAAGAGGGGATGAGTGAATATAGCTGTATTTTTTTTGTGTTATTTTTTTATGGATAGTTTCCCTTACTTTTTTTTCAAGATTATCTTTATCCCATATGAAGTTATTATGAGCGATAATCAATTGTAAGCCCGGTGCTTTTAAAAGAACTTTTTTAGTATATTCTCGTGTAAATTTTTTAGCAATATCCAGACTCTTGAATAAAATTACGGTGTTTCCTCCCCCGGAATAAACGAGCTCTGAGTCCAAATCATCTTTCTCAATCGTTTTACTATTTAATGTTCTAGAATCTAAATCCAGATTAGTTTTTTCTATATTGGTCTTCCCAATCTTTTTCAATTCCTCGTAAACCATCTCATGAGTTACAAAATTAACCAGTCCAGAGGCCCCAACGTTCTGTTTCAGGTTGTTGCTTCCAAAAATATAGTCCTGAATCCCAATTGTATCTATAACCGTGACTGTAAATTCTGTCATAAAAAAACCTTCTTGTGTTAAGATGTCAACCATTCTTTTAGACACAACGAAAGATTTGGAATCTGTTCAGCACCAAATACTCTAAACTTGTTTTCTAAATGCCACTCTTCCTCAATTTCTTTTTTAATTATTTCAGGACTTGCATCAGGACTTGTTTCTGATGCAAAACATACTACTCCTATTTTTGCTTCATCCCCACCTAACTGCTGACCGCGGACATAAGCTTCAAATAACTTTTGCTTTACAAGAGATTTGTTGATTGCAGTTGTACAAGAAATTACGAATAATTCATATCCTCTTAAAACAGCCACATCTACCTCAAATTTGCCGTTGTTGAATTTGGCTCCTAAAATATGATCATGGATTTTGCATTCCTCTGCTACTTCAAGAAATGCTAATAGTGTATAGTCTTCCAACCAATTACCATCAAACCATTCAGCCAGATTCTTAACCTTTTTCTCCATTTTTCTGCTAGCTCCCCCAAATTCCCATTTTTCTGCTAGCTCCCCTAAAGTGTTGCACCCTTCCCAAAAATTAGCCAAATTTTCAAATGGTGGATCAACAGGCAAAATTACATTTTTCAGTTCGCGTTTGTTCAGTATTTTACCCAGTTCGCGTTTGTTCAGTATTTTACCCAAGTCTTTGGACCTTAATTTTTCGTCACACCATTTCCGAAATTCTACAAATAGATCATTTGCCAAAACTTCACAAATCTCAGGCATAAATACTTCTCTTTTATTATCTATTCTGTACCCATGCAAAGAAAATAGTTCTTGAATTGTTGGTTTGACAGAAAGACTTACAGGTACTCTTTTTGACGAAGAATCTCTTTCATCTATTACTAGTTCCAGGCTACGAGCATCAAGATAACTAAAAACAGAATCTGGATTTGAATCTAGAACGGCCTTATATGCATGTACCGCCATAGCCTTTGTTCCACCAGTGTAGTTTAGCCCAAGTTTTTGTTTCCCTTTTGAGTATTCAAATATTTTTGTGTATATGTCCCTAGAGTTTGATTCATCCACAGAAATTTTAGTCCATCTTTCTGAAGGAATGTTAAGCACTGTGATAAGATTATTTGCGATTTGATCTGTTTTAGAAGTATGGACAAAGATAATATGGGAAGATGGCTTTGCAAGTAAGTGATAAACAACATAATTTGGTAAAGGATTTGTACCGATCAGCAGAAACAGGTAGTCACTTCTATAATCAGCAAATTTGTCAGACTCATTTTTTGTTGCACTTTTTTCATCCAAAGTTTGAATCCTCCTTTTCAAAGCTATGTATTAGACAATCAAAATCGAATTTTCCTCACAGTCCCAAACCCCTTTGCAACTCCCTTCCCTATACCCATAAAATCCGGGATCAAAAAATTGGCTATAAAACCGCCTGTAAAAGAAGTAAAATCCATATTTTTGTACTTTGAACTTCTGATTTCCACATCAACATCGCATTTTATGGTGTCAGGAACCGTATATCCAAAAGCTTTTGACATGGAGAGCAGGTTTCCCACCAGAGTCTTCCTGAGGATTTCCTTTTGTTTTTCGGGGTTTCTGGTCTCAAAGAACTTTTCTTCATTTTCTTTGTTGAGAGCAAGCCAGGGGGTGAGAAATTCATAAAAGTAAATGTTTTTTGTAAGGCCAAAGTCCTGTTTTTTAAGCCTGAGAGACCTTTCAGTAATTTCAAAATCCTCATGAGGAAGGAGAACTGTATCAAATTTGTCAAATAAACTTTTTAAAATTTCTGCCCCTTCATTTACACCTACTATAAGCGGCATCCTATCAAGAACTTTATACTGCACCAAAGGGTAGCGGTAAAAAAACTTGTCAGTGTTATGGTTGTGGAGCTGGTCGTATCCATTAAATTTTGACGCAAAGAATCCACGTATCTGATTTGCGTCCCCCCTGAACTCCTCTGAGCCTTCGAAGGTCATTTCAAGGGTTTTGAGTTTAATATTTTCAGGAGTCATGAGAAATATAGAGATTTTTTAAAAATATCTTTTTCAATTTTATTTATCTTAGTTTTAGCATAAATACATTTGGATATTTTTAATGAAGGGTTTCTGTATATCTAAAAACATCATATATATTTAAATAAACCATTGGATCTTTTTATTGAAACTCTGCTCAATTCTTTCAAGCCCAACCGCTTAATCCGTATGCTTGTAATAATTCACCCAGAGGTCAAGAACTTTATAGATATTTTTGATTACTTCACTTAGCAACTGATTTTCGTTTTCATCTCTGAATTCTTCTTTTTTTATATAGGTTATATTTTTAATATTCCTGGTTACCTTCTCAATTGACCATCCAATAGATATAATCTCTATATTGTTCCTCAATCCATTATCATCTGCAATCTCCTGAAAATAGAAGCTCACAAACTCAAACCCATTCTCGACAGTCCCGACATAGGTCTTTTCTTTGTTTAATTTGAGGCCCAGTACAGCCAGAACCGCCTCAACTCAGTCAGGACTGATCCATTCCTTTGAAAGAGCCACGAAATAATCCGTAAAACGCACAAGGTGCTCAATTGGGTTTCCTTCAACGTTCTTGAGCCCGACTTTGGCCCAGTGGTTGTCGAACTGGTCAAGATAGAAATTCAAAAGAAGAGGTGAGAGAATTCCGCCCTGAAGTAGCCCTTTTTTAGAAGATCTCCCCAAAAAACCAGAATTAGAGCCTCTTTTAAGTCAGTCCTCAATCAGGGAAAGTATAAATTCATCTTCAATCCTTGTTTTCATGGCATATGCTGTTTTACCATTCGGCGTCCAGCTAGAGTTGAAAAAATCTACGCTGTCTATTTCAGCAAAGAAATGCTTTGAAGGCGTTTTCAAACGTCTTTTGTTAAAAAAAGATTAAATTTGTGTTTTTACGGCAGTTCGGGATACCTTCTCCAGTTTCCAACTTTTCCAGTTCAGAAAGAAATGTCTTCTGGGTCAAAGTATTCAGGATCAAAATCTTCTCCAAGCCATTCCACGATATCTTCGTATTCTTCATTTTCAGGATCCTTCAGGATTTCGAGCATATTTTCATAGCCCCACATTCCTCCAATATCCTCAGGGACAGCTGCTCTTTTTCCTGCAGTACAGATCGGATACTCCACTCCTTCTTTTCTAGGAAGGATTTTCTCAAGCCTGACTTTTACTTCCCAGTTATCCCCGAAATCATAGGTGTACAGAGCAGTCTTATTTTCCAGCGTGAAATACCTGGAGATTTTGGCTTTATTTTCCGGCACAAGAGGCTCACCAAAATCTTCATAATCATCACCTTTCGTCCCTATTCGTTCAAGCTCCCCTGTTTTTGGGTTTATCATTTCGAATTCGTGCAAGTGGTAGTCATCCCAGCTCATTGCAGCCTGGATAGCATCATGAAGGTCCAGAAAAGTATAATTTTCTGGCACCTGGATTCGCCGCCAGATCTGAGGGGTAATGCCTCTCATGGAAAGCTTTAACTGGTAAACCTTCTCGAAAGTCTTTTTCATGAATTATTCACCCAGATAAATTATCTGAATTTCACTATTTAGGGTTTTGGGAATTTTTTCGTCCAAATAAAAAAATTATGATTTGAGAGTGCAAATATTTTTTAGTTTCTTTTTTAATTTTGTGGATTTTCTTTTTACTTTGGTGTATATTACATCTGTAAGTATGTGTGCTTCAATAGAAATAACAATTCCAGTTAATAATGAAATGAGATATTTTGTCGGTATGTTAGTTATATCGAGATTGAACAATTTGACAACTGGTACTATGATAAATAACCCTACAGTTGAAATGATTATGATGGGGCCTGAGAGTGGGTGGTGCAGTTTCCCACGGTGCTTAAAAATTTTTTGATAAGGCCACCAGATATATTTAAGAATTCCCCATCTCTTGAAGGGCTCACTTTTAATATCCAGGTCAGGACTGAGATAGTATGTCCCAAATATAAGTGCAAATGAAAATATTGCTATAGTATCAAATTCAGTATATTCTGCTGGAATATATGATTTCATAAAGTTTGTATGTAAACTTAGCAATATGCCAAGCAGCAACGTAATGTTTATTTTTACATGTGTTTTTCCATTGGGCATTCTAAACACCGTTTTTAAAACTGGAAAGTGTAATGCTACACTCTGCTATACTCATGAGATGTATTCCATGAAATCAACTCATATACTGCCTCGAATTTTATAAAACTTATTGTATATTTTGTATTATTTAGATGGTACAACGGAAAAAATGCCAATATTTCATTTGAGCCTTTACCGAAGGTTTTTGAAACTTGACCTCTGTCTAAATTTTTGCTCATTTTTTGCTCACTTTTTGCTCACTTTTTGCTCATTTTTTGCTCACTTTTTGCTCATTTTTTGTTTAACAGGTCTTGCTCATAAGTTAAAAAAGGAATAAAGGGCCGAAATGGTAGAAGATTAGAAAAAACGAACATGAAATCCTTCAAATTGCAGGCACAAAAAATGAAAGTACTTGAAAGCACTTTCATGC
>DADO01000122.1:0-2033 GCA_002509325.1 Methanosarcina sp. UBA402 | reverse complement strand
ACTTGAAAGCACTTTCATGCTAAAGAAATGGAACGATGGAGGGCTCAACTACGCTTGAAACAATAAGAATTTACTGAATGATGCCCTTTTTACTGCTTGATTTTCCAGTCTGATTAATTGGATTAACCATGCTCAAAAAGTTTGTTCCAGCCTGTTTCAGTTTCCCTCTTACAGAATATCCATGTTTTTTATATAATTTAAGGGCACCTTTGTTTTCGGGTTTTACAATCAATGAGGTCTTGGGAATGCCAAGTTTATGAGACTTGAGAGTTGCTACCTTTAGTAATCGGCTTCCAATTCCACACGCTCGGTACTGTGGATAAACGGCAAGTGAATCTATATAATATTCACCAGGCCCTGCCTCTTTTGTTTTTAGCATAGGAATTACTTTTCCCTGATAATCCTCAACATTGGATTTATAAAATTTAGGAAGCTTTTCTACCAATAACTTACTCAAACGTGGAAAATGGTCAGAGGGGAATGACAAAACCAAACCTGCGATACCGTTACGTCCCTCTGCGACATGAATATTTTGATAACTCAAAATATTATCAGGTTGTTTATAGAATTTTTTAATAACATCTTGTGCAGCCTTCTGATTATTAGAACCTGCAAGCACATAAGCGCATTCTCCCCAGGCCATGCAAATTAATTCTGCTGCTTCGTCTGCATCTTCAATTTTAGCCTGTCGAATATACACAATTATCAAACCTCATAAATAAAAAATACTTTAATTTCTTGTTTTATTTTCATTATCGTTCTCCTAATATTCTATATTCCTTATCGTTTTCAAATTCTTTATTTTCATTAACCTATTAAAAATAATTTTACTCTCAAAATTAGAAAATTTCAGAACTATTTTTCATAGTCAGAAACGGATTAATAATTTCAAATTCAAAATTCAGAGAAATAACTTTGAGTTATGGATTGGTTAATTATTTTCACCTGTTATTTTTTAAACTTTGGAGAATAACCCAGACCTGTTTAAGGCTATATTCGACACTGAATTCTTGAAGAATCAGGTCCTGTACTTCTCGAGTTAGCCAATCCTCCCGTTCTTTAAGCATTTCCTTTAATTTTACTTTCTGGAGGTCTGAGAGTTTTGAGGGACTTCCACCTCTAAATTGAGGGATTAAGCCTTCGTAACCCTGAGCGTTCCATCTCTGTTGCCAGAGGTTTCCATTGCTTCTGGTGACTCCAACAATATTTGAGGCTTCTTTAACACTTTTACCTTCATAACGAGCTTTGATGAATATGAGACGTTGGACAACTCGAGAATTTTTCTCAGCC
Organism: Methanosarcina sp. UBA402; assembly: GCA_002509325.1. Classification (GTDB taxonomy): domain Archaea; phylum Halobacteriota; class Methanosarcinia; order Methanosarcinales; family Methanosarcinaceae; genus Methanosarcina. The sequence continues at coordinate 743 of DADO01000122.1, read as the reverse complement.
TTGATCATTTGAACAAGTTTGTCATAACTTATATGGCGAGTTATGGAGATCTGTTCAGGTTTGGACACGCAATATAATATGACATATATGTATTAAAGTTTGCGTAAAAAACTGTAATGGCCTTACTTACAAACCTGCAGTGCTATGGTGTTTTTCAAAATTAGCCGGCTATGTTTTTATTATTATTTTGACGGGGCTTGCTTTTGAATCCATGTGAATTACAAAATGTTTGATACATTACTTTCTTATATACTAGTGCTTTGATCCCAAAATGAATTTCTCATTAGAAAGGAAAATTTAGGATCATTAAATAGATTCAAAAGTCAAGTTTTGTGAATATACTTCGGAACCGCAGTACTAGCTTTTTGATTTCAATAGCAACCTCATTAAATTTTAATGAAGTCTATAATATATTAATGTAAAATGAGTAAGTTAAAATACTTAATGAGTGAATGATCAAATACAGGAAGTGGATATCTTGGACCAGTTGGAAGTATATTGCAGATCTTGTGGAGAAGAAATTAGACCAGATGCTAAAATCTGTCCAAAATGCGGTGTAGAACAAACAAGGACGGCCTTGAAAAATCCTGGGCTTGCAGCAGTGGCATCTTTCTTTTTTGCCGGACTTGGACAAATTTACAACGGTGAAATAGGAAAAGGGGTTCTTTTAATGGTTGTACAGGTAATTACAGTGTGACAAATTCCGGTTTAACCGCAAAAAAATAATTTGAAAGCGTCTCCCA
>DADO01000183.1:26723-26854 GCA_002509325.1 Methanosarcina sp. UBA402 | reverse complement strand
GTGGATACTGTCAAACTTAGGTTACTGTCGTATTATTATATACATTAGATTGGATGTTACCTTTAAAATTAGATGTCCAATAAACGCGTTCGGAATATTAGGTCGTATACGTGAGTTATTGATCAATTCCG
>DADO01000183.1:24418-26552 GCA_002509325.1 Methanosarcina sp. UBA402 | reverse complement strand
GAGAATATCTTCCATATTTAAGAAAGATGCAGAAAGATTCTTGTGTTTGCAGTTTTCAATAACTCATGCCCATTACCCAAATTAGATTGGGGATTTTAAAAGCTAATTTGAGATCCTCGAATAATATCATAAGTTATCTCATTAATGAAAATATTCTATAATCACAATGTTATAGATTTCGCTGAAAATATCCAAGGGAATGTGACAAGTCAAGTTAAACATGAGAACAATTGAGGTAAAAAACAGAATGCTTTCTCAAGACCTCTCTGAGATGTAAAAATCAGAGAAAAATCAGAGAAATTCAAGGCACAGAGATACGTAGTATTCTTTTGCGATCCTCTTTAGCCAATCAGGCACCAGGCAATATCTGTCAACTATAAGCTCATTCAGGTAGTATAGAGACTCCTCGGTTTTGCAGTCACAGAGCCTCCTTATGGCCGTTCTCCTCCCCCATGCCGACCTTTCGTCATCCAGGGCTTCAAGGTAAAGCTGGTATTCTCTACTCCCCTCCATTACATTATAAATTCTACTAAATAATATAAATATATGTATTGGTAGTCAAGAATTAAAACATGTTTTAGCTATAATATCTTGATGGCTTATCTATAGTTTTTCTCTGTGGTTTTTCTCTATAGTTTTTCTCTGTGGTTTTTCTCTGTGGTTTTTCTCTGTGGTTTTTCTCTATAGTTTTTCTCTGTGGTTTTTCCCTATAGTTTTTCTCTGCGGCTTATTTCAAATCTTGAATCCAGGAAGCAAAATATGCAATAAATACATATTTGCGCAAATCCCTATTTTCTAAGGGGTTCTGATGGGAGAAAAGCGCTTTGTTTACATGGATCACGCAGCCACTACCTTCACAAAACCTGAAGTTTTTGAAGCTATGCTGCCTTTTTTAAAAGAACATTTCGGAAATCCTTCTTCTCTGTATTCAATAGGAAGAGAAGGAAAAGAAGCCGTGGAAGCCGCCCGTGAGCAACTTGCAAAAGCTCTAGGGGCTAATCCTGAAGAAGTATACTTCACCTCAGGAGGAACCGAATCTGATAACTGGGCTATCAAAGGAACCGCTTTTGCCAGGCGAAAGAAAGGAAAACATATTATCACGACGCCAATCGAACACCATGCCGTGCTCTACCCCTGCAAGCATATGGAAACCCAGGGTTTTGATGTGACCTACCTGCCTGTAGACAGATACGGGCTTGTAGACCCTGCAGAAGTCGAGGCTGCACTCAGGAAAGATACTATCCTGATCTCGGTGATGTATGCAAATAATGAGATCGGGACAAAAGAACCGATTCCTGAGATAGGTAAAATCGCAAGAGAACATGAGATTCCTTTACATACGGATGCTGTGCAGGTAATTGGTAAAATTCCTCTTGAAATGAAAAAGAAAGGCAGAGATGTTGACATGCTTTCCCTTTCCTCTCATAAGTTCTATGGACCCAAGGGGATCGGAGCGCTCTATATTCGGGAAGGGACAGAAATCGACAACTACATGCACGGAGGCGACCAGGAACGCAAAAAGCGAGCAGGAACCGAGAATGTTGCAGGTATCGTTGGATTGGGAAAGGCAATAGAACTTGCAGTAGAAAATCTTGAGAATCACAATGAGCAGATGAAGGAAATGAGAGACCGCCTCCTTGCCGGTATCCTGGAAATTCCCAGCTGCAGATTAAACGGGCACCCAGAAAAACGCCTTGCTGACAATCTAAACTTTAGTTTTGAGTATATTGAGGGTGAGTCCCTGCTTCTCATGCTCGATCAGATGGGGATCTGTTGTTCCACAGGCAGTGCTTGTTCCTCAGGTTCTCTTGAACCCTCGCATGTGTTAAGAGCAATAGGATTACCTCCGGAAATAGCTCAGGGTTCCCTTCGCCTGACGCTTGGGGATGAAAATTCCGAAGAAGATATTGATTATGTACTTGAGGTCTTGCCTGAAATCGTCAAAAAGCTGAGGGCTATGTCTCCTTTCTATAAGCCCGAAAATGTGTGTGAGGAATAAATAAAAAATGTAGAAGAAAATAGAAAGTCTAGATGATGTAAGAACAAGATGTGAGAATGAGATATGAGAACAAGATGTGAGAATGAGATGTGAGAATGAGATATGAGAACAAGATGTGAGAATGAGATGTGAGAA
>DADO01000183.1:16722-24189 GCA_002509325.1 Methanosarcina sp. UBA402 | reverse complement strand
AATGAGATGTGAGAATGAGATGTGGGAATGAGATGTGAGAATGAGATATGAAAATGGGGGAGTTTTGTGTATAATAAAAAGGTCATGGACCACTTCATGAATCCGAGAAATGTAGGGGAAATTGAGAATGCTGACGGCGTTGGAGAAGCAGGAAACCCACACGGAGACCACATGAAGCTTTTCCTGAAAATCCAAGGCAATAGAATTGAAGATGCAAAGTTCAAGACATTCGGTTGTGCAGCAGCAATCGCGTCTAGCAGTATGGCAACTGAACTGATAAAAGGCAAAACTCTCGAAGAAGCCTGGAGCCTTACAAATGAGGCAGTCGCTGAAGCTCTCGAAGGCCTGCCTCCAGGCAAGCTGGAGTGTTCAGTTCTTTCCAAGGAAGCAGTCCACAGCGCAATAAATGAATACCGAAAAAAGCAGGGACTAGAGCCCTTCCCTGAGCAGACCTGACCAAAGGAATAAGAATGATTTCTATTTGTATTCGGTTAAGGATTTTGTTAACCCAAAATTGACTACTCATATTCTAATCGCATATTGATATCCAATTTTGTAGTTGACGAAAATTACGATGAAAGTAATATGTTTGGAACAATTCGTATCTTAACCGAATCCAAATGGAATGATCTCTAACTTTCATATTTTCCTGTACTTATCGTAAACTTGATCTGGTATTCTCCTGATGATGCTCTATGAAAAAATTAGGGATTATTATCACCGATCCTGAAGACTGGACAGCAAGAGCACTTACCGATGCAGCGAAAAAAAAAGGTTTTTCTCCTTTTGTTCTCGATCTCAGGGCTGCACAGGTCAGCATGAATTCGGTAACTGGGGAATTGGCAGCTAAGAAATCAACAGCTGTCTTTAAAGTAGGAGATGTAAAACTCTGTGACCTTGACGCGATAATTGTAAGGGATGCCGGTGCAGGGACTTTTGAAGGTGTATCTTTCAGGTTTGACATCCTGCGGGAACTGGAAGCCGAAGGAATCCCTGTTGTTAATTCCCCTGAAGCTATCCGGGATGCCGCAAATAAATACCATTCTTCCTATCTTCTGGCAAAAGCAGGACTGCCTGTACCCGAAACCGTAGCCGTGCAGAATGTGGAGGCAGCTCTGAAAGTAATATCAAGATTTGAAGACGCCGTCATAAAGCCTGTGTTTGGGTATAAGGGAAAAGATATTGCAAGAGTAAAGGATGGGAAAGTCCAGTTTTCAGATAGAAAAATAGAATCCTCATCTATGGAAGCAATTCTCAATAAGCTGCTCGAAGAAAGAGGAATGCTGTACATCCAGAAGTTCATAGAAAACCCGGGAAGAGATATTAGAGCCTTTGTCGTTGGCGGCACGGCTATCGGGGCAATTTACCGAAAAGCAGCATCCGGATCCTGGATCAACAATCTGAGTCAGGGAGGAAGTGCAGACCGGTGTGTGCTTACGGAAGAGCAAAAAGAGCTTGCTGAGAAAGCTGCCCTGGCAATAGGCACAACTTTTGCAGGTGTTGACATCATAGAAGGTTTGACTGGCGATCTTGATAAAAAAATCAAGGTTCATCCCAGCCAAACCGAAGGGAAGCCTCAAATTCTTGAAATCAATGGAACGCCATCAGGAAAAGGGATTTTTGATGCCTGGGGGATAAACCCTGCAGAATATATCATAAATTACATAAGAAATATTTTGTGAAACACTTATAAATAATATTAACGATAATATGAGCCATATCAAAACAGCATATCAACATTCAAGCTATTATATCCTGGATATAATATATCCAGGATATTAATTTACTTTCATATTTTCAAAAGTGATACCAATTTTATACCAAATCCAATCTCATCTTAAAAATTTTAACCAAGTTATCAAGTATAAATTATAGTTCATCTGGAAAAATCTTAGAATTAAAATATAGCTGCTTCGGAATGGACAAAAACAAAAAATTATCTGAGTATAGACGGAAAAACCGGCGTGTAAAGAAGACCCAGATATCTTTATTGAAAACATTTAAGAAATAGATGGGCCTTGAATTAGCCCGAGGCAAAGGATGAGTGAATATAAACAATGTATAGTTACCCGGGACGACTTGAAGCTTTCTAAAGGTAAATTTGCAGTACAGGTAGCTCACGCTGCAATTTCTGCTGCCGAATGGGCAAGTAAAAGTGATCTTGAGAAGTGGAAGGCAGGTGGGCAGAAAAAAGTTGTCCTGAGAGTTCCTACCCTTAAAGACCTTTACGAGCTTAAGGAAAAAGCAAGAAGGGAAGGGCTTCCTACCGCTCTTATACAGGATGCCGGGCTTACGGAAATTCAGCCTGGAACAGTTACAGTCCTTGGGATAGGGCCGGCAAAGGAAGAACTTATAGATAAAGTTACGCGGGACCTTAAACTTGTTTAAGTGCCGGAGACCTGAAAATCAGGTCTGCAAAAACTGCACCAAAATTAAACCTGGTAGAGGCTATTGATATGATAGCCCCTCCGATCAGGAAAGAGGTTCTGCCTGTGGTCGATTCAGGAGGGCATTATGAGGGATTCAGGGGATTCAAGAAAAGAAGCAGTCTCAATAATTGCTACTTTATTCATATGTCTTGTACTCGCCATATTTACCGGGGTACTGTCTTCAGATTCGATTGAGAATTTTAAAAATGAGGTAGCTGATTATATCTCCTCAGGAATGAATCTCGGAAGCGAGGAGAGTGCCTATACGCCTGAACCTGCTCTATTTACTTCACCGGCAATACCCACGTACTCTCCCAGGATAATTGGACACACTCCTGTCATGAAAACTCCATTGCAGCCTGGATTCTCCCTGAGCAGTAACTATCAGACTTCAGAATTATTCCAGGGGGGTGTGGGTTATATGAAAATCCGCATTAAAAACGAAGGGCGAAACCCAATTTTTATTGACAGGTTTGGGGTTTCGGTTAATGCCTCCGAAAACCGGACTTATTCTGAGGACTGCGGAGTTTTGATTCTCCCAGAAGAAGAAAAGAATCTCGGAGTAATTGCAATCCAGATCCCTGAGGAAGAAAAAGTCAATCTCAATATTATCCTCTGGCTACTTGCTTCGACTTCGGAAGGAAAGTGGCACGAGTACGAGCCCTATTCCCTGAAAAGCTTTGCTGTCGACCTGAAGCCAATGCCGGAAAAAATAACTCCAAAGTACAGATACAATCCTGCTCCTTACTTTAAGACCATAAACCAACTTGTGGAGCCAGCCGAATCTGATGTAAGGGGCAGGGCAGCCGAAGTGGCCCGCTCATATCCAGGAGCATATAACATCTATCAGGTCTGTGCCCTCTTTGATATGGTAAAAGAGAAAATCGAATATGTCAGTGACCCAAGAGGTAACGATATCTGGGAACCTGCAAATGTTACTCTGAAAATAAAAGCCGGAGACTGTGAAGACCAAGCAATCCTTCTGTCATCCATGCTCGAGGCTGTAGGAGGCACAACCCGGGTTTACCTGACCAACAACCATGCTTTTGCAGCGGTTTATATAGGCAATGGAACCGATGCAACCGAAGCTACAGTCAAAGGGATCAGGGCTTATTATGGAAACGTTGATGTGAATTACCTGACTGATGAATACGGCTCCTGGCTGATGCTTGACCCGACATCAAGCCTTTATGCAGGCGGGCTTCCCGGAAAAACGGCCCAAGTAAAAATTAAGGCAGCTGAAGGAAACGAAACATACAGAAGCTGGACTTTCGTAAACACAAGCCAGGTAAGAGCTATCGACATCAACCCCAGATGGCCTTTATAATTTTTCACCAGATATGTAATAGAGGAGAGTTTTTAACCCATGCAAGTGCCGGAAATTGAAAAACAGATCGGAATAAATCTTTACTCCACGGATACCGACGGCCTGGGAGGGCAGCTTCGCCAGGAAGTGGAGGATTTTATCGTTAAAGAGATTACGAATCGAGAGGAAGGACAGGAGGGAAAATACCTTATTCTTGAGCTCACAAAACGTAACTGGGATACTCATCACCTGACCCGGACTCTCGCAAAAACCCTTCAGATAAGCCAGAAGCGGATAGGCGTTGCAGGCACAAAGGACAGACGTGCACTTACCACTCAAAAAATCAGTATTTTTGATGTCGACGCCTCCGAAATTGAAAAGATCCGCTTAAAAGATATAGAGCTAAAAGTCCTTGGACGCTCAAGGAAGTCCGTAGAACTTGGAAATCTCTGGGGAAACGATTTCATAATCACTATTCGGAACATAGACTATTCGCCTGAAGAAACATACAAATTGCTCGAAAAGACTACAAACGAAATCCTGGCTCAGGGTGGAGTCCCAAACTTTTTTGGGATCCAGCGTTTTGGCTCGGTACGCCCTGTCACTCACCTGGTAGGAAAAGCCATTGTTGAGGGAGATTTTGAAAAAGCTGCCCTGCTCTATATTGCTGAACCCTTCCCTGATGAGCCGGGAGAAACAAAAGAAGTCCGCCAGTTCGTTAAAGACACTCGCGATTTTAAGGAAGGTTTGAAAACCTATCCTCTCTATCTTGGACACGAAAGAGCAATGATGAACCATCTGATAGCAAACCCGGCCGACTTTGCAGGCGTTTTTCTGGTCCTCCCAAAAAACCTCTACAGAATTTTCGTGCACGGTTACCAGTCTTATATATATAATACAATCCTGTGCCAGAGGATCGAAAAAGGCATCCCCTTAAATCTGGCTGTAGAAGGCGATATTGTCTGTTTTAAGAATGAGCTTGGCCTGCCGAATTCTTCAAAAACCGAAAAGGTGGTAGCAGGAACTGTAACTGCTATGAACCGCCTGATTAAAAGAAACCGAGCCTTCATAACTGCTCCCCTTCCGGGTTATAATACGGAGTTTGCTTCAGGGGTTCCTGGAGAGATCGAGCAGGAAGTTCTCGATGAACTCAAAGTTCCTCTGCAGGGTTTCAATATAGAAGAAATTCCTGAGATGAGTTCAAAAGGCACAAGGCGGGAAATCCTCCTTCAGGTTGAACCGAAGTTTGAGGTCGGAGAGGATGAGCTGAACCCCGGTAAATCAAAAGCTGTGCTTGAGTTCATGCTGCCAAAGGGAAGTTATGCTACAACCGTACTGCGGGAGTACATGAAGGTAGATCCGCTGCAGATGAGTTAAGAAGAACTGTTAAGAACTCAAAAAAGTCGAATTGCTGGGAATAAGGCCGCAGGAAAACCGGGCTTGCTCATGGCAGCATTCTATTCTATCTGGCCCGGGAAGCCGTCGGCTTTCCGGCTCCCGCACTCACAACACTCAACGCAATTGAGAGGTTTTCTATTGTGGTATGATTCCATATTCAGGCACCAGTGGATTAGTTTCAATGGTATGATTGCTGATTGGAAATGCTTGGCTGATCCATACACTACAAGTGGGAGTAGCAATTGTGATAGTGGGTTATGATGGCCTCGGAAAAAGTGAGTGGTTTTTGCCCCCTTAATGCGCTCAGATTTCTCGAATTCCGTATGCAGGGAGTTCTGGTTGCAGTGTTCGCAAGGGGCATAGAAATCCAGTTTAATCGTTGGCAGTCAATGCAGCAGAGGTCTTTGGTCTCTTTCATTCTTGAGAAAACCAAACTCTCTCCACAGCAAGCCCAGTACGATCAGTAGCATCAGGAATTCCGCAGCAGGAGTTGCGAGCCAGACCCCATCAAGACCCAGTATGGGCGGTAAAATCAAGAGCAGAGGAAGGAGGAAAAGAAAAACTTTTCCGAGCTGGATGAAAAGAGCGGACCTGACTCTGTTTATGGACTGGAAATACACTGAACCCAGCATAACCGTCCCCTGGGCAAGGAGGGCAAATATGAAAATTCCCATACCGTTAAGGGTAATTTCCAGGAGTTCGGGGCTGTCGTGGTTGAAGATATGGATAACCTGCTCCGGAAATATAGAGAGGAGAAGGAAACCTACCACTCCGGTCCCAAGGCAGGAAATAACAGCCATTTTCAAGGTCAGGGCAACCCGAGAATAACAGCGGGCCCCATAATTAAAACCAATAATGGGCTGAGTGCCAACTGCGATTCCTTCAAAGATCAGGGAGAAGATCGAGAAGACATAACCTATAATACCATAGCCTGAAACCGCAAGTTCCGAGCCATATCTAAGCATCATATAATTATTTCCAAAGAGTATGAAGAAGGTTGAAAACTGCATTGCAAAGGAGGGTAGGCCTGCCTTCATAATCCTGGAAACTTCTTCTGATTTAAGACAGAATGATCGGGGTTTTAGCCTCAGCTCAGCTCTTCCGCTGAAGAGGTAAAGTGATAGCAGTATCCCGGATAAGGAAAAAGCAATTACTGTAGCTATGGCAGCTCCGGTAATTCCCATTCCCATTCGCATGATAAAGAGGTAGTCAAGAACGACATTTACGAAAACCCCCGCAGCTAGGCATATCATGGCAAGTCCTGGTTTTCCGTCATTTCGTACAATGGGGTCAAGGGCAATGGCCAGGAGCAGGAATATCGAACCTGCAAACAGGACTCTGAGGTAATCATTTGCCATGGCAAAGACCGGGCCGGAAGCTCCCAAAAGGCGGAGATAAGAGTCCGAAAACGCCAGCCCGATAGCAGTAAGCCCTATTCCTGCAAGTAAGAGCAGGGGAAAAGCATTATGTACAAGCTTGAAGGCTTCCTTAAGATCACCTCTTCCACGGGCCAGAGCCACAAGACTTGAAGCCCCAATCCCTATCATATGTCCTGCTGCAACTATGGCTATAAGTAAAGGAAACGCAAGAGTCACTCCTGCAAGCCCCTGGCTGCCCACCGCATTTCCAATAAAGAAACCGTCAATAACCCCCTGAATTCCCGCAACAATCAACCCGATGGTTGCCGGGAAAACGAATTTCAGGAAAAGTTTCCCGATGCTTTCAGACCTCATTTCCCGTTCATTGGTCATGCGTTTTCCTCTTCAAGCCCGGCGGCGATTTTCTCAAAAATCATCTCCAGAGCCTCAAGTTCTTCTTCGTCCAGAATTTCCCGGATCTTTTCATAAAACTTCATGTCGGCCATGTTTTCGATCTCGATTACCTTTTTTCCTTTATCGGTAAGCCCGATCAAACAAACCCTTCCGTCCTTTGCGGATGCCTTTGTTTCCAGCAGGCCTTTTTCCGCCATTTTAGCAACCATGTTGCTAGCAGATGGTTTACTGACTTTCATGGCCTTTGCCAGTTCGGACATTGTGGGATTGGCCAGGGAATTAATCTTCCTGAGGTAGAGGAAGGCATTGAAGGTGATATCACTGCATTCCGCTGAAAATTCATATTCTTTTAAACTTTTTTGATAATATCGGTCAATTTTTTCAAAAAACTGAGAGATTGCCATTTTTTTCTCTCCATTAATAGAATGTGTGGGATTTGGTTAATCAAACTATTAGTTAGTTAGTTAGTCAGTTAGTTAGTCAGTTAGTTAGTCAGTTAGTTAGTTAGTTAGTTAGTCAGTTAGTTGGTTAGTTAGTTAGTTAGTCAGTTAGTCAGTTAGTC
>DADO01000183.1:11653-16508 GCA_002509325.1 Methanosarcina sp. UBA402 | reverse complement strand
CAGTTAGTCAGTTAGTCAGTTAGTTAGTTAGTTAGTTAGTCTAACTAATATTTAGATTCTCCTTTGGCTAAAAAAAATATTATAAAATCCGCCTCTGCCTGCCGAAAAGTTCAGAGCAAATTGAATTAGAACTCAGCTAAAGCACTTGTCAAACTTTTTAGCTTTTTTAAAGGCACCTACGAAATTGGAACCGTATATTTTCTTTGCCGGAGCCTGTGCCTCGGTTTCCTTTCCCGAAATCCTTTCTGTTTCGAACCGCCTATGAACTATGAATACGGAGCCGCTGCCAGAGTAGATTCTGGAGGAACAACGCGACTCAGGACTATTTAGCTACCCCCGGATTTCTCCTCTTCGGACGCCCATAAACAAGAAACGCAATGCCAATCAGAAGAATTACAAAAATACACAAGAAGGCCAGAACAAGCAGTAATCCGAATCCAAACCCACTAAAATAAGGTTCTAAAGCTTTAAGAGATAGAAAAATAATCACAGTTAGAGCTATTAGCCAGGAGCCAAGGACAATAGCCCAGTTTTTAATTTTTATTAGAAGTACTACCAGCAAAATTAGCATTGCAGTAATGGCGACCTGGGGAAAATAATAGAATGCATGACTTTCGAGGCCCTTTGTAAAGAACATACCTTCTTCTCCATGTTCAAAAGCATACAGTGTTCCCTCAGTTGAAACCAGGTATAATTTGTCTTTGTAAAGTAAGGGCTTAGAGACATCATATCCTTTAATTTTACTGCTTCTCCATATGAGTTCTCCGGTGCTGGAATCAAAAAATTGTACACTGCTCGAATCCGTACAACATATGAATTGATCGCTAATCACAGCTGTGAAAAAATTTACATTTGGATAGGAGTAATCATTCAGAATTTCGCCGGTTTCAGCATTTAAGACGCCAGGATTTGAGTAACCAACAAATAATTTGCCATTTTTTACTTCAACAACATTCTCAAATCCCCAATTGTTTATTTTCCAAGCTTCCTCTCCGGATTCAACAGACAATGCGATAATACTCCTTGGTCTCGAAGCATAAACCAGGCCTTTGTAAAGAAAGGGTTCGAGACTTAAAACCTTGCCTGGATAGACAAATTCCCATTCCATATCTCCTGTATGTGCATTGAGCGCAATTATGCCCTCATTATCAGGTATTTCCAGGTATCCGAATACCACAAGATTTCCATTCGTCACAATTCTTGACAACTCATAACCATAACCTTCAGCTCCAGCGTCGTTTATGTTGAGTTCATACTCCCACTTCAAAGCTCCGTTTTCAGTATCAATAGCAGACACATACCTGTCTCCAGGCGTGCTTATGAACAGGGTATTTCCAAATACAACGGGTATACCCCACTGGATATTCGGATATTCTTTACTCCACAATATTTCCCCGTTTTTTGCATCCAATGCATCAATTTTTGAGTAGTGAACAGCAAACAAAACCCCGTCTTTATACTCCAGGTTAACACTTAGTTCATCACTCCATTCCTTACTCCAGAGTAAGGCACCTGTTTCCGCATCCACCGCTATAATAATAGCATCTCCAAAATCCTCTCTAGCAATATAGAGGATCCCGTCTGCAGCAAGTGTTACCCCAGGAGATATCTCATACCCAAGCTGCCAGGGCAATTCATAGGTCCAGGCAACTTTCAAAGGCGGTTCCAGGGTTACAGATTCGATTTCCTTTAACTGAAGCAAAAGCCCGTGAAATTCAAAGTCGTCATATTTACTGCCGGCTGCATTACTCCCGGAGATGACTTTTAGGGTATTAGTCCCTGGATTGAAAAGAGTTGGATGAATCGGAATTCTGATTTTTACTTCAGAGGAATCAGGAGTTTCTGCCGGGATATAGTCGTTAAGGGGCCCGATTTCTATCTCGTTGAGATACACTTTATCTGAAAATTCATCCGTTGGTCCAGGAACAATGCTTCTGCCTTTCAATGTGAGTTCTGCACTTTCTATATCTGCCGAAGAATTCAGGGTAAAAGTAGCTGTGTAAACCAGCCCTTCTGGATCGCCTGGGGTTAATTCTTCTTTGAAATCATCACCAAGATGGTGATGTTCGGTGTCGAGAACTATTTCAGTTGCTGTAGCAGCTGAAACGAAGACAGCTGAAAAAACAAGTAATAAAGCGAGAATTAATGAATTTTTCATCGCAGGATACATGTACCTCAGCCCTTAGCCAGAAGATTCAAATCAGCGCTTATTTATAATACAGGCTGAAATTAAAATCCCTGACAAAGCAAACATTGCCCCGAGACCAGAAGTATTCACAGGTGCCCGTGCATCTTCCGTCGATCTTTCTGTTTTGTTGGTTTTTTCAGCTCCTGCTGGGTTTTCGGCATTTTCGATGTCTTCTGCTGCCTCTGGTACGATTTCCTCGTCTACCTGGACAAATCCTTCATATTTGAATACAACAGGCACATCGGCAACTCCTATCTTTTTTCCTGCCCGGTTAAATACATCATAAATATTATCAAGAGTTGATTTGTTAACTTCTGAGCCTTCCAGAATTCCTACTCCTACGCGATTCTCAATGCCCCAGCCGTAGCTTACAACCGGTCCCTCAGGATAAGAATAAGGCTCCATATAATTTCTTGCAATTTTGCAGATTGTATCGAGTTTCTTATACCATTCTCGGGTCTGGTCTTCAATATAGAACTCGCGTTCTTTTCCGAAAGTTGCAATTAAAGGATTTTCGTGTTGAGCTTCAATGCTTTTAAGCCCCAGTTTTGCAAATACACGAACTGTTTCATCTTCATCATTCAGAGCGGATGTAAGCGGTCCAACAGCACGCTTGCCCCCGATTCTGCCGAGAGCTTCAGCTGCACGCACCCGGACATTGGGATCTTCGTCACCAAGGGCCTGGACCAAAGGCTCTACAGCTGGATCACCCATCAGACCAAGGTGATAACCCAAATCTGCTTGAAGTTCCGGCTTTTCTTTCAGTGCTTGAATCATAGGCTGAATTGTTCTTTCGTCCTTGATTCCAGCAAGGACAGCAACAACCTTCATCTGGAGATAAACATCTTCGTTTTTATCCTGTAAAATCTCAATCAGTGGTTCTACGGCAGGTTTTCCGATTCCAATAAGGGCATCAGTAGCTCCTTTTTCAACTTCCCATTCTTCATCTGTCAACAGTTTAATCAGCGGCTGCACAGCACTCTCATCCTTTATTTTGCCGAGAGTTACAGCTGCATTTTCCCTGATATCCGGATCTTCTGCTCCAAGTGCCTGAATTAAAGGTTCAACTGAGGGTTTCCCAATTTCGACCAGGGCTTTTACGGAATCTGCTTTAACACTCACATTCGAAGCGTTAAGATTCTGGATTAAAGCCTCAATTTTCGGCTCTTCTGAAGCAGCGCTGGCTGTCTGAACTCCAGAGAAAAGAGATAACTGAATAATAATCAGTATAAAAAAAGTGAAACTAACTTTTAAAATAGCTTTTAACTTCCCAACCTTCATTTCATCACCTGAATAGATGTTTTCAGAAGTTCAAAATCTCATAATTTGAATATTAATCTATATAACCTTGAATAAAAACAACTCATTTTTTATTCTGTTACTGTGATCATATTAAGGGATACAAGTCTCTTTGCTTCCTGTATAGGGATAAGGTAACCATTGACCTCATCGAGTTTGGGATTTGCAGGGTCTACCCCATATTTTTCAATGTAGTCTTCCCTTGCCTTCTCTAATATTTTTGACATTTCTTGCTCGCTTAGTATCACATCATAGTGCTCGCCTTCTTTCATACCCTCTCGCGGTTCTCCGGTCTCACTGACTATAACTCTAAGGTCACCGTAAAGAATAGTACCTTCAAGATAATTTGGAAGTTCTCCCCTGGTAAATTTGAGGTCATTTTCCTTAATATCGTACTTTTGATACAGAGCCTGCAGTTCCTCATCTGTATAACTTATATTGCCAAATATATCAGCTGCTGCTTTATCCTCAACCTGCACCTCTTCATCTATGTAATTTTTATTATCAGGAAAAATAACTTTCAACGCTACCTGATCATGATATTCATAATAAATACCCAGTATTCCGATAATACATGCAATGGCTATAATCAGAATTTTTGTTTTATTCATGTTGTCAGCTCGAACATTTATGAAGATTACATATAAAATTATTTAGAAGGATTTTTAGCTTTTAGACATATATACTTTTCTTATCTTGTTAATAAGATTTAACAAATTAAATAGTAAAGACGAGAAAATATGAATGGAATTCAGCCGTAGAACCCGGCCTTGAGGCTTAAATCTATCCGGATTCTACGGCTGAGAGACCGCGCGATTGAGTTTTTAAGTCGAGGGTGTACCCAAGGGTATGCCTCTGTTCAACGAGCCTTCCGTAAAGGTTTGCAATGAATATCGAGTTTGTGAAGATCACGGCTGGAATTCCTATGAGTACAATTGAGAGGACTAAAAAACAATGGCAAGAACATATATTGTTTCAGTACTGCTATAACATAATCTCCAGTGTTGTCCCTGACAATATCCAGCAGTTGAAACTCAAAGAAAGACTCAATAGTTTGCTTCCTGAAGAAATTAATCACTAGAATAGGGACTACGAAGAAACTGAGCAGCAGGTTAACGAGATTTCCAGGGGTTTCATTGACAAAAGTTACGGCAAAAACTAGATGCTGTCCTGCTATAGACTAATAGCTTATATATGATGACTGTATACATTTAATTACAACGTAGGTCAATATTTCAAACCTATTTTATATAAAGTTGGGGATTGGGGTAAACATGTTTTCAAAATATATTGATCTCCTACATCACGATATTCGAAAAATGAAGGCTCGGGAAATGGTAAATTCAAATTAAGAGGAGCAAATGCAAA
>DADO01000183.1:3964-11415 GCA_002509325.1 Methanosarcina sp. UBA402 | reverse complement strand
GAGCAAATGCAAATTAAGAGGAGCTTGAGGCCCTCGATAAAAAATAAGGATTACTTATGCCATAATTGGATACCTTAGACAACCCAAAGTTGCCTAACTGGTTATTCAATCCTAAAAACAGTGAAATGAGAGGGGATGCAGAAAAAAATAAAATGGTGGCAACAGTGAAAATTTTCAAATTATTTAAATGGGCTGTTATATTCGTAAGGGCAAAAAAAGAGGAAAAAATCAAGGTCGATGTTACCAGGTTTCTGGAATTTGAAGAAGGGTGTGACGAACAATAAAAAATAAACCGAGGGATAATATGGCTAGTGTCGCGTCAATCCTCAAGGATTAAAGGATTCTGAATAGCTATAACCGACTATCCGACTATCCGACTATATGAGACACTTTACTGCTGACGCGACACTAGAAGGAAAAAAGGAAACAACAGGATTGAATTTTTGTGCCAGAGTCTTACCGCAAAAAGTTAAGCATTTTTACAGCTTATAACGGCTGCTCAATGGGGGTGAGGTCATCCGTGCAATTGTTATCGATTGGTTCCGCGACCATCAGCATCTACTGATGTAAAAACGTTCTATTGTTCTATTTAAAGCCGCCTGGTATGATGAGATTGTCTTTGTCCTTTTCTCACGAGGCTTACCACAAAAACATACCACAAAACATACCACAAAAACATACCACAAAAACACACCACAAAACATACCACAAAACATACCACAAAAACATACTACAAAACATACCACAAAAACATACAACAAAACATACCACAAAACATACCACAAAAACATACAACAAAACATACCACAAAAACATACCACAAAACATACCACAAAAACATACAACAAAAACACACAACAAAACATCAGCTGAAATCCAGGAACTTTTTAAAATTAGAATTGGTGGAGATCGGGATGAATAATCCCCGGATCTTCTCACACACTGTATAAAAAGGAAACCACATTAAGGAATTATTTTTTCTTCTTTTCTTTTGCAAGCTTCTTTTTAGCGTCCTTGCTGCCTGCAGAAGCCATCTTTTCCAGCTTTTCCATTTTTTCTCTCTTAGCGCTCTTCTTCTTCTCCAGATCTTTTTTAGACATTGCCATAGTGCGTACCTTCATAGATTTAGTGAAATTTAGTGAAGTTGTATGAAGTTGTAATATCTCTACAGACGTTCCTGATTTAAACGCCCTAATAGATATTTCGTAAATCATGGTTTCTATTTTTAAAACCAATTATTGCATTTTTAGTTTTAATGTAATTATTTTATTTTCAGTTTTAAACGTAATCACCGCATTTTTATTTTTAAGTATTCATTTTTATTTTTAAGTATTCATTTTTATTTTTAAGTATTTATTTGTTCCCTACCAGATTAAATTATTTAATAGAGAGCTAGGTCATACTAAAAGTTTTATTTTCGATACAGGATTAAAAAGCTTATAAGAAAGGGAGTTTAAAGTAAAAGGGAATTAAGAGTAAGAAGTCCCTCAAACAATTTCTACTTTCTTTATTTGCCTTCTCTCTCCTTCCTGTATTTGCACATTGCCTCAACAAGAGCATTGAATGGGGGAGACGGTCTTCCTGGTCTTGACCTGAATTCAGGATGGAACTGGGAACCAAAGAAGAAACGCTTGCCAGGAATTTCGGCAATCTCCATCCTGTTCTTGTTTCTGCCGGAAAAGACAATTCCAAAAGACTCAAGCCTGTCCACAAACTCAGGATTAACCTCGTACCTGTGGCGGTGGCGCTCGACAATGTAATTGGTTCCATAGATTTTTTCGGCAATCGAGCCTTCTTTGAGGATGGCTTCATAGTCTCCGAGGCGCATGGTTCCGCCCATATTCGCAACCCCGGTCTGCTCAGGCAGGAGATCAATCACAGGGTAAGGAGTATCTTCATCAAATTCCGTACTGTTTGCCTCTCCAAGTTTAGCCACATTTCTGGCAAACTCGATGACTGCAAGCTGCATGCCCAGGCAGATCCCGAGGAACGGGATATCGTTTTCCCTGGCGAACTTGATTGCCAGCACTTTGCCATCAGTACCTCGTTCCCCAAAACCGCCTGGAACAAGAACTCCATCATACTGTATCAGTTTCTCAACCTCAGCCGGGTTCTCTTCCAGGGTTTCGGCTTCAACCATATCTATTTCAACCCTGCATTTGTTATTAATTCCTCCATGTTTGACGGCTTCAACGATGCTAAGGTAAGAGTCCTCAAGATTGGTATATTTCCCAATGATCGCCATTTTAACCGTATCGGTTGTGGATTTCATCCTTGCGACCATCTCTTTCCACCCACCGTTTTCGACACCTGACTTCAGCTGCAGGTGTTTCATGAGCTGGGTGGTCAAGCCCTGCTCTTCTATCTCAAGAGGCACTTCATAAATGTCGTCGGCATCATATGCACTGATAACCAGTTCCTGAGGCACATCACAAAAGAGGGCGATTTTTTCTTTGGCACTTTCTTGAAGAGGAGTTTTTGACCTTGCAACGATCACTTCAGGACTGAGCCCAAGGGAACGAAGTTCCTTTACGGAATGCTGAGTAGGCTTAGTTTTTTGCTCACCCTGAAGGTCTTCCATAACCAGGGTCACATGAATAAATATAATATTTTCGGGAGGCTCTTCCCTGTGCATCTGGCGTACAGCCTCAAGGAAAGGCATACTCTCAATGTCCCCAACCGTCCCACCTATTTCAACAAGACAGACATCAGCTCCACTCCGGGCAGCAACCTTCCGGATCCTGTTTTTGATCTCGTTTGTAACATGGGGAATGATCTGGACAGTTTTTCCGAGATAGTCCCCTCTCCTCTCTTTGGAGATTACTTCCTGGTAAATCTTGCCAGTGGTAAGATTATGGTCCCTGGTAAGCTCTGTATCAAGGAACCTCTCGTAATTCCCAAGGTCCAGGTCAACTTCACCTCCGTCCTTGAGCACAAAGACTTCCCCGTGCTGGTAGGGACTCATGGTGCCTGCATCAATATTGATGTAAGGGTCGATCTTGATAGCCGTGACTTTATAACCTTTGTTTTTAAGGTTTCTGCCAATGGATGCGATGGTAATGCCTTTTCCAAGCCCGCTCATTACCCCACCGGTAACTACAATATACTTCATGGATAAGCTTCCTTAACAGTTCTCCTAATAGCGATTATAGACTAAAGGATAATTATATTGAATAAGATAGGAAAATAATTAAATTAACAACCCTCAGGAAATCTGTCATTTACTCCTTCTGGTACGAACACAATACCAATATCGTCATGGTATAAAAACACTCTCTACTTCTAAAAAAGGACTGGGTAAAATAAGAAGTGAAAGTGATAGAAAAACAAGAAGTGGAAGGAATAGAATAAAACAAGAAGTGGAAGGGATAGAATAAAACAGGAAGTAGAAGGGATAGAATGAAACAAGAAGTGGAAGGGATAGAATAAAACAGGAAGTAGAAGGGATAGAATAAAACAAGAAGTAAAAGTAAGAGAATAGAATAAAACAAGAAGTAAAAGTAAGAGAATAGAATTGAGTAAAAAGGGACGAATGGAGTTGACGAATTCATCCAGCCAATAAATTGACAGGGTTCTCTTTCGTCTCTCCTGAAGGATTTAGCTTCCTTCTGTAATTTTTAGCAGGATGTATATCATGCAGGTCACAAAAAGGATTGAAAACAAAAGTGATTGGACAAAACTGACTTTAAACTGCAAGCCAGATGGCAGAATAAAGTAGAGGAAGAACAGGGATATAAGTAGTAAAAAGCCTCCAAACGCAATGTTCAGAGTAAATTTATCGTTCCTACCTACATTTCTGCTTTTTCTTCCCGTAGAAGCTGAGAAGCCTCCTGTAAAGCTTCTACGGATAGAAGCTGAGAAACCTCCAAACCTATTTCCTGATTTGCGGCGAGAGGTCTTCTTTATAGGTAGGCTAACTGAGGACCCTTGAGAACTGGATTCTTCTCCCCCGGCTCCTTCATAGGCCTCATCTTTTAATTGCTCCAGCGGCTCTGGATCAATTTTTCCAAGCTGTACTGGGAAACCTTTTTTTCTTGAACCGTACCCCACTGTGATATAAATCTGTCCTTTTGTAAGCACCCTGCCTTCTTGCGGGACTCTTGCAACTACAGAAATATATTCTTTTTGAAGCACATACGGGTTATCCCTAAGAAAAGTGATCTGGCCTTTTAATTCTTCACTTACTGAGAAATGGATATGGCTAGGAGACCCGTAGTTTGTGATCAGCATTTCAAAGGTTTCTTCTCCACCAGGAGAAAGAGAAATCTCGACGCTTTCCTTTTCAAACTCAATTGAGTTAAATTCCTGTCGGTTAATTATAACATTCTGGAATATCTGCTGCAAGTTTAACCCTCACATCAGTTTCTGAGGTCAGGAGGAAGTAAATTCGGAATTCCCTCATCTATTGGATAGTGCTCTTTGCATACAGAGCAATAGAGGGTTCCGGAGATGACCTCTTTTTCATTTTCTTCTACAACATTCAAAACCAGATCGCCCTTACATATAGGGCAGGCCAGAATATCCATAAGATCTTTTTTCACCAAAATTCACCGTTAAAGCCGCTTTTCCGATAGGTGAAGAAACAATAATACTTTTGTTCTGATTAACTTATTGTTTTTCTCACCTTTCTTCGTCCTGTGAGTGTTAATTATTATTCCACTATTTACCGTATTCAATTCATCCTCCTATTTTAATTAACCTATATATTTACAGACACTTATGGTTTTGAAGTTTTATCAGTTCTATCTAATGTAATTACTTCATATTAAATGTAAACGCGAGTAGTTATTTTAGATAAAATATAAACGCGACTTTTTCAAAAGAAGTTTATAAAATAATGACATTTGATAATCCTGAAGATTTTTAGATTAATTGGTTTTTAAATCAAACAGGGCTGAGTATTAGGAAATAAAAATCAGCCGGGTTGATTTATTTCAGGGCTACGTGTTTTAAAAAATGCCGTCCAAATCTGGAAACGGTAACCGAAACCCTGGATATTTAATGAAGATGACAAAACTAGTGGGATATGAGATGGAACAGGAATTATACGAGAAAAGCTTTGATCTTGCAACCCGGACAATGTTACAGAAAGCCGAGGAGGAAGGTATTGAAACTGCCTGGGACAGGTATGAGAAGCAACTACCTCAGTGCAGTTTTGGGCAGCTAGGAGTCTGCTGCCGGAATTGCAACATGGGTCCCTGCAGAATAGATCCATTTGGAGAAGGAGCTGATAGAGGAATTTGTGGAGCTACCGCAGATATTATAGTTGCAAGAAATCTCCTGAGAACGATTGCCGCAGGCGCGGCAGCTCACTCTGACCATGCGAGAGACGCGGTGTTGACCTTTAAGAAAATGAGTGAAGGAGAAGCTGGGAGCTACAGGATAAAAGATGAAGCAAAGCTGTTATCCCTTGCATCGGAATGTGGAATTTCCTCAGAAGGGAAAAACCAGGAGGAAATTACAGTTGAACTCGCCGATATACTGCTTCTGGAATTTGGAAAGCAGAATGGTCCCCTCCTGTGTACCAGAAGAGCTCCCGAAACAAGGCTCAAACTCTGGGCTGAACTTGGGATAGAGCCCAGAGGAATTGACCGGGAAATCGTGGAATGTATGCACAGAACCCATATGGGAGTGGACAATGATGCAGTCCATATCCTGTTGCAAGGGCTGCGCACAGGGCTTTCGGATGGCTGGGGAGGCTCAATGATCGCCAGTGATATCCAGGATATACTCTTTGGAACCCCGCAGCCGAGAAGGAGCACTGTTAATCTGGGGGTTCTGTCCAGGGATAAAGTAAATATAATCGTCCATGGGCACGAACCCATTCTCTCTGAAATGATCGTGGAAGCTGCAGAAGATCCCGAACTTCTGAAACTTGCAAAGGAAAAAGGCGCATCAGGCATCAATGTTGCTGGGATTTGCTGCACTGGCAATGAGACCCTGATGCGGCACGGGACTCCCATAGCAGGAACCTTCCTCCAGCAGGAGCTGGCAATAATTACAGGCGCCGTGGAGGCTATGGTTGTGGATGTCCAATGTGTCATGCCCTCTCTTGGGGATCTTACAGGCTGTTATCATACAAAGTTCATATCTACATCCCCAAAAGCTGATTTCCCCAATACTGTAAGAATGGAATTCCATGAGGACAGGGCTTATGAGACCGCAAAAGAAATTGTAAAGGCAGCCGTCGAAAATTTCCCGAACAGGGTTCTGGAAAAGGTTACCATACCTGATGAAAAGCAGGAGTGTATGGTCGGCTTCAGTGCCGAAGCTATCCTCGGTGCGCTTGGCGGAAGCCTTGACCCTCTTATTGAAGCAATAAAAAGCGGGGCAGTTCGGGGAGTAGGAGCTGTTGTCGGCTGCAATAACGTAAAAGTAACGCATAATTACGGGCATGTGAACCTTGTTAAGGAACTGATCAAAAACAATGTGCTTGTGATCACGACCGGCTGCAACGCGATCGCCTGTGCCGAAGCAGGACTGCTTTTGCCGGAAGCTTCTGAACTTGCAGGCGATGGGCTGAAAGCTGTATGTAAAGCACTTGGCATACCTCCGGTCCTGCACATGGGCTCCTGTGTTGATATCAGCCGTATCCTTGTGCTTTCATCCGCGCTTGCAAACCGCCTGGGTGTGGACATAAGCGACCTCCCTGCAGCAGGAGCAGCCCCTGAATGGATGAGTGAAAAGGCGGTCAGTATCGGGGCTTACGTAGTTTCATCAGGCGTGTTTACTGTACTTGGGACTATTCCGGCTGTCCTTGGAAGCCAGGCTGTTACATCCCTTCTGACCGAAGGCTTGAACGACGTAGTTGGAGCAAGTTTTGCAGTTGAGCCCGATCCTTTTAAGGCCGCAGACCTGATGCTTGAGCACATTGACGGAAAAAGAAAGGCGCTGGGCTTGGCCTCTGAGAGATGATTTATAATGAAAGATGTAATGATTCGGCCCGAACGTTGCCTAAGCTGCCGTTCCTGTGAGGTTGCCTGTGCTGTTGCACATTCCGATAGCAAGAATCTCTTTTCAGCTATAGGAGAAAACCCGATCCCGAAAAAACGCATTTCCCTGATGTATATCCCTGACCTTGGGATTTCTCTTCCCATTACCTGTCGCCACTGTGAAGATGCGCCCTGCGCTTCGGTTTGCCCTACAAAAGCCCTCCACCAGGACGAAACTGCAAGCACTGTAAGTTATAATCCGGACCGTTGCGTAGACTGCTGGACCTGTTCTGCGGTATGTCCCCGATTTATTTCTCTATATCATTTAATTCTTGTTATGGGTTGCTGGACCAGTTCCATGACCCATAATCGCGGGATAATCAGCAGGCAAGCTGAAGCAGGGATAAAATGTGACCTTTGCGAGGGAAGGGATTTGCCTGCCTGCGTCGAGGCCTGCCCGACACACGCTCTTATTTTCTCCGAGATGGAAGAAACTTAAGTAATGAGATTAAGTAATGA
>DADO01000183.1:0-3733 GCA_002509325.1 Methanosarcina sp. UBA402 | reverse complement strand
ATGAGATTAAGTAATGAGATTAAGCAATGAGATAAACTAAAGCTGCTCCAAAACTTGCAAGATGAATCAAAATCGATTGGCGCATCCTACTAGAGGCAGCAGAGCCTGTTTGCGCCATTGCTCTTTTTTGGGATTTTAATATATGATGGATTATATAAAGGACTATTGCATTATTAAGATTATAATATATAAAGGATTATTGTCCTATTTATATAGAGAGCTTAAATTGTTCTATTAATATAAGGAACTCAAAAAGAAAACGGGGGTCATTTATGAATAGTGGTATTTACAGGAAGATAATGATCGCAACCGACGGTTCGGAATCTGTCAGAAAAGCGGTAGAAACAGCGGTTGAATTTGCAAAATTAAGTGGGGCAAAACTGTATGCTGTGTATGTGATCGCTTCTGGAAAGCCTTTGAGACCTTATCCCAAAGATGTGGGATGGGAAAGGGCCACTTTCGAACACTTCAGGGCTGAAGGCAGAGAGGCTACGGCTTACGTTGAAAACTCCGGGAAAACTGCAAATGTTGAGGTCGAATCCGTAATCCTGGAAGGAAACCCTGCACATGAGATTGTCGATTTTGCAGAGAAAAATGATATTGACCTTATCATTATGGGCACACTCGGTAGGACCGGAATTCAGAAGTTTTTACTTGGAAGCGTGGCTGAAAACGTGGTAAGACACTCGATAAAATCAGTACTTGTCGTAAGGGGAGAAACGGTCGAAGAGGGTAAATGAAAGGTTAAATAAAATGAACATGAAATTCTTCGAATAACAGGCACAAAGAAATGAAAGTACTTGAAAGCACTTTCATGCCAAAAGGTAAATAAATCCAAAAACTAATTTTTTTGGAGCAAGAACCCCAGACCGTTCTGGATATATCGATTTACTAATTATACAAATAATTAGCAGGGGTGGAAAAAAGATAACTAAAAATTACTTGTATAAAATTAAGAAAAATAAAAAACATGGCAGTGAACGGGGGTTTTTGAGGAGGTTAAAATATGTTGGAATGTAAATGTTATCAATAATAGTTGTTTTTGAACTTTACCCGTTCACTAACTCTTTCTGAGGATGAAGCTATATATATGTATTTTGGTATGTGAAAAAGCGAATGCCTTCTGTGCCAGAATGCTAAACCTTCTGTGCCAGAATGCTAAAAATAGAGTGCTAGATATATTACTCCGACTTTAAAGCAGGTTTACAAAATTTGACTTTTAAAAGGTTATTAAGTAGCTTTTTCAATCTTCTCTCCAGGGATGGTTGTTAACCTAGAGTACTTTACTCCCTTTAAACTTAGAATTTTTTCAGCTAGCTCTACGATTTTCTCTCCTTCTCCCTGCAGTATTATTACTTCAAAACAGGAAGCTGCCTCAATATGGAAACGTACTGAGGAATTTATCAGATCAAGGTATTCGTGCTGAATTTTTGCCAGGGCGTTCGAAACTCCTGTTTTTGAACAATCGTATACAATAGAAATCGTTGCAGCTCTTTTGCCGCTGATCTGCTGCATCCACTCGTAGTGCTGATTATATGACCTTATAGCATCCCTTATTCCCTCAGACCGAGAGGAATAACCTCTCTTAAGAAGAGTTTTGTCAAATTTGTCCAGAAGTTCCCCTGGCAGGGAAATCCCTATTCTCATAAGCTTCTTTTCCATACGCCCCCTCCTGAATACAGAGATCCTCTGTTAAGTACGCTCTCCACATGTTTATGGTGAAAATGTAACAGGATATTGAACAGATAAAGATTAAATTAAATTAAATTAGATCAATTCCCGAATTCCCCATTATTATAAAGGATCGTACTTTAGTATTCTATTCTAGTATTACTATTGTAACTTAGTGACATAAATAGTAACCGAAAGATATGTGGAATATGAGAAAGTGCATTAAACTTAGAAATATTTCAGACTTAAAACAGCAGGATAGGATTTTTCCTGCCGAAACCTTTGCTTTTGTCCGGGCAATTTGCGGGAAGAAGATACACTTTCAAAAGATAGCAGTTACCACGAATTAAAATTAGAAATAAAATGGCTCTTCGTTGTTTTGTATGGGTTGAAAAAATTGCTTAGTTAAGAAGTATTCAGATCAAATATAAAAACATCAAGTTTGAATGTGATTTTCAATAATAACTATTTTAATATCTTATATATGCCACTTCAACATTCAGAGCTAAATATAAGTTACCCACTCGAAACAGTGAAGAGCCAATAAAATTGAAATAATTTTATCTGTTCGTTTTCAAGCTAATTCTTTGATAAAAGTAAGTTTCAAGTAAGTTTCGTGACCAGAAGGACTTATTCAAGTGGATTTTTCTAAAAATAAAATTTTTTATAAAATCCGTAAGATTGGCAGCAACCCTGCTGGATTCCCAAAAAGCTTATTAAAGGCAGAGTTCTATAGCGTGAAACACTCTTATGCTGAATTTGGCTAACAATGAATAGTTTTCTTGCTTATCGATTTAGTTAATTTAATAAAAGAGTTGAAAATTATGGCAATCCAGAAAGGCAATTTCATAAAGTTGAACTACACAGGTAAGTTCGAAGATGGTAAGGTTTTCGATACAACAGACGAAGAGCTTGCAAAAGAAGAAGATATCTTTAGTCCGGCCGGGCTTTATGGCGGAGATGTTGTTATTGTTGGGGCAGGTCATACTATTAAAGGTCTTGATGAAGACCTTGAAGGAAAAGAAGTCGGTTACAGCGGAACCGTTGTAATCCCTCCGGAAAAGGCTTTTGGCCCGAGCAACCCCAAACTTGTGGAAACGATTTCCATTACAAAACTTAAAGACCGAAATGTTTACCCTGGTCTTGCGGTTGAGATAGAAGGCAGAAGAGGAATTGTCAGCCGGATTATAGGCCGCAGAGTTACTGTTGATTTTAACAGCCCTCTTGCAGGCAGGACCGTTACCTATGAGTACACTATTGAAAAGGTTCTTGAGACTGACATTGAAAAAACTCAGGGTTTGCTCGCCCTCTATACCGGCATCAGTGACCTGGAAATCGAGACCGAAGACGGCGTTGTAAAGATCTATACCCCCACTGGCCTGACCTTCAACCAGCGCTGGCTCATGGCAAAGAACAGGGTAGCATCCGAACTCTTTAAGTACGCTGGGTTTAAGGAAGTCCAGTTCATTGAAAAGGTCACAGCTGAAACCGAAGCTCAGGAACCTACCGAGCCTGAAGTTAAAGCTGAAGCTGAGACTGAAGCTGAAGTTGAGACCGAAACCGAAGCTGAACCCGAAACCAAGGAATCCTCTGAACCGGAAGCCTGATATCAGCTTCAAAATATTTATTTAGAGAAGCGAAGAGCTCTTCCTCTTCGCAAATTTTATATACCTTAACCGGGTTTCTGTATTATGCTTTCCGGGATCTCAGGGTAACCTGCAACAGATTCTTCCCGAAAGCTATAAGGATAAATCTATTAGGATAGTTCTTTCAAATTGCTGAGGTAGCCAAGTGGACTACGGCGCCGGTCTTGAAAACCGGTAGCGCTTCGCGCTACGGGAGTTCGAATCTCCTCCTCAGCGCTAACATTCTAGCTATTTTCTTAAATTTAATGTTTTTTTGTTCGTTTAATTTGAACATTTTTTGTTTTGAGTTGCGGCATTTTTGGGGAGAGTTAGGATTTTCTTTTGACTATAATGTTGATAACGAGCCCATCCCAAAACCCATTTTATTGTCACATCGATAAAAGTCCCAGAATCATTTTCATGATCGGAAACTCAAT
>DADO01000007.1:9320-16563 GCA_002509325.1 Methanosarcina sp. UBA402 | reverse complement strand
AGGTTTTCCATCAGTAGGAAAATCCACGCTTCTGAACAAAATCACAGGTGCCAATTCCGCAGTGGGAGCATACGAATTTACTACCCTTACCGTTGTGCCAGGCGTGCTTGAACACAAAGGGGCAACAATTCAGTTCCTTGACGTTCCAGGGCTTGTAAAAGGCGCATCTTCAGGACGTGGACGCGGAAAAGAGGTCATATCCGTTATCAGGAACTCGGATATGATTATCTTTTTGCTCGATGTCTTCCAGCCCAAGCATTATGAAGTACTTATGGACGAACTCTACAAGGCCGGTATCCGCATAGATGAAGAACCCCCTGATGTGGTAATCAGGAGAAAAGATAGGGGCGGAGTAGAGATCAACTCAACCATTGACCTTGACCTGGATGAAGATACTATCAAGGCTGTTCTGGATGAGTACAAGATCCATAATGCCAGTGTACTTATAAGAGAAAACATAACGGTTGATCAGCTTATTGATGTTGTCCTGAACAACCGCAGCTATGTCAGGTCCCTTATAGCTATTAACAAGGTTGACCTTGCCTATCCCCAGTTGATCGAGGAATGTAGAAAGCTATACCCAAACACACTCTTCATTTCAGCCCATGAAGGCATCAACATCGAAACTCTCAAAGATGCTATTTACGACAAGCTGGGTTTCATTCGAGTTTACTTAAAACCACAGGGCCAGCCCGCAGATATGGAAGAGCCCCTGATAGTTATGAACGGGACCAATATAGGTCAGATTTGTGACCGCCTGCACAGAGATTTCCGCAGGAAATTCCGCTATGCTCAGGTCTGGGGCGCCTCCGCAAAACATCCGGGGCAAAGAGTAGGCCTTGACCATAGAATGCAGGATGAAGATATTCTTACAATAATCATTCAGAAATAAAAGCTCTAGAAGTGAAGTATCTAGAAGTAAAATTTCCAGAAGTGAAGTATCTAGAAGTAAAATTTCCAGAAGTGAAATTTCCAGAAGTTGAAGAAAAACTGAGATGTGAAAAAGAAAAAAATCGATACTCTCGCATCCCGCACTTTTTTGAATTTTTCGAATTTATAAGCTTTCAAAGTTATAAGCTTTCAAAGACCTGTACTGTTTCGGAAGCGTCTGAAAAACCCGCTTTCTTCTGGTTATTTTCAGAATCCATAGAGTGGCTGGCTTCAATTTCTTCCTCAAACTCGGCAGCGCATTCAGCCGGGCTTTTCCGGAGAGTGGTTTCAGGCATTTTTACGGAAAGTTCAGCTTTTCCGGCAGCTTTGAGGCCATATCTTTCCTTTGCAGCTTCGATAACTGTCGCAAGCATTCCAGAATATGAAATATTAGCATAAGCCGCCATCTTTGCCAGGTGACCGTCCCAGCACCAGCCAGGATTGGGATTTACTTCAAGGAGCCTGGGTCTGCCTCTGGCATCAAGCCTCCAGTCAAAGCGGGCATAATCCCGGCAGTCAAGCCTGGTAAAGAGAGCAAGACAACATCTCACGATTTCTTTTCTGGTTTTTTCGGAGAGATCGGCAGGCACAGATCTTATGTTCCAGTATGGTGAATCCGGAAGCCACTTGGCCTCATAGCCGCAGATCTTTGGAAGTTCGTCTGGCACTGCTGAGTAATCTTCTTCCGTGATAGGCAGCACAGTACACGCAGGCGGATTTCCAATAATGCCAACACTGATGTCTTTTCCGGGGAGGAACTCTTCTAGCAGGAAAGGTCTGTCCGAACCCATTTTTTCCCGGGTTACCGCAAGAATTTCAAGAAGCTCCTCGCGGCTGTGGGCAATGCTTTTCTGGGTGATCCCAAAACTCGAGTCCCCTGAGTTAGGCTTTACAAGCAGGGGAAAAGAGAGAGAAAGCTTTGAAAGATCTGAATCTTCGGTTACAAGCATTCCTTTTGCTACAGGAATCCCCATCTCTCTGGCAACGCCCCTTATAATGGACTTGTCATAGCAGAAGGCAAGACATTGAGGACCTGCCCCTGTATATGGGATGTTGAGCTGTTCAAGCAAAGCAGGAACATGAAGCTCTTTTGTAGGATCATTATAAAATCCTTCATCACAGAGGTTAAGCACAAGATCAATTTTTGTTGCCTTCTTTTTCAGGTCTTCCAGCAGGGTTTCATGCCTGTTAAAGAAAGTAAGCCTCATGAAAGGAATCTCAGAAAGCGCCTTTTTCATTCTCTCAAGCGTATCGAAATCGTCGTCATCGAACACACAGGCAGGTTTGACCTGATCTTCTTTTCTTGGATCTCCAAGCACGACTGCAATATTCATCGGCTTTTTACTTCCTGCTGCCTGAAGGAAAGGAGACCACGGTTTTTCAACAGAAGCCGAGACCAGGATTCTCTGTTCCATCAGGCCTGCGTCCTGAGTGCCTGCTGATACCGGGCTGAAAGTGGCATGAAAAGCAGGACTACTAAAACCTGAAGCAGTAAGCAGCTCAAAAAGGCTTTCTTTGTTGTATAATCTCTCAGCATAAAACTGGTCTGCAATTACTCCCCTGTCAATACGGCTTATTACTTCCCTGCAAATTAGCCGATCCCCATCGGCCGAAAGGGCTCTTTCCCTACAGACAAAATACTTCCTGTCCAGCCATTCCCATGACCTGGGCTGGAAGCTTTTTTTCATATGGTCCCCGTCCACGGCATCAATGAAAACTCTGCCCCCGGGCTTCAAAACTCTGAAGATTTCTTCAAGAATCTTTTGGTCCTGGAGCGTTGAATCGAAGTAGCCAAAGCTGTTGCCCATGATAGTGACCACATCAAAAGTATCAGATGTGTAGGGAAGTTTTCTTGCATCTCCCTCTCTAAACCTGACCTGCAGGTTTTCTTTCTGTGCTCTTGTTCTGGCTTTCCTTATAAGGTACTGGGACCTATCATACCCCTCAACATTTGAAAACCCTCTTCTTGCCAGTTCAAGTACATGTCTTCCCTGTCCACAGCAAAGATCAAGAATTCTTTCTTCAGGGGCCACCCCCAAAATGGAAACAATGAGATCGGCCTCTTTCCTGGTAACCTCCACATCATCAAGAAGATCGGCATCAGTCTTAAGGTAAAGTGAGTTAAAAAGAGTCTGCCACCAGTCGGACCTGACATGAGTTTCAAGGTCTTCAACAGGCCCAAAGGTTTTCGTCTGTACGGCACACCTGGCGCGTTTGCGCCTGGTATTTAGATCTGTATTATTCAGAGTCATGATTTTATATCATCCAGAAAAAAGTGTATGTGTTTTGAGTATATCAAGTTTATCAGAGAGTTGAATCTTATTTAGAATATAGTTATATACTCATAAAAGAGGGAAGAAGCAACAATTAAGATCCGATAAGCCCCCAAATATAAATTAAATCAAAATTAGAGCTTAGAAGTAAATTCTAAGGCAACATATAGCTTTTAAGAGTTAAAGAAAAACAAAGTAAACAACGGCATCTAAAAAAGTTATTAAGCCCCCAATTTTGAAGAATTCAGCAAATGAAAGAGTGCTTCCTTCTTTTTCTGCGTTTTGGATAATTATAACGTTACTTGCAGCCCCAAGAATCAAGAGGTTTCCTGCAATTGTGCTTCCAGCAGCAAGCGCCATCAGCTGCCCTTGAGAAACTGTACTACCCAGGGCAGGCAGATAGAGCGCAACAAAGGGAACATTGGAAATAAGCTGGCTAAGCCCAATACTGAGAGCCAGGATCATTGACACCGAGCCTAACTGCGGAAACATCCTGGTAAGCAATTCCTGGCATGTTCCGGAAATCCACACACTTTGCATTAGCACAAACATTGAAACGAAAAAAACCAGAGTTGCCCAGTCAATATTTTTCAGGACCTCAGCGCGCTTTTTGCTGAGCAGGACAGGCAACGCGGAGAAAAGCGCAATCCAGCTCAGATTGAAGTCCCAGGCAGGCAAAAACTCAACCAGGAAAATTTTACAGCCTATTAGAACTAGCAGAAGGGAAAGAGCTATTTTTGAGGCGCGGGCAAGTTCAGGGTCAGTAATGGCTTCTTCAGAATGGACCAGGGTTGATTTCTCGAATTCTTGCCTGAAATAGAGTCTGAGTACGGCATATGCAATTATAAGGCATATGAGGGTTGGCAGGGCGAGTGAACGCAGAAATGTTACAAAAGGGGCATCCAGGTTTCCATCGATTGCTATGAGGAGGTTCTGTGGATTTCCTATAGGGCTCATGACGCTTCCTGTAGTTACCCCGAATGCCAGGGAAAAGAGCATGAGTTTGGGAGAGATATCGTACTTTCTGGAAAATCCCAGAACGAGTGGGGTACCCATGATAGCCAGAGTATCATTCATAAGGATTGCAGAAAGAATTCCTGTAGAGAAAAGTACAAGCAAAACAAGTTGATCCGTATCCTTTGCCCTGGAAACTATCCGGTTACCGAGCCAGGCAAGATACCCGCTCCTGTTAAGTGCTTCCCCCACGCAAAAAGCCCCGAAAAGGAAGAGGAGCACATCCATATTAATCGCCGCAAGAGCTTCTTCAGGCGAGATCTCGCCGAGCAACAACACCAGTATCGCTCCAAAAGTCATTATCTGCCAGATCTGAAGCCTTAAAGACCCGACCTGCCTGAAAGCAGTAAGTGCAAAGACGCCCAGAAGAATAAGCACTGAAAGGTCAGGTAAAGATACAGGAGACGACAGCATAAACTCAGACAGCATAAACTCAGATACCATAAAACCCACAAACCTGATGATATATATTTAGAATGTGATATCTGCTTGAGTATAAAATTCCTGCGCCCGTAGGGAGATTTTTCATAAAAAACGAACATGAAATTCTTAGAATAACAGGCACAAATAAATGAAAGTACTTGAAAGCACTTTCATGCCAAAGAGTTTTAAGGAAATTGAAGCTAGGAAATCCTTAAACGTAGACTGATAGATATTCTAAATATGACAATCTGGTTTCCTTTTTCTGCAACCATCCATCAGGAAGAAGATTTCTATATCTCAATCTGCCCTGAAGCTGACATAATTTGCAAGGGAAACACTATTGAAGAAGCTATTGAAAACCTGAAAGAGGAAATGGAAAAATTCCTGGGGGAAGAACTATCCCAGGGATTTTCGAAAATTACCTTCTACTGAAAAAGGGAGAGAAAACACAGAAAATATGAAACTGGACCAAAAGTTTCCAGAAAATTCTTTATTTGATATTCATACCTGTTTCGTGTTTTTCGGGATTCCTACCCCTACAAAAACAAGTTTTGTTTCAAGAGGCGCATCAGTCCAGCCGCCTGGCACCAGATGCTTCCTGCTCACGTCTATTTTTATATTTTCCTTTTGAAGTCCTGCGCTTACCATGTAATCCATAACAAGCTGCCTTCCGAGTTTTTCTGCATACTCAACGGCTTCGCTATAAATTTCAAATTTCTTTCTTTCAGCAGGAGAAAAGACAATGAACTCGTTTTTCGTTTCGTATTGCAAGATACCTTCTGCGGCACACTTCTCGTGAGCCTCATAAGCTATATTTTCGATCTCGCCTTCGTAAGATTTAGGGATAACTTTTGTTTTTATGAGAATCTCTACCCTTTTAATTCCTTTCCCAACAAGGGCTCCGACAGCGTTGCCTACCTCAGCGTACTCAGGAACTATGAAATCAGCGTTAATCAGATCTTCCAGATTCTCAACATATGCCTTTACAGGTCCTCCGAGAAGTACCACAGGAATTTCCACTCTGAAACGGGTAAAGTTCTTTCCGAAAAGAACCCTATCAATCTCGCTTCTTGGCATTCCCTCTATTAGGTAGGCGATAAGATCTTCTGCAATATTACGCGCAACCCTGCGTTTTGCCTCCTTACTGAAAGCCTCAGGGCTATGTTTCAGTATTCTCCCAAGCATTGAAGCCCCTATTATTGCAGCTTCCACGTCCCATTCGGTATATTCCCCAAGCACGTGAAGGGCGTCAGTTGGGGTAAAGCCTATTGCTTGAATCAGCCTTTTCTGGATTAATGAGTCCAGCATAGACGGAGAAGGGCGTTTTTTCATCGCCACGAGAAGGTCCCCGAAGGAAACAGGTTCATTTCCAATATGCCTATAAATCTCCCGCTCTCCTGCCTTTAATTCAATAGGTCTGAAGCCTGTCCTGACATAAAATTTTGTCACCTGGATGCTCTCACAGAGATAGCCTTTTGCAACCCTATTCTTCTTCAATTTTTCCCTGAACCCTGGGTACATAACTGATGCCCTGCAGAGCGGAATTACCCGGCGAGGACCTATATAAATTCGGTCTCCTTTTACCCAGACATGGCTGTCCCCTCCGGTTGCAGAGGTTTCCATACGGATGGCTTTTACGCGGGTTTGCCACCCTCCAACAACGGCACCCGAATTGCTGAGTTGCGGAAGCCCATTCACTATCATAGCTACATCTGTGCTCGTGCCGCCAACGTCGATCATAGCGCAGGTATTGAACTTGCTCAGGTGAGCCGCACCCATAAGGCTTGCTGCAGGTCCTGAAAATATGGTCTCAATGGGTTTTTCCAGGGCTTCTTCTATTCCCACAACTGACCCGTCGCATTTCAACATCAGCAGGTTCGCATTGATACCTCTGCTTTTGAAATCCTTAATTATTGCCCGGATAAATTTGTGGGTTACAGGGATTAGCTGGGCGTTAAGAAATGCAGTTATAGCCCTTTCGTAAGCCCCAAGGTCCTGGGAAAGTTCATGTCCGCAAACCACTGGGTGCTCTGTAAGTTCCTTTACGGCTTTTTTGACAGCAAGTTCGTGTTCAGGGTTGCGGTTGCTAAAATACGAAGATACCGCAAAAGCCGAAACCTTATCTTTTATTTTGAGGGCGAATTCTTTTACGGAATCAAGGTCAAGAGTCTTTAGTTCTTCACCGTCACTGTTATGCCCACCAGAAACCGCTATCCAGTAATCAGTAGGGAGCTCCTCTGGAATTATATAATCCCCCACCATGATTAGCCCTACAGGAAACCCTGTGCTTTCCAGGATGGTGTTTGTCGACAGGGTTGTGGATATGGATACCAGCTTAACATTTTTAAGATATTCTGGGCTCAGAGTATCAATAACATTTTTCATTCCAGGAAGCGGGTCAGGATAGGCGGTCAGTGCTTTACTGAACTCGACGACTGCTCCATCCGAGTCCCTCACAATAACAGCATCTGTATAAGTACCCCCCGCATCGATTCCAAGACTGAAGTGCATTTCTCAACCTCTTTTGCAAATTGGATATAACTCTCCCGCGCATAGGACAGTTTTTAGATTCTATGATTTAATATTTCAAATTCTATAATATT
>DADO01000007.1:7540-9036 GCA_002509325.1 Methanosarcina sp. UBA402 | reverse complement strand
TATAATATTTCAAATTCTATAATAATTTTATATATAATTCTTGACGCGACCTGCTATACATAATAATTCTTGTATCTCTTATGATGGGAATAAAACAAATATAATGGGGATTGAACAAATTGCTATTGATTGTCAATAAGCAAATGGAAAAAACAGACCTGGGTTGTTCCTGTCATAAGGATAGAAGCACCCCTATAGCCCGAAAAATTGAAGAGTGATTTGACGAAGTCCATATAAGTCCGTATTGACAACACGTATTGAAGAAGTCCATATAAGTCCGTATTGACAAACCCGTATAATTGATATATTGATATAATCCGGGGAATTTTCAAACTTTAGTAATAGGTCTTGCCAGGCCTTTGTAGTGATGGAAAAGTTCTCTTCCCCATTTGAGTGCGCTTTCATCAAAACTTATCAGGTTATGATTGTAATAAATCCCGCTGTTGCAGAAAAGGGAAAGCGCCATAAACTTTTCCGTGACTATGCTTGAAGCAATTTTCATATTATTATTATTGCAGACATAAAGTTTGGTATATTTCAGGTTCAGGAAATGTTCAAGTTCTGTTTTGTAATCATTGAGCATTCTGTCATAAACGTATTCTGTAAATACCAGGGTTATGTCCGTACCCTTTGCTGCAAGCTCTATGCACAAAGATGGGTAGATAGGCAGGAAAAAAGAGGATGAGATCATCACCTTCTTAGACTCGGAAAGCGGGGTTACAACTTCCTTAGGATATTCAAACACGTAATTTCGGTCGGGGTTTACTTCAATATAGTCTCCAAGCTTTCCGATCTCGTCCAGAAACGAAGGTGGAATTGATGTCATATCCTGGTTTACCCAGTAATCGTGATTTTTATCGAAAACATCAAACGTTTCCAGAATTGTTTTCATCTTTGGAACCAGAATTTCTCCGATACTGGAAAGTTTATACAGCCTGTTATTTTCAATAACAAGATCTTGCTTTATCAGTATCCTTATCTGGGTCATAATCGGGCTTGAACGGACGTCAAGTGTCTCTTTGATTTCTTCGATGTTCTTTGGTCCGTCAAGGAGTAGTAGAAGTAGACTTTTCCTTTTTTCTGAAAGAAAAAGAACATCTAGTAATGAAGACGCCATCTAATTCCCTCTCTGGTCTCATTCTATTATATCTGACATTATATCTCTCCATACCAGAAAACTCTGAAATTCTTACTTTATCCCTGATTCTTACTTTATCCCTGCAATTGAGTTTTCTTAATAGGATAAAGGATCTGTGGGGGTTGACTTAGGACATAAAGAGAATTATCATTTTTATGTAGCAATATACTACAGGATATGTTTATCTTTCACTACCTTTTTATACATTCCTTAAAATTTTATTATACAGTTCTCCTGGAGCATTTCTTTTCAGGATTATTTAAACTGTAAATACTTTTAGAGGTGACCAGGGTTTATTTCATTGGTCATCGGTTAAGGAATTTTCTTGCCCGGAAGCTATCGATTTTGTACCAGAAGC
>DADO01000007.1:0-7317 GCA_002509325.1 Methanosarcina sp. UBA402 | reverse complement strand
TCAAATATTTGACAACTGTTGTGGAAATGGAGGCAATTTATCACGTTCTTCACTTAACCGAAGACGCATGGGGTTTATTTACATATGTATTTTTTAATATCATATCTTATTTACCAGCCTGGAAAGTCTCTTGAAATAGTCAAACAATTCCTGACACCATAAAAGGGCACTGGGTTCAGAGCTCATAATGAATTGCTGGTCGAATTTACCTTGATTGTCAAAAAGTCCCAGCAACATTGTTTTATCTGTTACGGTAATCTCAGTAAGCTTTATTCCTTCTTTGGAAACATACAGGCTTACATTATCCATGCCCATGAGTTCATTTATCATGCTTGAGTGTTTATTTGAAAGATGGTCCCAGACCGATTGGGTAAAATTCAGGGAAAGTTCGGCATCTTTCCTGCCGAGCTCAACGTACAGGGGAAGATAAGCAGGGTTGAAATAAGAAGCAAAAGTCGAAGCCTGCTTTGCATTGCTCATGCTGTCAATAATTTTCTTAGAAGGCTCATAGATATGGTTCAGGTCGGGCTCTATAAGGGCACAATCTCCAAGCTCGGATATACGTTCCAGCAAATGGTGCGGGATTGAGTTCAGGTCGTGGCCTGTCCAGTAAGATTTGTTTTTCTCCACCACTTCAAGAGCACGTATCAGGGGTTTTATCGTCTTGACTATGAATTCTCCCAGAACTGTGAGCTTGTACATCCTGTCTTCCTGGACAACAAGGTCATCATCTATCAGTCTCTTAATCTGGGGAAGAATCGAGGTGGCTGTAACATCAAGTGCATCCCTGATTTCATCAATATTTTTTGATCCGCTATCCAGTAATATAAGAAGGTTTTTTCTTCTATCTGAACGGAAAACAAGATCAATAAGTGGAGAAGCCATAATCTCTTACTTCCTGTTATTCAGTAGCTTGTAGTTGTGGCCGGACTTTCTTCCAGCAGGCTGGTTCCTTGGCTGTTCATTTTCAAGTGAGGATTGTCTCAGGCTTTTTAAATTGGCCTTTATCTGCATAATCTATAAATATCATTATTTAGCCAGTTAAAATTCCGGGGGTACAGGTTCCTACAAAAGTCATTTTTGTCTCCATTGGTGTATGTTTCCAGCCAGAAGGTGAAAGGTATTTTACGCTTGTGTTTATTTTTATCGAGCTTTCTGGAAGTCCAAAATATTTCATTGAATTCAGAATGAGCTCTTCACCAGTTTTTTGGGAATATTCCACTGCCATTTGATACAACTCAAACTTTTTCCTCCCTGCTGGGGTGAAGACCAGGAAATTCTGATCCGGATTTTCCATTGAAGACGGCCTGATAGTTATCTCAATTCTTTTAATTCCTTTTCCTACGAGAGCTCCAACTGCATTTCCTACATTTGCATGTTCAGGAACTATAATCTCTGCATCAATGAGAGCTTTGATATCCTCATAATAAGCCTTTACAGGACCTCCGAGCAGGACTATAGGAACCTTTAAATTGTACTGGACAGGTATTTCTCCCTCCAGTACTTTCTTTATTCCATCTGTTCCTCTGCCTTCCATTATAAAAGACAGCAAACTGTAAGCCATGTTTTTTGCAACCTGTTGCTTTACTTTTTTGCAAAAAGCATGAACTCCCATTTGAGTGAAACGCGAAAGCTTTTTGGCTCCTATCTGAGAAGCTTCAACATCTCCTTCAGTATATTCTCCAAGGACATGTAGGGCATCAGTCGGGGTGAAGCCTATAGCCTGAATCACTCGCTGCTGAATCAGGGAATCAAGGACAGTAGGAGAGGGAAACCTCTTCATTTTGTTTAAGATTTCATGGATAGAGAGAGGTTCGTCTTTTATAATCTCAAGTAATTTTATCTCACTATCTGTGGGATTGAAGGGAATTACTCCAGTATTGACAAAGAATTTAGCAGGTTGGAAATGCTCATTGAGCATGGTCCTTAGGGGCACAGGATTCTTTTCAAGGTTCTCTTTAAATTTAGGATACTGCATAGCAGCAAAGCAAAGGGGCATTACTCTTCTTGGCCCAATCCTTATTTGTTTCTTAAACCACACATGACTATCTCCCCCGTTTGCCGAACTTTCCATTTTTATTGTTTTTACACGAGTTTGCCAGCCTCCTACAACTGCTCCTCTCTCACAAAGTTCAGGAACTCCATTCTTCATTATGGATATGTCCGTGCTTGTTCCTCCAACATCGATTATGGCACAGGTATCCAGTCCTGAAAGGTAAGATGCTCCCATAATACTTGCTGCAGGACCTGAAAATATGGTTTCGATAGGCCGAAGTTTTGCATCTTTTATATCTGTAACTGAGCCGTCACACTTTAGCATAAGAATCTTCGCATCAAGGTTTCTTTTCCTTACTTCGGCCACGATGGAATGAATAAACTGACAGGTTATTGGGATTAGCTGGGCGTTTAAAACGGCGGTGGCTGCTCGTTCGTAGGCTCCAAGCTCCTGAGAAAGCTCATGTCCGCAAACCACAGGGCATCCTGTCAATTTAAGGACTGACTCCTTAATTTTAAGCTCATGATCAGGATTTCGGATGCTGAAATACGAAGATACCGCAAAAGCCGAGACTTTCTTTTTGAGACTTATTGCGAACTGTTCTACTGCAGTAAGGTCTAGAGGCTGTAGCTCGTCTCCATCGCTGTCATGTCCTCCCTTTACGGTAATACAGTAATCTGCAGGAAGTTCCTTTGGGACGTCATAGTCCCCTACAAGGATCAGGCCAACAGGATATCCTGTTCTTTCGAGAATGGTATTTGTCGACAGGGTTGTGGAAACCGACACAAGTTTTACTTTACTGAGGTACTCCGGATTCAGCTTATCAATAGCGTTTCGAATTCCTACCATGAGGTTCGAATAAGTAGTAGTTGCCTTGCTGGCATCAAGGATCCGGCAGTCCGAGTCTCTAAAAATCACAGCATCGGTGTATGTTCCGCCTGCATCAATACCCAGCCTATATTGCATGTCAAAACAGCCCCATTTTTTAATTTAATGTTACCTAATTAAGATCTTTCTATAACTTGTATACTTTCCTACTTGGATTTATAAAATTATTTCACATGATATATATTCTTATTGATATATATTTTTACTTTATAGTACCCAGCTACTGACATTCCAATTTACCGTTATCCTTGCAGTTCCTGTGTCTTCTTCAGCGTCTTGCCTGAAACCAGATTTTAAAAATTAAAAAAGAAGTTAAGGGCTTAGAGCCCGTAGTTTTCAGGTCTGAAAACTGGAACTTCTTGTTTGAATTTGGCCAGGTTGTCGCTCATGAACTGGTCAGCATCATCGGTGAGGGCTTCGAGGTCAGCCTTAACCTTTGCAAGAGCATTGGTTTCGAACCTTGTAAGCCTGAGCTTGCCGGAGTTGACACCTTCTTCGACAATGTTGCAACATTCAATTGCAGCGT
Organism: Methanosarcina sp. UBA402; assembly: GCA_002509325.1. Classification (GTDB taxonomy): domain Archaea; phylum Halobacteriota; class Methanosarcinia; order Methanosarcinales; family Methanosarcinaceae; genus Methanosarcina. Next base: position 3,907 of record DADO01000007.1, on the reverse strand, counting down.
TCTTTGCACGGAGGTAGTTGTTCTCTCCGTCCTTTGTGATTGCCTGTCCGATCCTGTAAGCATTGTCGTAAGCAAGCACATATCCCTGTGGGTCTCTGAATTTATCAGAGAGCACGAGAACGTCCCTGAGATCCTTTGCTTTTCCTGTCTTAAGGGCAACGTTCATCATGGAACAGTCGTATGCCAGACTTTCGGACCAGCACTGAACAGTTGTACCACCGAATTCACCATGGTATTCAACAGATTCGTTGGACCAGAGGTCACAGCACTGCATGATCAGGTTACCCATAAGGTCAGAGTGGGCACAGGTTGAGGTCTTGCCTTCCTGTGAAATCGGGACACCTGCAATGGGTTTTACAATGCTGTTTTCATATCCACAGTCCTTTCCGGGCCCTACTGCACCGGCTTCGTATGCACAGAGGGACCTTGCTGCAGAGATTGCCCTTGCAACAATTGCGGTTGTGTGGGCAAGGTTCTTGTCAAGCAACCCGCCTGCAATGAACATTGCAGTGTTTGCCTGGGCACAGTCAGTGTCGCCTGCGGAAACAGTGCCGGTCTTCTTTGCAATGTCAGAAATATCTTTCCAGATCATTTCCATGTCCATGCTGCCGAGCACACCGATACCGAAGAGAATACCTGCAGTGTCGTTTCTCAGGATAGCGTAGTCGAAGATCTCCTTACCGCCCATACTCTCTACGGAAAGCATATCTGCACCATTCTGGGCACACAGTTCGAAAGCTTCCATAAAGGTGCTGTACTGGTCTCCCCTGAGCTGGAGGTATTCACGGTCTTGACGGATATCACCAATGGTGTGACGGAGTGCGCACTTTATGCCGTATTCGTCATGGAATTCTTCCATGATAGTTTTCTGGGCGTGCGCAACGGCTGCTCCCCATTCAGGGTTGTTGGACATCTGTTCAACGTGTTCAGTTTCAAGTACCACAGAAGGAGCTCCGATCTGGATCATCCTTTCCATGGTATCGGTGGTAATTCTCTCGTATTCTTTTACGAGTTTGTCTTTGGACTTGCCTGCATGAGGCCTTGGGGCATAGTTAACTTCAGGGGTTGTGTAACCAGCACCGATTTCTAGGCCAAGCCCTGCTTTTACTGGGAATTTTGATTGCCCGAAAAGCAGTTCATCTGCACTAGCGTAAGCCATTGAAGTGTATTTTTTAACCATTCTTGCTCCCTCCTTAATGCTTGTGGAATTCCTCTCTTAATGCTGGGATATCTACAGTACCTGCAATAATTGCGTCGGCGATCTTGGGGGCATCTGCAGCTTCTTCACCATAGACTCCAAGTTCATATTGAGACACGAAGTCCTGGTTCACAGCACCGCCACCGCATGCAAATGGGACCTTTATCCCCTTCTCAAGGAGTTTGTCATTGACTTCCTTGAATGCATACATGGTGGTTGTCATGAGGGCAGTACCTGTAAGCATAATCGGCTTCTCGTTTGTAACTGCAGTGATTACTTCGTCTACAGGAACGTCTCTTCCGAGGTCAACTACATCATAGCCGTTTGCTCTCAGAAGGGCAACAACAATGTTCTTTCCAATGTCATGGACGTCACCTTCTGCAACATGGCAGACAACCTTGCCCTTTGGTTCAGGAACTTCGGTGGTCTGGGTCTTGCAGAACTCGATACCTGCCAACATTGCATCAGCGGACATCATAACGTTAGGGAGGAAAATGATACCATCATCGTAGAGCTGGGTTACAACTCCCATTCCTACCATTAGGGCATCGTCGATAAGGTCAATTGGCTTTTTGCCTGCATCGATTGCGGCCTTAAGTGCGTCAACAACATCGTCCTCTTCTCCTTCGTAGATTGCTTTTGCAACCGGGTAGATGAGTTCGTCCTTGGGGTAAAGCTCTTCTGCGGCTTCGTCAGGAGTCATTTCTTTCTCGAGGCCGACGTTGTAACGTACTAATATGCCGTCGATGTCTTCCAGTTTCAAATCCAACATATTTTAACCTCCATTTAGTAAAAAAGGTCTCAGATTTCTTAGATCGTTGACCCTGCAAATTGCATCTCCCAGAAGTTTTCAAGTTTGTTTTGCCGGAAACTTCTAGAATACAATGTCAAGGAATTCGAAAACCTCCAGATCGAATTCTTTGCATGGGGATTGGATAACCTTTTGGTGGTGTACTGGTCATTCAGTGACGTACTGTCATTCAGTGATATACTGGTCATTCAGTAGGCTGAATCTCAGACCTTTTTACCGTTATTCAAGCTCTCTACAGAGGGCTTTTGAGCAGCCAGGTTTAAGAATCATATTTTGTTCGCTGGCTTCTAAAGGATCTTTTTTCCAGTTAACTCTGATAGATGTACTCCCTTTAGTATTCCGGGATGCACTTGCAGATCACAGTTAGATTTAATTGCATATACCTTCACCGATGCCAATTTTTGAATTACAATAATTTTATAATTCTCATTTCAAATTTCCCTGTAAATGATAATATGAAAAAGAGATGAATTTTTACCCCCATTGATTTAAACAATGGGATTAAAAATTATAGAGTAATTGTTCATGTTTCAGGGATTCTTTAATTACATAGAGTGAAGATATAGTGATATTTATGTTTAGCGCTTGAGGTTATCTAGTGGACTTGTTTTTTACTGTAGATTTGAAGCAGTCAAATACTGTGATCAATATATTTTTTTTAAAAACAAACAAGTGAAATTAATATTCTCTTAAGCCTTTCCTAGAAATTCCATAATTTCTTGCATTTCCGGGAAAACGAGTAAGAGCTTCCAAAACTCAGACCTTCAATTAAAATCTTTAATTATCTGGAGTTTAATTAGATTCGGTTTTTGCCTTTACTCAGCTATTATTAGATTCGGTTTTTGCCTTTACTCAGCTATTTTTTTAACTAGGGCAATCTTTTTCCCATATAGGTTATCCTGCCACTGTTTCTAATTTCCCTCTACTTTCGGTCAAGCGCCGATGACCTTTTTATAATATATAAGGCTTTTGTATGTAGGGTCATAGTTTTCCTGAGCTATAGGCATCTTTCCTCCCAAAGTCGCCCTGTTTAAGAAACTACTGTTATTTTAGCTATAACTTTACACGTACATCATGCTGAATTTCAATGTTGATTTTCATGGTACAGCAAATGCAGCCGTTTGTAATCTCCTGGTTTCTACCCAGTCTTTCGAGACTATATCCCCACCAATTCCGATTTCTCAATTTCATTAACGACAATTGCTATTTTCTTTCTCAGATATTCAATAATTCTCCTTATTGTTGTGATTTTCCACCTTCTGGCAAGTCCCTGATTATTATACATTTCATGTTTTTGCCACCTTCCATAAATGTCTTCATAAACAATTTCCAGGAGGTTTTCAGGATTGAAAACACATATTCAGGGCTTAAAATGGCAAAGTAAGCCTGAAAAGTGCTTCACTCCTGATATCTCCCATCTATTACCCCCTTCTGTCTGGAGGTTCGAGGTTGAAAACACCGAACCTTTTTCACTCCGTTTTTTGGCTGGCAACAGTCTGGAAATGGCAAACCGAGTCTGTACCACTTTTCCGGAGTGTTTTTTGAATATATACCCTATTTTCCGGGAGGTAAATAAAAATGGCAAATTTACTCCCCGGCAAGGTACTTCAGGTCTAACTCACTTTTTGGGGAAGTGATAACAATGCCACTGAGAGAGGGAAGACATTGTCATCAGCGTGATTCATCTTTTTGGGACAATCTCATCTACTCTGAGCACGCTTCTTGCGGTCTCCGTACCCGCAATAATAGCCAGTTTCTTAACTGCCGCCGAATCATATACTCCTGGCCCTTTATTGGTAACTTTTCGTGAGATGTCTATCCTTGCTTCTCTTCCATTTGCATATGCATTTCTCATCTGTGCCAGTGCGTCTGTTGAATTCATTCCTGCATTTCTTGCA
>DADO01000042.1:55585-66005 GCA_002509325.1 Methanosarcina sp. UBA402 | reverse complement strand
GTCTTTAGCTCGGTGGTAGTTCACGAATTGCAAGAATACTTCATCGCATACTGTATACAGTTCTCAAAATGCTCACATTTTTTGCAGTCTTCCCAGAGCAGTATCTTTTCCGAATTTTCAATTTTTTCAAAATTAAGTTTTTCGAAAAAACGAGGTGCAGTCGTTCTAACATACAAATCACAGGTTAGCTTGCCGACTGTTGTCAGGAGATACTTAACAAGCCTTGTTCCGATCCCTTTTCCCCGAAAATTCGGATGGACCGCAATTGAATGAATTTCCAGAAACTTTTCCTTGAACTCGGATTTTACAAGGGCAGCGCATCCTCTAATCTGTCCATTAATTTCAGCCAGGACGAAATCTTCAGCTTTGAGCCCTTCAACATCGAGAAAGTAAGTTGAGAGAAGCCTCTGGATTGCCTGAAGGTCTGGTTTCCCAGCTTTTCGAATTGAAATTTCTGTCATGTCTTTTCAATAAAGAGTTTGATAATCCGCTTTTCTATAAATTTCCTCAAGGTTTTCTTATCACTTTTCCCGAAGATAAGGTTCATCCATACTTCCGCTTCGAAACCCCTCAAGGTCAAGGGTTACGTAGTCAAAGCCCAGGGATTTCAAACACCGTGATATTTTATCTCTTTTTTGTAAAGCATTTTCAAATTCCTCCTGAATTACTTCTATCCGAGCAAGATTTTCATGCATCCTGACCCTGAATTGGGTAAAACCCAGGGTAAAGAGAAATTCTTCGGCTTTTTCGATTTTCTGGAGAGCCTCAGCAGTTATTGGCTGTCCATAGGGAAAACGTGTAGCAAGACAAGCTGCAGCCGGTCTGCTGGCTGCGGAAAGGGAAAGCTCGGAAGCAGTCTCCCTGATTTCATCTTTTGTCACATCAAATTCCACAAAAGGAGAAAAAACCATTTCTCCAGCTTCCTGCACTGCCCTGTATCCCGGACGGTTCTCTCTCCGTATTTCAGAGGAATTTGTTCCCTCAAGTACAACAGCATACCCAGCTTTTTCCGCGAAATCCAGCAGAGTTTCAAGCAAGGCTTTTTTACAGAAATAACATCTGTTTAGTGTATTTGCGGAAAAATAAGGAAGGCTCAACTGGGAGAATGGAAGAATTTTATGCTTAATTCCAATTTCACAGGCAGTCTCGACAGCTATTTCCAGTTGTTTCCTGGGAAAAAGAGGGGAGTCTATAGTCACAGCAAGGGCTTTCTCCCCTAGTACCTCAAAAGCAAGAGCTGCAAGAGTTGTACTGTCTACTCCTCCTGAAAACGCAACAACCGCACTTCCTCTGGCTTTTATAGCCTCTTTTATCAGTTTTATCTTTTCAGCAGCCATCAGTAACGGATTTTAGCTAATAAGATATATGTATTTGCCAGCCTTATAATCAACTACTATAAAGTAAATGGAAAAGGGGATCTATAGATGTGGATCTATAGATGTGGATCTATGGATATGGGATCTATGGATGTGGATCTATGGATATGGGATCTATGGATGTGGATCTATGGATATGGACCTATGGATGTGGATCTATGGATGTGGATCTATGGATGTGGATCTATGGATATGGATTTATGGATTTCCTTAATGGAAGCTATCGCTAATACAAGGTGCTCTCAAAAATAGAGAGTCTTCTCAAAATAGCAATTTTTGATGTCTTTGTAACATTTTTAAATCCTTATAATGATTTCATAATCTTTATAATATTTTCATATCTTTGTAATACTCTTATATCTCTGTAATGTTTTTATAACCAGGGTTTTGTTTCGTATTGGAGCTTTATTTATCAATATATAACTCTAATCAAAGAATAATTTACTTCATGGCATAATTTTCACTCAAATCATAATCAAATCATAAAGACGGAGACCTTACATGGCGTTATTCGGAACTAATGGTGTACGTGGCATCGCCAATGAATATATAAATCCGGAGCTGGCAGTCAACCTGGCCAGGAGTCTTGGTACATATATGGGTTCGAAAGGCACGGTTGCTATAGGCTGTGACACTCGGATTTCAGGCCAGATGCTGAAATCTGCCGCAATTGCTGGAGCTCTTTCAACAGGTCTGAATGTAATTGACGTGGGAACCCTTCCTACTCCTTCTATTCAGCTTTATGTGCGCGACTACGCCGATGCCGGGATCGTTATTACTGCGTCCCATAACCCAAGAGAATATAATGGAATCAAATTAATTGCCGGAGACGGCACGGAGTTTCCCAGAGATGGAGAAAAAGAAATCGAAAAAATTTACATTTCAGGAAAATATTCCATTGTATCCTGGGAAAAGACCGGCAGTTTCAGAGCTGACCCAGGGGCCAATGATTACTATATCAGGAACGTAATCAATTCGGTAGATGCCGAAACCATCCGCAGCCGCAGGCTCAAGATAGTTGTTGATACAGGTTGTGGAGCAGGTTCGCTTACTCTACCTTTCTTGCTCAGGGAACTGGGCTGTGATGTGCTCACTCTCGGAGCTCAACCGGATGGGACTTTTCCCTGGCGGAATCCCGAACCTACCCCCGATGCTTTAACTGAGCTCTCCAAACTTGTAAAAACCACCGGAGCTGATTTGGGAGCAGCTCACGATGGGGATGCGGATAGAATCGTCTTTATGGATGAGAACGGTGAATTCCTGAATGAAGAAGTTCTGCTTGCTATGATGGCAAAATATATGCTTGAACGCGAAAAAGGGCCTATAGTAACTCCAGTTAGCTCTTCGCAACGCATGGCCGACGTAGCAAAAGATGCAGGCGTTGAACTTTACTGGACCGCAGTCGGCTCCATCAACGTCGCCCGAAAGATGATGGAAGTAAACGCGGTCTTTGGAGGCGAAGGCAATGGAGGTCTTATTTTCCCCAAACATCAGTATTGCAGAGACGGAGCAATGGCCTGTGCCAAAATCCTTGAAATCCTAGCTAACGGACACAAGCTTTCCGAGCTTGCTAAGAGTGTACCTCAATATTTCAACGCAAAAACCAAAATTCCTTCTGTAAATACGCAGGCCACAATGGAAAAAGTAAAATACGAAGCCTCAGGCCTTGGGCTTAAAATGGACACAATCGACGGGGTAAAAATCTGGTACAATGACGGCTGGGTCCTTATTCGTCCCTCAGGCACGGAACCAATTTTCCGAATCTTTGCCGAAGCAAAAAAGCAAGAGAGAGCCGAAGAACTCATGCAGGAAGGCCTGCAAATGGTCATAAGAGCAGAAAAAGCATCAAATCCTGAATAAGTAACAAATATCTCCGTAAACTAGTGCATCAGTGCCAAATTATGAAAACAAAGAACAAAACTGGACTTTGAAGTCAACACTGGTCAATGGGCTTCCCATAAAAGAACCAGTGATAGATATGAATAAACACGGAGAATAAATAATTGAAATTATCTGTGTTTATCCATGTTCATCTCTGCGTGGTTCTGCGTGGTTCTGCGTGGTTTTGCGTGGTTTATTGGCTAGATATGGAATCGGTGCCCGCCTTCAAACACAATTCTGGAGTTCTTTCCTAAATAACTTCCTGTAACCACAGAAAGCAGCAACAAAAAGCAGTGTTTTTTTCAATTTTTCATACGCAACCGTTGGGCCGCAACCGCGGCTAGGGGTTTTTGATCAAACTTTTTTTGAAAAAGTTTGCGGTTGATCACGCCGTTTTCCGGGTAATTCAGGAATAACCCTCTTGAGCGAACGAAGTGAGCGAAAAGGGTCCCGTGCTCCCGAAGCGGAACTCGGGAGCCACAAATCTGCTGAAACACTTCATCCAGCACTTCATCCAGCACTTCATCCAGCACTTCATCCAGCACTTCATCCAGCACTTCATCCAGCACTTCATTCAGGTTGTATACTTAATTTCAAATTAGTAGCAACAAATTATAAATACATTGATTACTTTATTACTGATGGGACTAAAAACGAAAAACCTCCCTTATTAGATGCATGTCAGTATGAGAGCCTCCTAATCTCAAAAAATGCACAATCGACACCAAAAAGTAGCAAAAACTCGAAGTACTATTTGATTAAAGGAATAGCCGGTAGTATAAGATCAATCAAAAGTGCAAGATCAATAAAATTAACTTGAAAAACAGGTTCAGCCAAAATAACAAATGAATAATTATATCCCAGAAATTTAATACGAACTAAAAATGAGCTAGAAAGAATAAAAATATGGACATAAACTCAATTCAGGTTACTGGAGTTGATAAAAGAAGACAATAATAGGATCAAAGCAAATATCTTGTGCGGAATTATCTCAGTGGTTTTTTGAATCAGAACAACGAAGTCTGGTTTTAAAGCCGATACTTGATTTCACTTGATCTCCATTTGGATTCGGTTAAGATACGAATTGTTCCAAACATATTACTTTCATCGTAATTTTCGTCAACTACAAAATTGGATATCAATATGCGATTAGAATATGAGTAGTCAATTTTGGGTTAACAAAATCCTTAACCGAATACAAATAACTTGATTTCAAATATCGGCTTTCAACCCGATCCCTTAATTCAATCTTTTTTCAGATTTTCGGCGTTTTTCCCAATATCCTGTGAGTTTGCCCCCAAGGGCAAGCTTTCCAAGTTCTCTTCTTACTCGATCACTTACTTCTACTGGGACGGCTGATGCATATGGAGTTCCTGGCAGAGGAGCCAAATAATGAGCCCTTACAGTGCCGCCTTTCTTGCAGATCCAGCGGACAAGGTCAAGGCTTTTTTCCTGATCTTCTTCGGTTTCGGTGGGAAAGCCGAAGATAAAATCAACCGCAGGAGTTATTTCATGCTCCAGGCAGCACTCAACAGCCGAAATACTGTCTTCTACAGTATGCCCTCTTCGGATCTCCTTTAGAATTTGATCACTACCGGATTGAGCCCCAAGGCTAAGGCTATTGTTTGCGCAATATTTCCTAACAAGTTCAGCCGATTCGTCGGTCACGAATTCCGGGCGCACTTCAGAAGGAAACGTTCCAAAGAAGATTTTCTTACCAGGGAGTTTGTGAAGTGCGAAAAGCAGTTTCTCAACCTTATCAAATCTGGGATGAATTCCATCACTTCCGTAGCCTAAGGCATTGGAGGCTATAAAACGGAGGTCATTATAATATCCTGCATTTTTTACAATGGAGTCTATACTTCTGTGTCTGACCTCTCTTCCGAAAAGCCTGGGAGTCTGGCAGTACTTGCAGCCCCACGGACATCCCCTACTGATTTCAATAGGAGCCCGAAGTTTTTCAGGGTCAAAACAGGGATAGGAGTCAAGATCTACATAAGGTCTTTTCGGAGTTATGACAACTTTGCCGGATTTAGGATCCCTGAATGCAATGCCCCTGACTTTTCCTGGATCTCCCCGTTCCTGAATCACTTTCACAAGTTCTGGAAGGGTTTCTTCTCCTTCCCCGATCACGACGTAATCAAAATATTCGAATGTCTCTTCTGGAGTCCCGGATGGATGAGGGCCTCCCGCAATGAAAATCGAATCCGTACCTGCATTTTTTACTTCCATAAAAACCTTTGCTGCCTGGCGCGTTGTAAAACTGTAGATCATTATCCCGTTTACAGGTTTGTCTACAAACCCGGCTTCCGGCAGTAAAGGCGAAAGGACTGCAAAGCTGTAAGAATTTTTCTTGCTGTACCGGAAATTTACGTCCATCATTTTCCCTCCGTTTTTTAAAATTCCGGATTCCTTCAGGGAATCGACTTAAAAGGGATCAAAGTAAAGCAGAGAAGGCCCAGAATAAAAATAATAATCCCTAGAAGGATGCGTTTTTTATCCAGTTTAACTTTATCATGCAGGGGTGACGGATGCCCTGCTGCTGCAAAAACCCAGAGGAGAAGAGCCCAGAAAAACCATATAAATCCGTCTTCCTTCAGCCAGTAAATCACATAAAGCCCTATCAGGAACAGGATGCGCGGCATTAGAAAAGAAATCTTTTCAGCCTTCTTACCCATCATGGCCCTGAGGATATGGCCCCCGTCAAGTTGCCCTGCAGGAAGAAGGTTAAGCAGGGTCACGAACATTCCTACCCAGCCTGCAAAAGCAACAGGATGAAGGTTTTCTCCGGTAGTTCCAACAAGGTTCTGGATTATCACGAAGAGAGGGGGCAGACCAGGATCAAACATCAAAGATGCAGGCGCTTCAAGGTTAAGTCCTATGACAGTAACTACGACTGACATGAGCAGGCCTACCAGCGGCCCTGCAATTCCCACATCAAAAAGCGCTTTTCGACTGGGCACAGGTCCTTTGTAGTGAATTACTGCTCCCATAGTACCAATAAAAGTGGGAAAAGGAATGAAATACGGAAGAGATGCCTTCATCCCGTGATATCTGGCCATTGCATAGTGAGCCATTTCATGGGAACCAAGAACAGCCATTATCGCAAGGGTAAAAGATAAGCCCCGGAAAAGCTGGAGAGGCTCTTCTTCAAGATTCACTCCGAGCATCCAGGCTCCGCAAACCATGGTCGTAAAAAGGGTTGCTATGAAAAGGACAAGGTTTAGCGAGGTCTTTTCCTTTGCCTTCTTTTCAGGAAAAACCAGAATTATGTGTTCTCCAAGCTCGTACTTCAGCGTATGTCCGAACCCAAACTGTTGTAGAGGCTCCCAGAGCACTCCTTCAATATTTTCAGCCGTGGTTTTAGGAGTTCCATAGAAATAAAGGGTTTCTCCAGAATTCTGGATCTCATACACGTCAAAAACCCTGGCTATAAAAGGGTATAAACGCGAAACCGTTTCTTCGACATTGAATTTTCCTTTGCCTTTCTTATGGTTTTCTTGGTTCATTTTGGAGTTCCTATCTCCCAAGCTTAAAGTTTAATTTTTAGGGCTCTGTGGAAATCCTCTTAAATGAAAAATTTCCATTTATTTGGACTGAATCATCTGATATATCTTTACTTATTCATTCCAAAGCCTACTGAATCTGACTAAGATAGGTTTTCTACAAAGCCATTTTTGGACTTATCCATTTTCAGCTTTCAGAACTTATTATTGTCATTTATTTTGCTGATTATTTTTCAACTTTACTAGTTTTCAACTTTACTAGTTTCCAATTTTACTAGTTTCCAATTTTACTAGTTTCCAATTTTACTAGTTTCCAATTTTACTGATTATTTTTTCAGTTTTAATCGCTTTCAGTTTTAATCGCTTTCAGTTTTAATCGCTTTCAGTTTTAATGCTTTCAGTTTTAATCGTTTCCTGCTTGATAAGTTCAATATATCCTCTGCTTCCGTTAACCAGAACAAGGTCTCCATTATTTAATACTTCGTAAGGGTTCTTCTCAAGCATATCAACAAGTGGAATTTCGGAGATAATAGCTCCAACTGCAACTATAGGTTCAGTCTCCAGATTTATTATCGCCACAGGTGCAGCTCCATTTTTCTTCAGCTGATACATAACATACGAGCCAACTGTAGAACCTTTTCCATGGGGAAAAACAAGGACTTTACCCTGGATTGATTTTCCTTCAAGGACATGGTTTTCTTCAATTACAACTCCGGTTTTCGGGTCTATACTGCCAAGGAAGGAAATGGGATCTCTGGAGAGCAGTACTTCACCTTTTGCACAACCTCTGGAAATTGTCCTGCCTTTAAGTTTAATAGGAACCACCTGCTTTGTTTGTTGTTTCGCCGACTGCCTCCTTAATACATGCCTCCATACTTCCGTATACTGCTTGAGCCCCGCACATCCCTGGCACGTAAGCAAGAGCTTTTCCTGAGTTTACCATGACGCAGGAATAGTTATTGGTAGCAGGAGAAACTACCATGCAAGTGTCACAGACAACTTTAGCTCCACTTTTTTCGATTGCCCTGATATATTCTGGATAGCGTTTTGCAAGTCCTCTTGAGGTAAAGATCCAGAACTCTTTTAAAACGGTTTTTCCTTTCAGAAGCTTGGCGGCTTTTTCAAGCTCGGCCGCCGAGCAGTGAGGGCACCCTATGGTTATCAATTCGGGTTCTTTGCAGGTTTTTCTCAGGCTCTCATAAACCTCATCAAGTTGCTTTCTCTCAATTGTTATTTTTTCTGCTGGTTCCTCAAAATCCAGCCTGCATATATCAGGCGTGACTCCTTCCACATGATAAAGGGCAACTGCTCCAGAAGCTGCCATTGCAGCTCCGAGCGCTTTTAATTCATCTGCATCCGGAGAATTCCTGAGATGGAAAACAGGCACTTTGCTTCCTGCAAGTTTGCCAGCTACATACCCTAGTGCACCGTAATCTGATCTTTCCAGTGGATATTCTACGTCAAAAGAGATCTCAGGCACACGGTTTTCGTCCAGATGGAACCCATAATTTGCGGTTTTCCCGAGAAGTGCCGCAGACAGGGCTGATGGCCCGCCTTCCCGATTTGTCCTGGCTCCAATCACGGAATTTGCATAGGAGACGGCTGACGATTCGCTCCATGCCAGGTGGTCGCCGTAACCGACGTCAAAACCCTCAAGGGTATAAGGCGTACACGTGCATTCACACTTAATTCCCAGTTTTTCGTAGGCCTGGACAATCAATTTTTGTTTTTCTGCAAAATCGGGCGAGATCCTGAGCCTTTTCCAGTCTTCCAGATCCATTCCTGCAGGATTTAAAATTGCAGGAACCTTAACCTTGCCCTGCAGGTCTGAAATCCATTCAAGGCCTGCATCGCCTATGGTTTTGTAGGAAACCCCTGCGATCTGGGCGCTTTTGATGGGGATAAGCCTGTCTGCCCCGTAAATATCTCCAAGCGCCACCAGGATTTCGAGAGCCTGCCTTAAAGTCTCCCCAGCTTCCCCATTCAGGATTTGCTCTTCTTCTTTTGTAAGATACATTGAAATTCACTCGGTAATTGCCAGATGCTTGAAATAATTTTTTATTTATTCTCCCGAAATTACTGCCCTTTCAAATTTTTCCTTTTCTACAAGAACTTTTGTAGCATCAATTCCCACTTTTGTGGTCGTCCCGTCAGAAGCTCCTCGCGGATCCAGGGAACTGCCTCGGACGTTTGGAACAATAAGAATGTCCATATCTCCTTTTACCCTCGTGGCAATTGCAAACTCAACATCGTTCGGGTCAAAAATATTTATATCTTTGTCCACAACCACTACATGTTTAAGGCTCGTGTGGGCTGCAAAAGCTGCCATGATGGCATTTTTCCCGTCTCCTTCAGTCTGCTTTTCAATCTGAACGACTGCATGGAGATAACAGCAACCTCCTTCTGTCAATACCACGTTTTTGACGGTGGTAACCTCTCCTACAGCCCTGTAAATCTTTGGCTCGTAAGGCACGCCCATCATGAGGAGATGTTCGGGACCAGCTGGCAGAATCCCGTGATAAATCGGGTCTTTTCTGTGGATAATCCGGGTAATATGGATAACAGGTTCTTTTCTTACCACATCATAGGTTCCCGTAATATCCACAAACGGCCCTTCATCAATCTTCTCTACAGGATCAATATAGCCTTCAAGCACAATCTCAGCATGAGGGACCTTTACCCCATTTGCACACTCAAAAAGCTCAACAGGATCTCCTCGCAGAGCGGCTGCGTATTCAAACTCTTTTTCTACCGGGACCCTCGTCGAAGTCGCGTAAATAATTGTCGGGTCACAGCCGAGCACGACTGCAACAGGCAGAGTTTCGCCTTTCTCGGCGGCTTTTTTGTGCAGGAGATAGGTATGCCTTGGAGGGACCAAACGAGCTGCAAGTTTATCTTTTCCTGCAAGCATAAGGCGGTGAATAGAAGCATTAGTCACGCCTTCGTACTCGGAAACTACAATCCCTGCAGTTATGTAAGGGGCTCCATCTTTTTCAAAATGAGTAAGAATAGGAAGTTTTGTCAGGTCAACCTGGTCTTCAATTATTTCAAGAGTTGGAGACTCTGACACCAGCCGTACTTCACCTTCCGGAGAAACTTCCGAAAGCCGCTTTATTATTTCTTCTTTAGGAACTCCAAGTATGGAAGCCAGTTCATCCCTTGATCCAAGCAGGTTCATAATGACCTTTGAACCTGAAACGTTATGGAAAAGGACCGGGGCTTTTGCGGTTTTTGCAATCCTCGAAGCTTCAAACCTTGGTGAAACAGGCTGCGAAATTTCCACCAGCTTTCCACTTTCTTTTAACTGGTCGATAAAATGTCTAAAACTCATGGGCATCTGGATATCAAAAAGCTGTCAGATGATAAAAAGATTATCTGCAAGCCTTTTAAAAAAAATGCTTGACCTCAAACTTTTTCAAAAAAAGTTTGATCAAAAACGGATAACGTCGAAACGGCGTGATCAACCGGCGCAACGGTTGTGAGAAAAGATTTGATCAAAAACAGTGTAACGCTTGGATTTGAAATCCTTATCCCCAAACCCTATCGGCGTGATCAACCGGCGCAACGGTTGTGAGAAAAGATTTGATCAAAAACAGTGTAACGCTTGGATTTGAAATCCTTATCTCCAAAACCCTATCGGCGTGATCAACCGGCGCA
>DADO01000042.1:50851-55402 GCA_002509325.1 Methanosarcina sp. UBA402 | reverse complement strand
AACCGGCGCAACGGTTGCGGCACAGCAGTTGTGTTTGATCAAAACCGCAAACGATGAGAAGTCTCTTAACATTCATCAAGCATGAAAGCCCTGGGCCTTATGATCCTTTTCTTCTCGTACTGTTCAAAGCAGTGGGCTATCCAGCCTGAGACCCTGCCGATTGCAAAGATAGGAGTTGCAAGTTGAGGAGGAATATCCATATACTTATAAATAACTCCAGAGTAGAAATCCACATTTGGATAAATTGGCTTTCCCTTTTTCTCTACAAGTTCACGGATAACGGTTTCTTCGATTTTTTCGGCGATTTCGTACCAGCACATGTCCCCTTTTGCTTCTGCGAGTTCCCTGGAAAGCTGTTTGAATATCGCGCCTCTGGGGTCATAAGTCTTGTACACTCTGTGTCCAAAACCCATAATCTTTTCTTTCTTTTCGATTTTTTCAAGAATAATTTTTTCAGCATTTTCCTGGGAGCCGATTTCTTCGATCATGGTCATGACTTCTGCCCTTGCCCCTCCATGCAGGGGACCTTTAAGGGCGCAGAGTCCGGAGACAATGGCAGAATAGAGATCTGAAAGGGTAGAGGCAGTAACTCTTGAAGAAAAAGTAGAGGCATTTAATTCATGTTCGGCGCTAAGGATAAAATCCTTTTCCATGACCTCAGCTTCCAGCTGACTTGGTTTGCTTCCTCTTATCATGTACAGGAAGTTAGCTCCATGGGAGAGGGATGGGTCAGGGGGTACAGGTTCGTTCCCATTTACTATTCTATAATGCGCAGCAACTGCAGTTGGGATCCTGGCAATTAACCTTATGGCTTTTCTAGTATTTCCTTCAGGAGAGCTGTCAGTAATGTCCGGGTCGAACTGTGACATAAAAGAAACAATTGTACGCAGCGCTTCCATAGAGTCAACATTGAAATTGCACATGTGGATAACGTCCAGTACCTCTCTGTTGACTTCACGCGCCCCATGCAGACAGGCTGAATACTCAGCAAGTTCCTGATCTCCAGGGAGTTCTCCCAGGATAAGCAGATAAGAAATTGCATCATAGGGAAGGTCAACCAGCTGGTTAATGTCTATCCCCCTGTATTTCAGAATACCCTCCAACCCGTCTATGAAACATATATTTTTACTCATTTTCTACCTCACAGTTATGCCAAGAGGATTTTTCAAAAAACTTTGAAGTTTGGGGAATCCTCTACTTATACGTGGAAGATTTAAAAGGAAGGGGCCCTTACTAGACCCAGAAATAGGGCGCCAATGCATTCCTATTATCATCGAATAAGTATATTAAATTTGTTGAAATTGTATCTCTAGATCTTTACAACTATTTTCCCAAATTAGGGAAGCCACGGCTTTAAACCACTTAGTTGTATTAGACATAAAACTGTTTTTCAGAATATATCTTCCTCAAAAAGCCCTGAAATAATTAACAACATTTTTTTCGGTAAGGTAAAAGAAAAGGTTCCAAAGAAGCAGGAATCTCCATGCAAAGCTTGCAGAACCTTTTCAATAAAACTTCTGTGCAAATCTGATATTACACTTCTGTGCAAATCTGGTATTATTAACTATTATTTTTCTTCACAGAATCCCGCAGGAACTTATGCAAAATCCCGCCGTTTCTGTAGTACTCTATTTCCACAGCCGAATCCAGCCTCAGTATTACCTGGAATTGAACTTCGCTCCCGTTTTCGTCCTTTGCCCTTACAGTAAGCTCTCCATTAGGCTCCATGTATTCAATGCCAAAAATATCATAGCTTTCTTTTCCTGTGAGGCCCAGGGTATCGGCATTTTCACCTTCTTTAAACTGAAGAGGAAGAACTCCCATACCGACAAGGTTGTTTCTGTGGATACGCTCGAAAGACTTGGCAATAACCACCTTTACCCCAAGCAAGAGTGGGCCTTTGGCTGCCCAGTCCCTGGAACTGCCTGTCCCATACTCCTTTCCTGCAATAACTATCAGAGGAATGTTATTTTCCGCATAAAGCATAGCTGCGTCATAAATCGGGATCCCTCCGCAGGATTCTTCCCCAGGGAAGTCCTCCTCCCGGAGATGGTATGTAGTCCAGCCTCCTTCCCTGGTCACGAGTCTGTTCCTTAACCGGATATTTCCAAAAGTTCCGCGCATCATTACCTCATGATTGCCCCTGCGGGACCCATATGAATTGAAGTCTTCAGGGTTTACGCCCCAGGAGGTCAGATACTTGCCTGCAGGACTATCTGACGGGATATCTCCTGCAGGGGAGATATGGTCTGTAGTAATGCTGTCCCCGAAAAGAGCCAGAACCCTTGCATTTTTTATATCCTCAGGCACAGGCGAAGTAAGCGGGAAATCCATGAAGTATGGAGGTTCCTGAATATATGTGGATGTCGGATCCCACTCGTAAAGGGTCCCTGTCGGAGCTTCCAGCTCTTTCCAGAGTTTGGGGCCCTCGAGAGCACCGGAATACTCTTTTTCGAACATTGAAGGTTTGATACTGCTTTTTTCAGCATTCCTGATCTCCTCGTCTGCAGGCCAGATATCCTTGAGGTAAACAGGACGCCCATTTGGATCATAAGCAAGAGGATCAGTTTCAAGGTTGATATTCACAGTACCTGCGATTGCATAAGCCACGACAAGAGGCGGAGATGCAAGGTAGTTTGCCTTGACAAGCGGACTAATCCGACCTTCAAAGTTCCGGTTTCCGCTGACTACAGCTGCAACAGTAAGATCTTTTTCCCGAATTTCCTTAGCAACATTTTTAGGTAAAGGTCCACTGTTACCTATACAGGTCATGCAACCATACCCAACCTGGTGGAAACCAAGAGCTTCGAGATAGGGTAAAAGTCCTGCAGTTTTTAGATATTCCGTGGCTACCCTTGAGCCAGGGGAGAAACTTGTTTTTACAAAAGGCTTGGCATGCAGACCTCTTTCTACAGCCTTTTTTGCGAGTAGCCCGGCTCCTATCAAAACCGAAGGGTTTGAAGTGTTGGTACAGGAGGTAATGGCTGCAATCACTACAGAACCATGATTTACCCTGAAGGCTTTTTCCAGGGGCCCAGCTTCTATTACTTCTTCTACTTCTTTTGCGCCAGGAATTTCAGGTTCCTCTACAGGCGTCCCTCCTTCCCCTATCCAGCGTTGGTAAGCAGGGTCTGTGGAAAGTTCAAGTCCTGACTCTTTCTTTTGAATAAAAGCTTGCTGCATATTTTTACGGTAGTTTTCAGGCACTTCACTCAAAAAGAGCTGGTCTTGAGGGCGCTTTGGACCTGCAAGACAGGGCTTTACCGTGCCCATGTCAAGTTCCAGGGTTCTGCTGAAAACAGGCTCAGGCTTGTTAACCGAATAGAGAAGGTCCTGAGCTTCAAGATACTTTTTCACAAGGTCGACCTGCTCTTTGCTCCTGCCAGTTCTTCGCAGGTAATCAAGAGTCTCGGCATCAGGTGGGAAAATTCCAAGGGTTGCCCCATACTCAGGAGCCATATTGGAGATCGTTGCCCTATCTGGAAGACTCAGTGAACTTAATCCGGGCCCGTAGAATTCCACAAATTTGCCGACAACTCCCTCATTTCTCAGGATTTTCGTAATAGTCAGGACAAGGTCTGTAGCTGTGACTCCTGGAGCAGGTTTTCCATAGAGTTTGAAGCCCACGACCTCAGGCACAGGCATATAGTAAGGCTGTCCGAGCATTACGGCTTCGGCTTCTATGCCTCCAACTCCCCACCCAACGACTCCAATTCCATTGATCATTGTAGTGTGCGAGTCTGTACCTACAAGAGTGTCAGGGAATGCAAATAACTCTCCATCTTTTTCCTTGGAATGCACAAGTGGGGTCAGGTACTCAAGGTTAACCTGATGGATAATTCCCCTCCCTGGGGGCACGAGTCTTAAATTGTCAAAGGCTTTTTGAGCCCAGCGCATGACAGAATAGCGTTCCCTGTTGCGTTCAAATTCCTTTTTCTCGTTTTCCTCAAGGGCATATGCCGTGCCGTAGGAATCCACCTGAATCGAGTGGTCAATAACAAGGTCGACAGGAATAATAGGGTTTATTTTCGCGGGGTCATCTCCAAGGCGCTGCATTGCTGAACGAAGTGCTGCCAGGTCTACTACAGCTGGAACGCCTGTGAAATCCTGCATAACTACCCTTGACGGAATGAACGGAATATCCCTATCACTTACATTTTCAGGGCTCCAGCGAGCAAGAGCCTCTACATCCTCGGCAGCTATTAAATGCTTTTCAGTGTCCGCATGCCTGAGAAGGGATTCCAGCAGGATCTTTATAGAGTAAGGAAGCAGGGAAGTTCCCTCAAAACCTTTTTCTTCCAGTTTGCCCAATCTGTAAATCGTAGCGTTTCCGGCAGCTGTTTCAATGGTATCTCTTACCCCAAAAGGGTCCGGACCTTCTCTCATATGTTTCTTACCTCCAGTAAAATATTAGATTAAAATATGATATTGTAGACTTTCTTTACCGTATGAAAGCACCAAAATTTGATTAAAGTCAGGTGAATAGAGTGTAATGGATATAATAATTATAACCAAATCTTATATTATACCCAAATTTGACAGAAGCATACA
>DADO01000042.1:50127-50557 GCA_002509325.1 Methanosarcina sp. UBA402 | reverse complement strand
GCAGAATCTGTCAAATTAGGGTTATATCTAAAATAACCAAATCTTATATTATATCTAAACATTCTGCATTTTTGATTGTAATGGTTATATGATATATTTTAGAATTACCTATGACAACTATTAGATCACACGTCTGTGACAACTATTAGATCACACCTGTTTTCCTATTTTATTCTTTCCGAAAACTCACAGACACTTTTGCTTTAGAACTCTTTTCAAGATTATTAACACTATTTCCATTCAAAGGAAGAAGTATAGAAAAAAGCCTGTAAAGAAGGATAGATTTAAATGAAGAACTCAAAGTGGAAGCTTAAAATCGTAAAAATGACTATGATGACAGGTATTATATAAAAAGAGCCTGAAACTAAAATGGGGTACTAGAGTAGAAGATGAATGGTATATTTAGTGAGTTTCAAGCTTCGGCTATATA
>DADO01000042.1:29011-49893 GCA_002509325.1 Methanosarcina sp. UBA402 | reverse complement strand
GAGTAGCCAGATCATGAGCATAAATCAAACCCAATTTAGGAAAAAATTCACATTGAGGCAGACTTTTAATTAGTGAAAAAACATACTTGCAATATAATATTACTCAGAGCTCCTTTGAAGGTGTATTTTTGAACCGGAGAAACTTGAAGAACGCAATAGCAACTCTTTTACTGCTTACAGCAGGAGTAGTTCTGATCCACATCTACTGGAGAGATATTGTACCTATCATGGGAGAAAGCTTGAAAATTCTCAGTGAAACTAAAATACGTTATTTTATTCTGGCATTTTTAGTTTACCTTCTGAGTGTATACTTATTCGCAATCCGCTGGCAGAAGGTTCTCTCCTGCCTTGGTTATAATCTTAAGCCTACAGATCTTGTTCCCGTTATTTTCGGAGGAATATTTGCAAATAATCTAACTCCGGCAAGCCGGGCTGGAGGCGAACCACTCCGGATATTTTGGGTTAACAAGCGGTTTGGAATAAGTTTTACTAATGCTTTCGTGTCAATTCTCTTCGAAAGGCTGGTTGAAGCAATACCCATTACTATCTTATTAATTTATGTTCTGTACTCATTCCCCTCACTAGAGATCAGATTTTTACCCATGAAAAATAGTCTAACGCTAAGCTCAACCTATTTATTGCTTTCAGTCTTCCTCATAACAGGAGTATTGATATGGGTTTTTCGAGAAAAATTATCTCCCTTTCTCAGGAGAATTTACGAGAATTGGAGACAACTTCATAATTCCTTTATTTCAGTTCTGCTTTTATCCTCTGGAGTCTGGGTTCTTGATATAATACGTCTCAAGCTGATTGCTTTATCCCTGAACCTTCCTCTTCCTCTACATTTTATTGCAACAGTCTCTATTTTATACCTGCTGCTTGGAAGCCTGCCAATTACTCCTGGGGGGCTTGGGATAGTTGAAGGAGGTCTTATCCCGGTTCTTCTCTACTTAGGGCTGTCACTCGCTTCAGCAAGCAGCTTCGTCTTCCTTGAGCGTTTTATCTCCTTTGGGCTCAGCAGCGCAATAGGATTCGTGTACTTGTTTCATTATGGGGGATTTAAGATATGGAAAAATACAAAATTGCACTGATCAGTGACTGGTATTTTCCAAAAGTCGGAGGAATCGAGTATTCAATGCATACCCTTGCCAAAACCCTGAGCATGCACGGCCATGAGGTAAGCATTATTACAAGAAGCTATCCAGGCATCCCTGAATACAGTATCCGAGACGGGGTTTCAGTTATAAGGGTCAAAGGCAGGGCTTTACCCGGACAGAGTCGTTTTCTCATGCCAAATGCGTATAAAGAGCTCTTCAGCCTTTTGAAGAACGGAAGTTATGAGATTGTCAACCCCCATGGGCTGGATTCTCCTATTGGTATGGGCGCTCTTCTTGCATCCAAAAAACTTGGAATTCCTGTAGTAGTAACAAACCATTCCCTTGTCGGAGATACGCCATACCGCCATTTTTTATATCTTGCAGGCAAGTTGCTTTTACAATATGCCGATGCCGTAATTGCTGTCAGTTCGGCAGTTAAAACGGACTCAAAGCTGATGACAGTAAAACCTATTTATCGGGTTTTTAATGGCATTGATTCTGAAGGCTGCGTGATCAAAGATCCTCTTCCTGTAGATACGAAAGGAAAGACTCTAGTCGTCACAGTCGCACGTATGACAAAAAAGAAAGGGGTCCAGAATATTATAGACCTCGCCCCTTCACTTCTGGAAAAACATGATAATCTGTTATTTGTAATGGTCGGAGACGGCCCACTCAGGGAAAAACTGGAAAGAACAGCAGAGAAGTCTGGTTTATCCGAAAAATTCTACTTTACCGGGGAAGTTCCAAGGGAAAAAGTACTTGGGTATTTGGAGCAGGCAGATATCTTTGCTCTTCCCTCAGTTAATGAGGCTTTTGGAATTTCGATTCTGGAAGCAATGTCAAAAAAGGTTCCTGTTGTTGCAATGAATAATAGTGGGGTCTCGGACATTATTAAGAACGGCGTAAATGGCTACCTTGCAGACAGCCTTTCCGAGTTTTCATCTTATCTTGAGGATCTGATAGAAAATCCAGCCCAGAGGGCTTCCTTTGCTGGGAAGGCTTTTAGAGAGCTTTCAAAATATGATTGGAACCTAATATGTGAGCAGACAAGCATGGTATATACAAGTGTTATTTATGAAAAATATCACAATAACCGTTGATGTGGAAGAAGACTGTCCCCCAATGCTTACAAGCACGAGAGGCATGGAAGAAGGGCTGCCTAAGTTGCTTGACCTCTTTAAAAAAGAAGAGATAAGCGCAACGTTCTTCGTTACCGGAGTGATGGCTGAACAGTATCCGGACCTTATATATAGAGTTCCTGAAGAAGGACATGAGCTTGGTTGCCATGGGTATACCCATGCACGTTTTGACCGTATGGACATAGCAGAAGCCAGAATCGCTCTTAAACAGGCTGGAAAGGTTCTAAGGCAATTTGAAAGAGAACTGGTCTCTTTCAGGGCTCCAAATCTCCAGTTCCCGAAAAATTACCTTAAGCTCCTGGAAGAAGAGGGTTTCCTGTACGATTCCTCCCTTGCTATATATAAACCTCCATTTTTCCAGGGCAAAATAGAAAGCAGGATAATTAGGATTCCTGCCACAGTTACCTCTTCTTTTCTAAGGCTGCGGCCTGATTTTTTTCTCCCGCTGCTCAAGCGCTCAAAAGCTCCAGTGGTCTTTGTCCATCCCTGGGAGTTCGTGGATATGTCGAACATGCCAATACGCCTGGATTGCAGGTTCAATACTGGAGAAAAAGCCCTCGAGAATCTTAAAGTCCTAATCCGTACCTTAAAAGCTGAAAACTGCCATTTTTTAACTCTCCAAGAAAGAGCAAATCTTGAAAAATATAAATGATTAACTGAAAAAAGCAAGCAACTCCTTTTTCTCCTGTGAAATGATGCAAATGCTGCCTGGAAAACACCTTCAATAAATAAGGAAGCTTAGCTTCTCATTTTCCGGCCGCTCGCTTAGCTTCTTTCGTTATCCCTTTCATCATCTCCCCTACAAGGTTTGCTTTCTCACAGTGAGAAGCCTCTTTTGGCTTGCAGTTCAGAAGAACGCTCATAAGTCTATCAGCCAACCGATAAAGCTCAATATCCTCGAGCCTGATTAAAAGTGAGGACAGGTTTTCGCTAAACTCCTTGCATTTATCGTGATTGCAGACCGCCTCCTCATGTAACTGGCAGACCGATTGCAGGCTTTTAATAACTTCTTCAGGGATATTTTTCTCGACCATAGGGATTGATCCGATTCAAAAGTAGTCTTATTAAGCAGCTAAGGAATAATAAAAAGCAGCTAAGGAATAATAAAAATATCTTCAAATTTCTCATTTTAGGAAATGCTTTATATGCATCGATTTTCATACTATCTCAATAAAATCACAGATGAACATAAATAAAGACAGTTGGTTTCAATCCGTGTTTATTCTTATCTATTTGTGATTTTTATGGGATATCTATTTACCATTGTTGATTTCAAAGTCCACTTTTATGTTTATAATTTGAATCAAAGTGATAATTGTATTAGCTCCATTACACAAATAATCATTCTTAGCAATAAAAGTCTTTGTTATTATGTTTGAATCACTTGAATTGTGAAAAGTAATATTTTAGGAACCTCGTCATTTCATGTATGACCTCATAATTCAAGTTCGAAAATTATAAATATTTAAACACATATGTATGAAATTAAAATTTTTTAATCTCTTTTACAGTTAAGAGCCAGTTCAATTAACAGTTATAAAATTATTTATCTAAAATTACAGATTATCCGGGAAGATATATAGAAATGAGCAAGATTTGGGAGTCCGAAGAACATGTCAAAACCAAAAAATATCTGGAAAGAATTTTTCAAGGATAAAAAGCATGGCGGGCACAGATGTTCATCCGAGGGGTTTCTTGCTATGGAAGCAAGGGAAAAACTATACCACCTTGACGGGGGTAGTACGCTTCTTGATTTTGGGTGTGGAGCCGCAGAACTCCTGACTTACTATGCTCAGAAGTATGAACAGCTTGTAGGAGTGGACTTTTCCCAATCCATGCTTGAGGAAGCAAGTAAAAGAATTGAGAGAAAAAAATGTCAAAACATAGATCTAATCCTTGCTGACCATGAGACACTCTGGGAGAATTTGGATACATCTTTTGACCGAATAACTGCAGCCGGAGTAATTCAGTATTTAACATTTCAAGAAATTGATGCATTTATTGTTAATTCATCAAAGTATCTGAATAAAGGAGGCAAAATAGTACTGTTTGACTTATTGGACTCACGCCTGTACCCATTATGGAAAATTGGGCTATTCTCGCGAAATGCAAGTTGCCTCAGTATTTTACACAAAATAGGTTTTGAGTTTCGGACTATAATATCGGCAAGCCTGAAAAATCATCCCAAAGATATTCTCGGGTTTGCCCACAACCCCTACAAAGTTGAAGAGATTGCAAATAAGCACGGTTTTAGAATGATTTACGTACGTTCAATGTATTATGAGTACAAATATCATGCAATAATGTTTCGGGCTTAAACGGCTGTTCAGACGGGAATTGAATTAAACAGAAAGAGTCGAATTGGAAAATGGATATAAATTGATGTGGTGGTTTGGTGGACAGCCGTTGTCATCAAAAAATATTTCATCCTGCACTATTTGTTTTAAGCAGTTTATATATTGGAGGAGCTAAAGCTTACCCTGGTAAGATTATTCCAAAACTCCATGAGCATATTGACCAGGGCACTCTCACATTGTTTTCACAAAATTACTCTAAAGCTAAAGGTATTCCGAATAATATTTTCATAGCAAAACTTCAGGGTAATAAGAAGATTTATGACAAACTATATTCTGCACTTTACGGGACTCTGAAATCAGAGATTTCTCTCAATATCTCAAAAGAATTAAACTATAAAGTCACAAGAGGTTCCTGTTTCCCTAACAGTTTATTACCAGCTGCAGACGCTATTTTAAAATCCGGAATAAATGAGTATACAGCAGATTTAATTAAATCTTCAGAGGCTTACAGATTCTGTGAAGCCGCTTCCATACCACTAATTCACTATAGAGAGCAACCAAGAAGAACTGGATCTCTTTATATCTGTAGTCTTATACCAATGGTTAAATGTACCTACCAAATCTCGATAGATATAAGCACGGATGATCCCAAAAGTTTTGTTGAACTTAATAGCCCCGGTTCAAAGCTGATCATTCAAAAAATAAATAACAGCACTATATTAAAAAGCTATTTTAAAGACTCTTCTGAGGATATTAGATCTGAAACCATATGCATTGGGAATGAGGCAGGAAGATCAGATTTTGAGATCACGTTTGATGGGTATAATAAAACAAACACTATTTACACGAAAGATGGCAACTGTATAGTGACCCCATTTTATAACACCGACAGGCAGAAATTACCGTATATAGATTTTTCAAACGGGTACATCAAGATCACTTCTTTTATAATTGGGAAAGGAACGTACCTGGATGTTGACATATACAGTATAAACCAGACAACAGATAGAAAGTTCATAACTGCGATTGGAAGCAATAGAATGCTAGCTTTTGGACTTGATGGGCCGCATGTTAGAAATACAACCGAACAGGGCATACGCTACCTGAACAGTAAAAAGCACAAAGGAACGATATGGTTTGATATCGAGCTCCTTGAGCAGTGTAGTGAAACGGACCTTGAATACTTGCGCAATCTGGTCATCAATGATTCATGGGATGTAGGAGTACATTACTCTAAAGAGTTGAATAGCTTCCCACTTGAGCAAGCATATAAAATAATGGATAAAGGCTACTCGTACGTTTATGAAAAAATAGGGCGAAAACCAACAAGCTGGTGCTCCATGAGAAACAGAGATACTGTTATACATGCTATTTATGCGTATGAAAACTTGGGGATGTTCTGGAGAAACGGAGATTCGGGAATTCATGCAGAAAACACTGTTGGGAATCTGGACGATGACACATGGGAATGGTGGGAAACAACATCCAGAGCTGGTATGGTACATCCGGTTTTTACCCATGAACTTGATCTGGACCCAGCTATAAAGTATTCAATTAGCCGCTCCAAATTTCAAAACTGGGTAGATAATTATGATTCAAATAATATATCCATAGTCTCTTTTTATGAGTATGGTCAAATAAACCGAAACACATATCATGCCAGCTTTGAGAACCTTCAACGTACTGAACACTCTGTCACATTTAATGCACGAACAAATGGTGCTGCTGCCCTTGTAAATGTAAATATAGATGCTGGAAAAAATACGCAGGTTTTCGATAGCACATCCGAAAAATTCCTTAGTTATAACCTAGAAGAGGATAATTCGATTACTTTCTGGGTCGAAAATAAGCATGCGTATAATATATCTAAACAGGGATTTCAAAATAATTTGAACTAACGTTTAAATAATGAAATTACTATAAGTAGATATCGTCATAAAAGCGTGAACCTGGAACCACGTAGACGAGAAAGGAGCCACAGAGATGAGAATGCTGGAAGAATTTTCCCGGAATTCACCCAGAAGCTTGACGAAATTGATCAGCTTTATGTCGAGAGGCTCTCAAATTAGAATTTTGGCTTAAAAACCTATTCTTTATTTCTTTAAGTCCGTTAGTTCTCTGTTATTCTATAGTCAGTTCTCTGTTATTCTATGGTGGCAACCTTAATCAGGTTTTAAAGAAAGAGTTGTCAAATTAGATCTGGAATTTTCAGAGCTAATTTGAGATCCTCAAAGGAAAATCTCCTTTCGATCGATAATTTTATAAAATACTTGATTATATATTTGAGCGTAAAAGCCCAGTCTTCCGTTTTTATAGGTATGTTGAGCTTTACATATCTAGAAGTTATAGTTCTGGCGGGGTTTTTTTGTGTCCGGTCAATTACGGAGGATTCTGTCCTGTATATTGAAATTTCGCCCCTGTACCATATTACAAATCAATAATTTCCTGTAAAAAAGTTACCTATAAATACAGTGCATCCTTCTGCGTTATGTTGGAATTTATATGAATTATTCCTTCAAATATGCTGGCTGTATTGAATTCGCCATATCTGTAATCAATATTTTTAGCGTTATGTTTATTTAAACATAACGGTAGATCCCACGGTGGTGTACATATTGCATAAGAATTCAGATCAAGAAAAACACAATATGGAGGCAATCCTGAAGCAGGTAAAGGACCCTGAGCTGCTTTCACAGATTGAAAAGCTTGTCCCCTTTCACGGCTTCCTGACCTCAGGGGCGTTAATCGGCATCCAGATGCTCAATATTGCAAGAAGAGAGCTCAATATCCAGGAAGGGGAGCGCATATATGTGACCTGTGAAACAAAAAGCTGCATGCCTGACCCTTTCCAGATTCTTGCCGGAGCAACCATTGGAAACAATGGGTTAAAGATCATGAATTGGGGGAAAATGGCGGTTACAATAAACAAACAGGCTCCAGAAGGAGTTCACAGCATAAAAGGTGTCCGAATCATCCTCGACCATGAGAAGACAAAGGACTATCCAAAACTCCATGCCTGGTACCTGAACACTGAAAAGCTTCCTCATGAGGAGGTTGTACCAATTCTTCTCGCTGCAGGAGAAAAAGTGTATTCCTGGAAACTTGTGGACTTAGAAGTTCCGGTTCGAAGGAAAAAACAGATACAATGCTGTAAGAATTGCGGTGAGATGTTCATTCAACACGATAATGAACTTTTGTGCGGCGAATGCACAGAATAACGTTAAAGAGGTAAGTAAAATGCAAAATGATATGCGATTGGCTGTCTTTGCCGAAAAAAAAGACAAGCAGCTGATCTATTCGCCCGAAAAATGCATTGGCTGCGGCACCTGCGTGCAGGCATGCCCCAAAGGCAACCTGGCAGTTGGAGCTGTTGGTGCTATAGGAAGAGGGCTTCTAGATGCTGATTTCCTGGAAATAAAGGACAGCGGAGAGTGCATTGTTTGTGGAATTTGTGCAAAAGTTTGTCCCACAGGTGCTCTTGAATTGAAGCAGGAAGGAAAAACCCTGGCTGATATGTCCTACCTTTTCAGGGCGATGAAACCAACGTCAGTAAATGAAAGCTGCGTCCACTGCGGACTTTGTGAGGACATCTGCCCTCAGGGCTGTATTGAAGTCACCCGTGAAATTTCAAAGGACGGAAAACTGAAGCTGGTAGGAAAGACCCATATTGATACGGAATGTTGCGTCCACTGCGGCTGGTGTGCTGCAGTCTGTCCTGTGAATGCTATTTCCGTGGAAAAGCCCTTTGAAGGGCGCTGGACCAGGGCTGAGGACGTCTGTCAGGCCTGCCATACCTGTATTGATGTTTGTCCTGCAAATGCCCTATTCAATAAAAAGGCAAAACCCGGGGAAAGAGTCGAAAAGATCACTCACCGACTGGATGCCTGCATTTACTGCGGGGCCTGTGCAGTTGCCTGTCCTGTGAAAGCAATTGATGTCAGAAAAACTGCGATTCTCCCGGATGTGGAGAAAAAGGGCGTTCTTGAGAAAAAACTGCTTGAAACCCCTGCACCGGCAGCTCTGCTCCGCACATGCCTGGAAACCGACGAAGCTGCATGCCTGGGTTGTGGGAACTGTGTGATTGTCTGTCCGGTCAATGCTCTCAATAACCGTGAACTTGCTGCAGGGTACCTTAATGACATGGACGAAAAAGCTCTTCTCGAGGTTAAGAACGGAAGAATTTCGGTCGTAAACCAGGAAGTCTGTGGAGCAGATGGAGCCTGTGCCATGATCTGCCCTGTTGATGCGATCAGGCTTGTAAAAAGAGAGGTGGAATAAATGGCAGGAACTATTGCAATCAAGAACGGATACGTCTTTGATCCCCTGAACGAAATAAATGGGGAAATAATGGATGTCTTTATCAAAGACGGAAAAGTTGTAAGAGAGCTTTCTGCGGGTGAACTGAAAAATGCAAAGGTTATTGATGCCTCTGGTATGACTGTAATGCCTGGAGGAGTTGACTCTCATTCTCACGTCGCTGGAGCAAAGGTTAACGCCGGCAGGTCGATGCGTCCTGAAGACCATTATAAAGCAAATCTTAAGAAAACCTCACTTACCCATTCTGGGTCAGGTTACACCGTCCCTTCTGTCTACAAACAGGGATATGACTACGCGGCAATGGGTTATACAACAGTTTTTGAAGCTGCGGTTCCTCCTCTTGAAGCCCGCCATTCCCATGAAGAGATGCGTGCAACACCGATCCTTGACATGGGAGGATATCTGGTACTCGGAAATAACTTCTTTTTGATGCGCTATCTCAGGGACGGAGATATGGAAAAGGCTGCGGCTTATGTAGCCTGGATGATGAAGACTCACAAGACCTATGGAATTAAATGTGTCAACCCTGCAGGAGTAGAAAACTGGGGCTGGGGTAAAAACATAACTACTCTTGATGAAGCCAACATCCATTTCGGAATTACCCCAAGAGAGATTATAAAAGGGCTTACTGAGATCAACGAGCGCCTCGGCATGCCAATGCCTGTCCACCTGCATGCAAACAACCTGGGACACCCTGGCTGTTATACAATTACTAAAGATTCTCTCAAAATCCCTGATGGAGTAAAGACCAGACAGAACATGGATGTTGAATGGGCTGAAACAAAAATGGACCCTGCAAGGGACCGTTCCGTATACCTCACCCACCTGATGTTCAATAGTTTTGCAGGCACCAGCTGGAGAGACTGTGAATCTGGAGTAAAAGAGATTGCAGACTACATCAACAACAAAGACCATGTAGTAATCGACAGTGGATGCACACCCTTCGGAGAAGCCACGGTTATGACAGGAGATGGGCCTGCTATTCATGACCTTTACACCCTTACAGGAAACAAATGGTCTAATACCGACATTGAAATGGAGTGTGGCTCTGGTGTCCTTCCCTTTACATACTTCAAGTCCAACCCCGTACACAGTCTGCAGTGGGCAATGGGACTTGAATGTCTCCTGCTTATCAATGACCCCTGGAAGACCATCATGACCACGGACAGCCCCAACGGTGGCCCATTCTCGAAATATCCTGAGGTTATGACCTGGATCATGTCCGAGGCTTTCAGGAAACAGACCTTCAGTGAATGCCATAAGTGGGCAAATGATCGGAGCGAACTAGGAGGCATAAACCGTGAACTTTCCCTCTATGACCTTGCGATCCTGACCAGAGCTAACCCTGCCCGGACAATTGGCATGGCCCACAGAAAAGGTTCTCTTGGTGTGGGCGCGGACGGGGATGTTACCGTCTACAACATAAACCCGCAGCAGCTTGATCCGAATAACTATGAGGCTCTTCTCCAGGCCTTCAGGAAGGCAGAATATACCGTGAAGGATGGAGAAATCGTGGCCGTTAAAGGAGAGGTTGTTTCCTTGCCTGAGAAGCGGACTTATTATTCCGAAGTACATGTAGAAGACGAGCGGGAAAAGGAGATGCTGGCCGATGTGAAGGAGTGGTTCAGGTACTACACCCTGGGCTTTGCTAACTACCCGACTCCAGAGAAGTATCTGGCAAATCCGACTCCCATAAAGGTTAACAGTGAGAGGTGAAGTAATGACAGAGGGAGTTCTTATTCATAAAAAGACCGAAGCCGGCAAAGGTGCCGGAGAAATGGAAGAAGTAACACTTATTCCTAAAAAAGCGATTGACATTAAACTGGAAGCCGATGTTATAACTCCTGATTCCTTTGCAGGCAAAAGTGCCGAAGAAATAGGAATGCTGTCAATCTGGCAGGGGCCAAAAACCCATCCTCTTTCCGAGTTTTTTGACGTGATAGGCAATGGGGGCAGTTCTGCAGCCGAGACTCTGATCCGTATAAAAGGGGACGCAAAAAGGGTCAAAAGGATCGGAGAAGGCATGAGCGCAGGAAAAATCGAAATTGAAGGTTCTGCAGGCATGCATGTCGGGACCGGGATGAAAGGAGGCGAGATCGTCGTTTATGGAGATGTGGATTCCTGGGCCGGCATGGAAATGCTAGGCGGTCTCCTGCATATTAAAGGCAATGCAGGTGACCACGTGGGCTGTGCTTACAGAGGCAAGTGGCACGGCATGAAAGGCGGCCGCATAGTGATTGAAGGTTCAGCCCGGCACCAGCTCGGAGGCGGCATGGACGGCGGAGAAATTCTCGTGGAAGGCAACGTTGAAAGCTTTTGCGGAATTCGTCAGAACGGCGGGCTTATTGTCGTAAATGGTGGAGCTCTCCGCGGCGTGGGCGCAGAAATGGCAGGCGGAACCATAGTTATCGGGGGCAAAATTGAGCGCTTCTCACCTGGTTTCGAATTCGTATCTATGGAAAACAAGGTCACTTCGGGCGAAGTTGAGTTAATAGGCGAATTCAAGAAGTTTACAGGGGACTATGCGATCAGCAAGAGGGCAAAAGGAGCTCTCTATGTGTCTGCAGATGCAAATCCGGAGCTCTGAGGTGAGAAACATGGAAGTAATACTCCTTTCCGGAAGTACAATTGATGAAGGCAGGCTTGCAAAAGGCGGGGACAAGTTCACGGACGATTACACTCAGGAATGTGCGTCCTGCTGGATTTCTCCTGTGGATTTCGTGTCCCTTGGTTCCCCTAATAAGGTAAAAGTAACAAGCAGCAACGGAAAACATTCTATTGTTGTTTATGCGAAATGTACGGATTCAGTCCAGCCTGGGCACGTGTTCATGCCAAGGGCTATCTGGGCGAATGTTGTCGTCGACCCTGATACCCTTTCTACGGGCTCCCCTCTTTATAAGGGCGCTCCCGTAAACGTTGAGCCTACTGATGATGAAGAAGAAGTTCTCAGCGCCGAAGATGTAGTGCTGAAAGTTTATTGCGGAGGACAGTGAGCATGATTTACAAAAACATTATCTGTCCGGTCTGCGGGGCATCCTGTGATGATATCCAGGTTGAGTTCGGGGACGGAAAGATTGAGGCTAGAAATGCATGTAAAATGGGAAATGCCAAGTTCAAGGAGGTTGTAAGTTCCCACAGGCTCAGGCAGCCCCTTATAAAAGCTGGCGAGAAACTGTCCCCTGCAGCCTGGGATGAAGCTCTTGAAAGAGCTGCTGATATCCTTGTTTCGGCAAAGCGTCCCCTCCTCTTCATGGGCAGTGAAACTTCCTGCGAAGCGCATGAAGTAGGGCTCAAGATAGGAGAATACCTTGGTGCTATTGTCGACTCCAACGCGACCATCTGCCATGGACCGACAGCAATGGGAATTCAGGAATCCGGAAAAGTCGGTGCAACCGAAGGACAGAAGAAAAACAGAAGTGACCTCATAGTCTACTGGGGAACAAATCCTCTCGAATCCATGCCAAGACAGATGTCAAGGTACGGAGTTTTTCCGAGAGGCTACTGGACCAAGCGCGGGCGTTTTGATAGGACAGTTATCACGGTAGACCCAAGAAAAACCCCGACCACTGAAGCTTCTGACCTGCATGTGCAGCTCAAACCCGGCTCGGACTATGAACTCATAAGTGCACTTCTCACCCTGCTCCATGGAAAAGCTCCTCACCCATCGGTAGAAGAGATCACAGGAGTCCCAATTTTTGTCATGGAAGAGATGCTCGATATGATGAAGAACTGCAACTTCGGAGCTATCTCAGTTGGACTCGGGCTCTCCTCCTCCATAGGAAAGCACAGGAACGCCGAAATTGCCATGAACCTGGTAAAGGAACTGAACAACTATGCCAAGTTCACTCTTGGAGCTCTCCGTGGCCACTGTAACGTTGCAGGCTTTAACCAGGTCGCTTCCTACATGTACGGCTATCCTTTCGGGCTTGATTTCACACGCGGACACCCCCGTTATAACCCAGGGGAATTCACAACCGTGGACGTACTGCGAGAAAAAGACGTAGATGCTGCCCTTGTGATGTGTGCTGACCTTGTCTGCCACATCCCTGCAGACTGCGCCTCTTACCTTGCCGAAATCCCCATGGTCTGCCTGGACATTGCTCCCTGTCCGACCACAGCTGCCTCGGATGTTGTGCTTCCGGGAGTTATTGATGCTATGGAATGCGACGGGACTTTCTACAGGCTCGACGACGTGGCAGTTCACTTCGAACCCTTCACAACTTCGCCCTTCGAGTTCACGAAGAGCAACGAAGATACTTTGAAGCAGCTCTTTGAGAAGATTAAAGCAAGGAAGTAAACGGTTCAGTTTTCTTTCTTTTTTCTGTCTGCATGAGGAAAGAAAAAGTAATTAAAAAGGGGACAATACTCCCCTTCTTTTTTTAAAATTGGAGATGTAGGCTTTTCATACATTCTAAATCTGTTTTTTAACAGTTCTTGCCCATCTATACGCATTTTCTCCTTAAAGTATGATTTTTCCTTACTGTATGATGCGGTTTTTTCGGCAGAATTGCAGTTGGAGTAAACAGAAATAAAAATATTTTTATAAATGTCTCGATTTAAGCGAATAAATATAATAATATAAAATTTGAAAAGTATTTTGTACTCTATTAATATCTTATATAAGGAAATTATGCAGTTGAACTATGAAGCCCATAGCACAAAATGTCAAACTATCTAAATATGACATTTTACACAAACTTGCAGGTGCTTGATTTTGAGATTAATTTAAGACAACCACAGGGATTAGAACTCTAAAGTAATTGATGAGGTCTGATTAAAATGTTAAAAAGAAATAATATTGGCAAATGGCTAATACTTATCATTTCTTTTTCTATTTTTTTATGCAGTTTTACAAGTGCAGATGATAAACAATTCAACGATTCTAAATATGATGAAAAGAACTGGCATGCTCCACTACCGGATTATGGGCCTGAGTTTTTTGACGAGATTGAAAAGGACTCGCGATTTATAGCCAGTAGAGGGTCATTTCCTGAAACAACAAATAATGATGAAAACGTGGATTTTTTTTCGAATCCGGTTTATAAATGTTGGAGCAATATAACAGAAATAGATCAATTTTTTATCGAATTTGATGATATTATAATTGGTAATAGTTATGTGGGTGCGGGTTATATAATAATAGAATTGGAATCTGATTCTTCCGAAAAAGTGAATGGAACAACAATTGATGAAATATATAAGAGAATATATAATTACTGCGAACAGGAGAGTGTAAGTGAGGTACCTGTATTGTTCATGTGGTCACACATAGAAGAAGATCTACCATTACCGGATTACGGACCTGAGGCTTTTGAAGAAGCTAAGAAATTGTTTCCTGGATTCATAACTTCTCGAGGAACAGTGCCTGTAATTATAGATGCTAATAAAAAAGAAGAATGGATAGATTTACTTATCAATTGTAGTCGATCACGTTCTCGCCCTGCAAGTATTAACCCGTATTTAATTGCATTCAGTGGTCCTGTTAACAGTTTTGGGGCTGACATTCATGGATATTTAATAGTAGGTTTTGAGCCATCCACCCCAGAAAAGGTAAATGAGTCAGTAATTGATGAGATATATCAGGTATTAGATGAACACTGTAAACAGAAAGGCATAAATGATGTGCCAGCCGTTTTTGCTTTTATAAGCATAACAGATGATTTAGCCCCAGCTGATGGACCAGATGCAAATGAAAGTAATGATGCCAATTTATCAGAGAATGAAGAAAAGATTGTTGGTAATAAGACAACCAATAAAACGCCTGGTTTTACTTCAATAATGGTCATTTTAGGGGTTTTATCGCTGCTGGTCATCAAGCGTTCATAACATAAATGCACAAGATCTATGGTTTTATTATTATATCGACCCTGCCCTTTTTTTCACTCAAGCGGGCTCATCTTTCTTTTTGTTCACTTTTTCTAAAAGCGACTTTCTCCCCGCAGTACTGATGCAGTTTTTTTGTTCCTCCTGCCTCACTTACCACCGTAAGCATAATCAGAGGATCAAAAATTCGGGTCCCCATTATTGCAGTAATTCCTCTCTCGAAAAACGGGGCGGGATAGAGAGGCGCGCTTGGGCCGAGCAGGACAATTTCCCTTGCTGCCCCCTGGAGGGAAAGAAGTTCGTCAAAGGTCCTGTTGGCAAGGGTACTTGCACTGAGGATAATCACATCCGATGCAGGGAGGATTTCTCTGGCTTTCTCCGAAGGCAGGGTCCGGGTTTTTGGAGCTTCGATTTCACGTTTTTCGAGGACTGTGAGTTTATCGGTTATTTTCAGGATTTTAGGGACGAGAGGCCCGAAATAGCCTACCATTGCAACTCTGTCTCCGGGTTTTATAAGGTCAAGGATGTCTATGTCTGAAACTGGGAAGTTTTTGAGTTCAAGGTCATGGAGCATGTGAGAAAGCGCATTTGCGGTTGCAATCCCGACTGCAGCTTCAAGGGGATTTTCCGACAGGGCAAGTTCAAGCACCTTATCCGCAGTATTACCTTTCAGAGAGCCCGCAAAACCGAGAGCAGGGCAGCAGGAAAACTCATAAAGGGGGGTGCAGGCAACGCCTCCATAGTTTTCGGAAAGCAGGACTCCAGTATAGGCGAGCCCTATTCTGACGTCTTTTACTTCGATTTCTTCAAGGGCAGGGCCAAGGTCATTTTTGAGCGCACTTACAAGGGTGGGCAGAATTTCTGTTTCTTCATTTTCCTGGATTTTTGATCTTCCGGTTTGTTCTGTTTCTGACATGCTTCCACCTTTTATCTATTTCACTATCCCAAACCTATCTAAATATCTCATAGCCTTTCGATCTTCATTGTAAAGTCAAGAGGGTTTGCGTAATAAGGAGCGCTTATGACGATAATGTCAACAAGAGGAGCGTATTCAGGAATCTTTTCCGCTTTGATCCCTCCGACTGCAAGTTCAAGTTTTGAATTGAGTTTCTTCAGTTCGGGCCCGAGTTCCCGAAGCTCCTCCGGAGAAAGGTGATCAAGGAGCATTATATCTGCCATTTCGGCATATTTGAACGCTTCTTCTCTCGACCTGGGCTCGATTTCTATCTTTTTCATAGCCCTGAGTTTTCCAAGTTCTCCGGCAACTTCAAGGTGATTCTGGCTGAGCTGGATGGAGTCGCTGAGGGAATTTCTGTGGATATCTCCTCCGCCTGCCCGGACGGCTTTGAGTTCAAATATCCGGGAGCCGGGGTGGGTTTTCCGGCTTGTTGCAATAATAAAGTCCGGATTTGCCTTTCGGCCTGCGCTCATGAAAGAAGCCGTTTTTGTGGCAATTGCACACATAATGGAAAGGAAAGTCTGGGAAACCCTCCAGAACTTGAAAAGGAGTTTAAGGTCTCCTTCGGCTTCCAAAATGGTATCTCCGGGCTTGAAAGCCTCCCCGTCTCTGAGGTAATTCCGAACTTTCAGGCCTTTTCTTTCATAATACTCAGCCAGGTCGCCGGCGCAGGCACAGGTCCCGTTTTCTCTCGTAAGAAGCCTCATATTTCCTCTACCTTCAAGCCTGAGCAGTTCTGCGCTTTCGTCCTGGTAGGGGCAGTCTTCGTAAAAGTAAAAGTCAAATAGGTCTATCATGTTTTGCCTCAAATTTTTTATAATTACCTTATTTTTATATTTTTATTGTCCTTGGATTTACCGTATTATCCTGGCATTTGAAGCCTTGAACACAGCATACGTTTCCCTGCCTGGTTCGAGCCCAAGCATTTCACATGAAGTCGGTGTAATCACGGCTTTAATTTCTGCGTTCCCCATTTTCACTTCGACCACAACGAGGTGTTCCTTTTTGAAAATTCCTAGGACCTTTCCCTTCACAGTGTTCCGAGCAGAACTTTCCACCGTGCCTCTGGAAAGGATGATCTCTTCAGGGCGAATGGAGACTACTACCTCTTCCCCGGGCTTGGCGGGATCTGAGGAATAGATTTTCAGGCCTTCAGCTTCGATCACTGTGAGTTTTCCTTCAAAAGCCTTTACCTTTCCTTTCAGCACATTTGTGCCCAGAAATTCAGCCACAAAGTCTGGAGAAGGCCGTTTGAAGACGGATTCTGGATCTCCTGCCTGCATAACTTCTCCTTTCCTTATGACAACCACGCGGTTCGCCAGAGCCCAGACGTCTTCAAAATCATGGGTCACATGCAGGACAGTGGTGCTGTACTCGCTAATTGCTTTTTTAAGGGTGTCCCTGAGTTTTTCTCTTGTTCTTGCATCAAGGGCACTGAAAGGCTCATCAAGGAGGAGCAGCTTTGGCCTGACTATAAGACTTCTTGCAAGAGCTACCCTCTGCTTTTCTCCTCCGCTAAGAGTAGCTGGTTTTCTGTGCAGGAGCTCGTCTATTCCGAGGACTCCAGCGATCTGCTTTACTTCGGCTTCGATCTGCTTCTTGTCCCTCAACTTTTTCCGGAGGGCATATGCTATATTTTCGAAAACGTCCATGTGAGGAAAAAGCATATGGTCCTGATACACTATGCTTATCTGCCTCTTGTCTGGAGGCAGGTCGGTAATATCTTTTTCTTCCAGGATAATCCGGCCTTTCTCGGGCCTGTAAAACCCTATTATGGTTTCAAGGAACAGGGACTTTCCGCTGCCTGTAGGGCCTATAAGCGTCAGATAATCTCCTTTTTCGGCTTTGAGCTCAATCCTGCTGAGTTCAAAACCCCCAACGTCAAGGCAGAGGTCCCTGACCTCAAGGAAACTCACAGCCTGCCTCCTTCGAATCTTTCAAAGCTGAAGATTGCAAGAAAAGCAATTCCCATGAGCAAAATCCCGCTTGTGATTGCCATTTCCAGATTCCCGTAGGAGATGTTCAGGTAGAGGGTCACAGGCAGGACTTCGGTATGCATATACGAACCTCCTGCAAGGATAAGCACAGCTCCAAAAGCCCCTATGCAGCGGGCAAATGTAATTACTGATGAAGCAAAAAGCCCACTTCTGGCCATGGGAAGGGTCACGTACCTGAATGTCTCGAATTCCCCGTACCCGAAACTTCTTGAGACTTGTTCGTACCGCGGGTTGATGTCTTCAAACGTGGAGTAGATAACCCTTACAGCATAAGGAAAAGCAACAAAAAACTGGGCAACTACTATCCCGAGCTTTGTGAATGTAACCTTTATCCCCAGAGCTTCAAGGTAAGGCCCGAGAAAACCGTGCCCGAAAAGGAGCAGGAGGGCAAGGCCCATAACCAGTTCCGGAAACGCCATTGGAAGCCCGAGTATGGATTTTATAAGGCTTTTCCCAGGAAATGAATAACGGGAAAGAGCATAAGCTGTTGGGATTGAACAGCAAATAACCGAAAGGGTCGAAGCTGAAGAAGTCAACATGGAAAGCTTCATGGAATAAAGCATCTCTTCCGAAAACAGGGCTGAGAGGATTTCCGAGGGTTTGAGGACGAAGAGCAGGATCCCTATAGATGAAAAAAGTAAAAAAGTGAAGATGAAGGCAATGCCTATAGTGAGGTTCCTGAACCACGAGTGTTTAAAACTCTGCGATTTTAAGATTCCCGGGGTTTTCAAGAATCGCATGGCTCAAAGCCCCATTTTTCCCAGTTCTCTTTTGCTTCATCTCCAGCAATATAATTATTGAATGCTTCTGCCAGTTCAGGGTCTTTGGTATATACAGAAACCGCTGTGGGTATAGTCTTTATTTTATTCTGTTCTTCGGGAATCGGGATAATCTCGAGTTTTCCGCTGGCTTCACCCCAGCTTGCCATATCTTCCCAGATTATTGCCGCATCCACTTCATCGGATACAACGTAGATAAGAAGCTGATTTACAGTTGTAGTTCTGACAATTGTGTTATTCTCAACTTCGGGAAGGATGCCTGCCTTTTCACAGATTGCCTCCGAGACCTTGCCTATTGCAGGCCCGTTCGGGTCTCCGAGTGCCAATTTTACTCCAGGGTTTGCTAAGTCTTCGAGCCCACTTATATTTTTGGGGTTCTTATCTGGAACTGCAATAACCGGGACATGCAGGGTCAGGTTTGTTACGCTTTCATTGAAAACATAATTTTTGTCCATAGCCTGTCTGGTATAGTAGTAATCCCCTGGGATGAAAATGTCACACTCTTTTGAGGTCAGAATTCCGAAGAGTTCGGCACTTCCTCCGTAGCGTACCTCGACATCTGCTCCGGTCTCGTTTTCAAAATTCGCAATCAATTCATTCATGGGTTTTATCAGCCCGGCGCCGGAACAAACCGTGAGCTGCCTTCCTTCAAACTCTTTTTTCGAATTTTCAGAAATAGGTGTAGAATCTTCTTTCTCAGTACATCCTGAGCCAGCCAGGGCCATTGCCAGTACCATGATAATTATGAATATGCCGACCTTTTTCATTCAAAAACCTCTTCAGGTTTAATTTCAATGATATGTCTGAACATACATAACGGTTAATAAAGTTTTTTATAAAAATAATCTATATAAATATTATTTAAAAGAAGTACTAAATTCAGGCTGCCTGCCAGTCCGGAACTTTCAAAAATAAGAAAAAAGACGTTTTCCTCTTTATTTAAAGTTCAAATATTCTCTTTCTATATTTCTCGAGTTCTTCCGCCCTTTTTCCCTGGACATGCTGCTCGCTTCGCAAATTATGTGAGACGGAAGCCCTCTCACCTCCATATATTCAAAAATGCAATGGGTTTCAGGATATTTGGTTCTTTTGTTTTCAAATATATTAAAAATTATAATAAATTAGATAAAATTAAAATCCGGAGAATTGGGAGATATGCAGGCTGAAAAGAAAGGAGTGAATTCCGATAATTCTAAAACTCACATAAACGAGCCTTATCCTCACGATAAAAAACATAACTCTGGACAGGAAACGCCAGGAGATTCCCCTGGATCTCACGAAGGAATGAAACATGGAGAGGCAAAGCATGAAAAAATGGAACATGAAAGCCATGAGGCGCCTGGCGGGAAAGAGCACGGTGACCATCATGCCCATATGCTTGAAGATTTCAGAAGGAGATTTATTGTTTCCCTTGTGCTGACTTTTCCGGTTTTGCTGCTTTCACCTACAATCCAGGACTTTTTTAACTTTGAGCTTCGGGTTCCAGGTGCGGATTACCTCATTTTTTTGCTTTCTTCGGTCGTGTATTTCTACGGTGGGTATCCGTTTCTAAAGGGAATAAAAGAAGAGCTTTCCGAAAAAATGCCTGGAATGATGACCCTTATTGCCATTGCAATCAGCGTGGCATATTTTTACAGCTCGGCTGTGGTTTTCGGGCTGCCTGGAGAGGTCTTTTTCTGGGAGCTCGTGACCCTTATCGATATAATGCTGCTTGGGCACTGGCTGGAAATGCGATCCGTAATGGGAGCTTCAAGAGCCCTTGAGGAGCTAGTAAAAATTATGCCTTCGGTTGCCCACCTTAAGAAAAACGGCGAAGTTGTTGATATTGGGGTTGACCAGTTAAAAGTCGGGGATAAGGTTCTGATCAAGCCCGGGGAAAAGGTGCCTGTTGACGGGACTGTTGTCGAGGGGACGAGCATCGTCAACGAATCCATGCTTACCGGAGAGTCGAAGCCTGTCACGAAAAAGCCTGGGAATGAAGTTATAGGTGGCTCAATTAACGGAGAAGCCGCTTTTGTTGTCAGGGTAGAGAAGACTGGAAAGGATACCTATCTAAGCCAGGTTGTCGAACTTGTCAGGGCTGCCCAGGAAAGCAAATCAAAAACCCAGGACCTGGCAAACCGGGCTGCCATGTATCTTACAATCATAGCTCTGACTGTGGGAACTCTCACCTTTATTCTCTGGATTCTTTTCGGTCAGCAGCTTGTCTTTGCACTGGAAAGGGCAGTAACTGTAATGGTAATTACCTGTCCACATGCTCTTGGACTTGCAATTCCTCTGGTAGTTGCGGTTTCAACATCCATTGCTGCAAAATCCGGGCTTCTCATTCGGGACAGGCAGGCTTTTGAAAGAGCACGCAATCTCCAGGCTATTATTTTTGACAAAACGGGTACACTCACCGAAGGTCGGTTTGGAGTTACGGATATAGTTTCTCTTTCTGGTGAGGAATATAAAACCGAAGGGGAAAACAAAACC
>DADO01000042.1:27210-28752 GCA_002509325.1 Methanosarcina sp. UBA402 | reverse complement strand
CCGAAGAGGAAAACAAAACCGAAGAGGAAAACGAAAAAATCTTAAGCCTCGCAGCTTCCCTCGAAGCCAGTTCGGAACACCCTATTGCAACAGGCATTCTGGAGAGTGCCCGGAAAGAAGGATTGGAAACTAGAACCGTGGAAGAATTCAGTTCAATTCCCGGAAAGGGTTTACAGGGCCTGGTTGAAGGAAAAAAGTTCCTTGTTGTGAGCCCTGGCTACCTTGAAGAAAAAGGAATTGTCCTCAAAAACAAGAAAAACAAGAAAATTGAAGAAATCAAAGCGCAGGGGAAGACCGTTGTGTTCTTGCTTGAGGAAGAAAAGGTACTTGGAGCTGTTGCACTTGCTGACATTATCAGGAAAGAATCCAGGGAAGCTATCTCTAAACTTAAAAGCATGGGAATTAAATGCCTCATGCTTACAGGGGATAATCGTTATGTAGCAGCCTGGGTATCCCAAGAACTGGAGCTTGATGATTATTTTGCGGAAGTTCTCCCTCATGAGAAAGCTGCGAAGGTCAAAGAAGTTCAGGTGCAATATATAACAGGCATGGTAGGGGATGGGGTTAATGATGCACCTGCCCTTGCTCAGGCTGATGTCGGGATAGCCATTGGAGCAGGCACTGATGTTGCAATTGAAACCGCTGACATTGTCCTGGTAAAAAATGATCCTGGAGACGTAGTTGATATCATCAGGCTTTCCAGGAAAACTTATTCCAAGA
This sequence comes from Methanosarcina sp. UBA402, assembly GCA_002509325.1. Classification (GTDB taxonomy): domain Archaea; phylum Halobacteriota; class Methanosarcinia; order Methanosarcinales; family Methanosarcinaceae; genus Methanosarcina. The sequence goes on along the minus strand of DADO01000042.1, from coordinate 28,032 downwards.
TGTATCAGAACCTCCTCTGGGCAACAGGGTACAACATTTTTGCAATTCCTCTTGCAGCAGGAATACTTTATGGTTACGGAATCTTGCTCAGTCCTGCGATGGGTGCCGTTCTTATGAGCCTGAGTACTGTAATCGTAGCAATAAACGCGAAGACTTTAAAGATGGGGTGATTTATTGCTGGGAAAATTCCACAGATGAAAAAGATAATTGCTTTAACCAAAAGATAATTACTTTAGCCGCATTGGATTTTGCAGTAATCAAATTTGATTCGAAGTTTGTTTAATTAATGATTTCACTCTCTACGGCTGCAGGACTAATTTTGATCTCGCTTTTATGCAAATTGATTCCACTTTTATCTTTTATCTTGATTTCCAGTTCATATATGGCATTTTTCTTCCTGGGATATTCGAACATAATCGGGTTTTCAGCCGAAACGTTTCCATAAAACATTTTATAGCGCTTTCGAGGATCTTTCCATCTTCCCTGAACTCATACATCACGTAGCAGTCAAATTTAGAGTCTGGATTTCTTGGAGTATAGGTAAACAAGAGCCTATCTTCATAGCTATAGGATTCACTTACAAATAGGTCCAGTGAATTCTTTTCCATGATATTGTCTCGGTCTATTACTCTATTTTTTCCAGAGGGAGATCAATCAGTTGTGCAACTATTACTGCAGTTACGACCATGAGAATAATCATTAACAGCTTGGATGTATTATTTACTAAACCTCGAGCTGAGATCCCATTTTTTGCTAGCATTTTTCTGTTAAATTTTTAGTTAATTAGAATTGCTTTTGAGGATTTAACTTATTAAGGATTTA
>DADO01000042.1:17780-26986 GCA_002509325.1 Methanosarcina sp. UBA402 | reverse complement strand
TTATTAAGGATTTAACTTATTAAGAATTTAACTTATTAAGAATTTAACTTATTAAAGATTTAACTTATTAAGGATTTAACTTATTAAGGATTTAACTTATTAAATTTAAAACGCGCTATTTAAACACATGATTTAATGTGTCATTTAAATATTTCAGTTCAGTGTTCTATCTTTCTTTCAAAATGCCTGAGTCGGAAATTGAGTAAGAACACAGTGTAGATTACCAGGCCCGCAATCAAAAAAGAGGATCCAGCAAGCTTTTCATATAAAAGACCTCCAAGGATAAGTCCGGTAATACTGGCAAGGCCTCCGAAACTGCTGGCAAACCCCTGTATCGTGCCCTGGTATTCTTTTCCTGCGACTTTTGATAGAAGTGAGAGAAAGGAAGGCCACATAAGCCCGTCTCCGAGCGCAAAAAACCCTGCTGCAAGGTAAGTGAGGAAGAGATTTCCAGGGATCAGAAGTAGAAAATTCGTACCTAGCATCAGGCTTCCAAAGATTATAAGGGCGGCATCTGAGTACTTTCTTGAAGCCCTGGGAAGTACGGTACTCTGCACAATTATCAGAAGCCCGCTAAGTACCGTGAAGTAAACGCCCATTTTGGCAATGTTCCAGTTAAGAACTGAGATTGCGTGCAGGGGAAAAGCCGTGTAGAATACATTGTAACCAAGATCAATTAGAAAGTACAGACCCAGCATGTAGGGGATATTTGGAAGTCTCAAGACCCCCCTGAAATCAAGTTTCTTTATCCCTTTCGTGGATCTGCATTCCCTGATCTCGTAACCTAGAATTTTCCGTATATTCTCAGCTTCTTCAGACCCTTCAAGAGCGCACTCTTTACTTTCGGGAAGATAAAATATAATCAGCAGGGTTCCAATTAGTGAGATTATTATTGCTCCTAGAACAGGAGCCAGGTCTCCGTACGCTGTTACGCTCAAAATTCCGGCAAGCGCAGGCCCAACTATAAATCCCAGATTCTCGGAAATCGACATTTTCCCAAAATTTCGGCTTCTATCCCTTTCTGCAGTTATGTCTGCAAGATAGGCATTGGCTACTGATACATTTCCCCCGGTAAGCCCGTCAAGAGCTCTCGCAAAAAAGAGCACTGCAAGAGGCAGGGTAATTGTAAAGGCTCCAAGGACGCTGGAATCAATTTTAAAAAGGCTTGTAACCGGAAGAAAAAGAACTCCAAGAAAAATAATCCATGAGAACAGAGTCCCTAACTGGCTTAAAAGCAGGATCTTTTTACGGCCATAAGTGTCAGACCACCTGCCCAGAATAGGGGCTCCTATTAGCTGGAAAGCCGGATATATCGAACTTGCCAACCCGTAAATGAAAGCATTTCCTCCCAACCGGTTAACCAGAAATACCAGGAATGGAAGTACAATACTGAACCCAAGAGTACCTATGAAATTAACAGCAAGGATTGGAAGGAGGGAAATGCTTTCTCCGGTCTGAATGTCTGGATCGTCTTTCCGGCTTCTGTTTTCCATTTTCATGTTTTCCTCGGGGTTCATTTCCTGAGACCTTTTTCCCAGGGTTTTTCAGATTCCCTTTCTTCTTTCCATAATCGGTATGTCCAGCTTTCAGGAATTGCTGCTTCTTAAGAATCGATATGTTCAGCTTTCAGGAATGGCTACTTCTTAAGAATCGATATGTTCAGCTTTTAGGAATGGCTACTTCTTAAGAATCGATATGTTCAGCTTTCAGGAATTGCTGCTTCTTAAGGACAATTTTCTCTTTAATTCTCAGAAATATCATAAACCAGAAGCACCAGTGGCTCAGAAGCAGGAAAAACGATGATATCACAATTAAGCTATGAACGTAAAAAGTACCTGAACCATTCCATACAAATCAATTTGGGAATTTCCAATACTTTTTTCTGTTCATGCATGCCCCCCGGCTCTGCTCCTATATTGGATATTTTATTCTAGAGAATAAGATCTTCAGTTATTTAATGGTACTTTTGCCTTTCTTCTTTTCGGGTTAAGGTATATAAAATCTCAGCAAAGCGCAAGGCACCTTAAAGAACTACCCTTAAAGAACTATTATCAGGAGGCAATAATTAGAATCAATGGAGAATCGATAGAGAATTATGAAGAAATATGGGTAATTAAGGAGAATTAAGGATAATTATGGAGAATTAGGGGGAATTATAGGGGATTATGAGGAATTATGAGGGATTATGGGGAATTATGGGGGATTATGGGGAATTATGGGGGATTATGGGGAATTATGGGGGATTATGGGGAATTATGGAGAATTAAGAAGAATTAATAGAGAATCGCCTGCAGTCCAGGATATGTGAATATAATTTTAAAATAACCTGGGAGCCAGCTTATTGAATTACCGGTGTGACACAAAAGTGAAGGGATACCTCATAGAGTTCTCTTATAGAGTTTAGTCAGTTCACAACCGTTATTTTGTTTTTAATTTCAGTTATCTCGTCTTTACTAGCAGTCCCTGAATTATATCTCCTGAGTACCAGACAAGAACCTCAAGACGTTCCGAACATCCGCAAAAAGCATTCTGTACAGAGACTTGAGTACCAAGATCCGGATTATCCAGATGCCTCCAATCATCATTCACAAAGAGCCATAAACTTCTTGCGCTGCCTGGAGGATAAGACACCAGTTCAAGCCAGAACCTGATTGCTAAGCCAGTTTCCACAGCTGCTGCTTGTGGTTCGACTATTTTCTGACGTTCAGGGATACCTGGTAATTCTTTAGGCGAAGTTACGGCTTCGGATGAACGGTCTGTCATTTTTACCCCTTTAGTTTGCTGACGCGATACGATCAGGTCTGACTTTACCAAATTAATATACCATGTAAATATATATTCACTAAAGAAATCATGTTTAGAAACTGAACTCCCGTAAGGTATATGCCCTATAGAATTTTTATGGCCTTTCCGGTCATCGCCTCTCATTTTGAAATTAAAAATTTTGAGATTAAAAAATAAAAATTTTAACCTGAAATCGTCAGGTTAAAAGGAGCTAGATATTCAGATCCTTAGATTTTCAGGTCCTGCAAACTTCGCTCTTTCTGAGCCAGTCAATATCAGACTGATAAAGGAGCCTGAGGTCTTTAAGTCCTAGCTTCAGCATGGCAAGCCGGCTGACTCCCAATCCCCAGGCAAGGACAGGCTCTTTAATCCCTAAAGGTTCAGTAACTTCTTTTCTGAAAACGCCTGCTCCTCCAAGTTCAACCCAGCCCAGACCGTCCACATAAACCTCGGGTTCTACACTTGGTTCAGTGTACGGGAAATAGCCTGGGCGGAAGCGGACTTCTTCGAATCCTATCCTGTGGTAGAATTCCGCCAGTAACCCTAACAGGTCTGCAAAAGACATATCCTTGTCCATTACAACCCCTTCAAGCTGCTCGAACTCAGGAGTATGGGTAGGGTCAATCGTTTCCCTTCGGTAAGCCCTGTCAATGCAGAAAGCTTTTACAGGTGGTTTCGGATGGTCAGCAAGATACTTGACAGTAACTGCTGTTGTATGGGTTCTCAACACATTGCGTTTTGCAAGTTCTCGATCCCAGCTTCCGCCCCAGCCACAGGAGTCAATCTCTCCTCCGCACTCGTGCATTGCAGCTACCTGTTCAGAATACTCAGCTGGAAGCTGGCAGGTGCTGCCCAGGTGGAAAGTGTCCTGCATATCCCTTGCAGGGTGGTCCTGAGGCTGGAAGAGAGCATCGAAATTCCAGAAAGAACTCTGGATGATCCCGCCTTTAATCTCGGTAAAGCCCATTTCCAGGAAAATCTGACGCATCTCCTCTATAAGGCGCCTGTAAGGATGGATCTTAGCTCCGTAAAGGGATTTGGGAGTGATATCAAGACGGTAAGGCCTGAACTTTTTCCCCTTCCAGTTCCCGCTCTTCAGTAAATCGGGGGTGAGCTGAGCAATTTCCTCTTCAAAGACAAGCCCCTGGGCTGCAAGCGCATTTCCTGCATCAGTTATAGAAACAGTCCTGAACTTTTCTTCATGTTTTATGACAAGTTTGCGCTTGAGAAGGTCTTTTATTGTCCTCTCGTCGGATCCAAGCTCTTGAAGGGTCTTTGCTTTGCCTGTGAAGGCGGCAAGGGTTTCTTCGTCTTTTCCTGCATACACTTTTCCGGAAGGCACCATTACCCCGTTTTCAACCTTTGCCCATCCCTTTTTTATGAGCCAGCCGGTTGCAATTCCTACCATTTGCGGGGAGAAATGGCTCCTCAGTTCTTCAAGCGAGGTAGGAACTTTGAGAGAATCGATAATCTGGCGCTCCGGAAGCCCGTTTTTTGTATACTCTTCTCCTTCTTTTGTAAGGGAATAATGTTCCAATACTTTTTCGGAAACCGAAACCAGCCCTTTCTCCTCAAGCATGAAGGCTGCCTGCATTGCTGCATCTACCTGCAGCTCTGATTTCTCCTCCAGCCTTTCGGGAGCTGCAGATCCCAGGGCTTCAAGGGCAAGCAAGACTTTTTTCTCGTTGATTGTGAGGTTTTCCTGAACACTCATATAATGGTCACGTCCTGATATTCCTGAGAATGATTAAGAGTTTGATAAATTTATAACTGATCAATTTTTATGAGATTTATTTTGCAAGATTACTTTTTAAGATCACTTTTCAAAATCACTTTTTGAGATTAATTTTTAAGATTAATTTTCAAAATCGCTTAATAAGGTTGCTTTTAATATCACTTTTTATAAACTATTTTATATTCTTCGAGGTGCTCCCTTGCAAGTTCCCGCTTTTCCTGATGATCTTTGAGGAACTCGTACATCTTCTCGGCTGCGAGCTGCTTGCACGAGCCGCACATTCTGGTTCCTGAGATGCATTCTTGCCTGATTTCCAGTAATTCCTCATCATCTTCTAGAAGGTGGAAAAGCATCAGTTCGAAGACAGAGCATTCATCGGGTTTCCCACCCAGTTTTTTCTGCTCTTCAAGGGTCATACATCCCCCTGTCTTTGCCTTCTTTACCTTTTTCGCCCCTTCCTTCGGGTTATCTGTGAGGGCTATATAGCTGTCAGGGATACTGCTCGACATCTTCCCTCCCTGCAGCCCGCTCATGAAGCGGTGGTAAGTTGATGCAGGAGGAATGAAAGCGTAGCCATCGAACTCAGCTGCGACTTCTGCCACGACTTCTTCAAGGATTTTCCTTGTGGTTTTCCAGATTCTTCTGAAAACGAAGTATTTTTCATACTCCAAAAATTCAGGTGGCTTAGCTTCATTAGCAAATTTAGTGATTTCCTGGACCTGGGCCATGAAGTACTTCCTTTTCTCAGGCTGGTTTATTTGCAAAACAAATCTTTCCAGGAATGAATAGTCAGGAGTTTGAAGTACGTCCAGGTGCTCTTCATAGAGTTTTACCTTCCCTGGAATGCGTTTTTTAAGCTCTTTTAAGGCTTCCTTCGGGGCGCCCTTGCCGCGCACGCTCAGGTATTTCCCACCATTTGCGTTTTCTCTCTCTTCTACCCTGAACATGCTCATTTTGCCTGCAAGCCCTCGTGTCAGCCTAAGGTGAGGGTCCTGGTCTGGACCTACAGGAACTACAACCGGTTTTGGGCCACCGAACTCTTCAAGCTGGGGCTGGAGAATATCTGCAGCCTGGGTTGCTACACTGATCATATGGGAGAGATTTGTCTCTCCTGAAAAACCATAGATTGCACTAAGTTCCGAGAAATTGACCTTGACTCCGAGTTCAAATGCCAGGTCTTTTACACTTTCACAGCCTGACTGGAAGTAAATTAAGCCATCGGGCTTGAATCCGAGAGCAATAAGGCTTAATATGTACTCCTCTACTCCGATTTCCCTGCATTTCTGCCAGGAAAAGCCACGTACCGAGAAAGCTTCCCTGTCCGCAATCCCAACAAAAGCCGATGCTCCCATTTGCTGGTGCCAGATTATCTGGTCCATAACCATCTTGTGTCCAAGGTGGACCTTTCCTGAAGGCATAAAGCCGTCCATAACCGAAAAAGGGGCACCTGTGCGCATAGCCTCTGCAATCTGTTCATAATCACGATGTCCGAAGATAACTCTTCTCCGCATGTACATGTGTGGGGAAGGGATTTCAGGAAGTAAATTATCAAAAGGAGAAATCCCGAATTCTTCGAATAACTTGGAATAGTCAGTAATCTCGCTTGAACTCCACGGGTCAAGTTTGGTATTCATAAAGTCCCTCATGAGCTGTCTATTTTCTGGAGGAAATGCCTCAGGAAGACAGCTTTTTCTTGCTGAAAATTATTAAAGATATAAACGCAGTTCCAGCTAAATCTCTCTTTAAAAATACCTGCTAATATGTAAATGTTTATCTTCAGACAAACAGTTCAGGCTGATACCAGCTTTCCAGCAGTACATTACTTTTGCTATTGGTTTCCCAATGGGATGTGTTTTCAACTCCCATAACTAGCCATAGCCCGATTGAAAAAAGTAGGCTAAGAGGAATTTAAATGTACCAGAGAGGGCTCTTTAAAGAGAAGCGTTGTAAAGGATATCCAGAAGCTTATTCCGTTTTATTTCTCATAAACTTTTTTGAAAGGATACGGCAATTTTGCTTCTGCTGGAATCCTGTCAACGAATTCCAGAAACTCTGGATCATGCATTGGGCTCAGGCTTTTTTGCTTCAGGAAGTATGGGTAGCTTCTGATTTTCTGCCAGGTATCTTTTAAAGATTTCTCTTTTATATTCCCAAAACTAAAAGGTGGATAAGGACCGGGTTTTACGTCTCCTTCTGCTGTTATATGCATCCAGCGCCTGCCTTCCATTGCCCCCAGCATCTGCCCTTCAAAATAAGTATTTGCAAACATGCGCGGGCCGTCAGGGCTGGCGTTTATCCTGTGGTACATTTCAAGGATGCTTTTCCTATCCTCGTCAGTAATTACAGGTTCATTACTGGTTTTTGGCATTGCTTCCCATACTGAAAACTCATGGACTCCTAGTTCCGAAGCAAGGGTATAGAGCGCAGGCAATTCCTGTATATTTGAGGGAGAAGCATGCGTTGTCATTACAACCACGAGCCCGGCTTCAAGTGCCAGTTTTATGGCAGAAATAGCTCTCTCATATGCTCCCTCAGACTTTCGGACAGCATCATGTTTTTCAGGGCCAGTTGAGTAAATCCCCACCATCAGGGAATGAAGCCCTGCTTCTTTCAAACGAGAGGCTGTTTCCTCTGAAAAATCCGTGCCCCAGGTGGAACAGTTTACTATTGCTCGCTTTTTGTCCACATACCTGATGAGCTCAAATACTTCTTCGCGCAGGAGAGGGTCATTCTCAGTAAATGTGATAATAAAAGTGCCAATTTCAAGAGCTTCATCTATTATTCTTTTTACAGTACCGGTATCCAGCTCATCTACAATCGTCCCCGGCTGATATCTCAAACTATTCTGGCGGGTAAGTTCAATTGATACAGTCTCTGGAATGTATCTTCCTAGAGCCATCTGAATCTCCGCAAAAATAAGGCGTTTGAAAGCCGGACCCGGTATTGGAGGGAGCCAGGCTGAAGCAACAACCCTGTCTTCCTCTACAAGGGCTGGCTTTTCCTCCTTTAAGCGAGAGTTGATCTTTTTCAGGATAGGGTTGCAGGCTGCTTTCAGGGCTCCGCTTGCCATAAGTTCCAGGATCTCCCCTGCATGCCGAAGATTTACTGACAGCCCGGGCATTGAGAGAACTTCTATATTTTTTTCCGTTACTTTAGTCTCTCTCAATGAAACATCCCTGAATAAAACCTCCTGTGTATCCTTTTTTTCAGAAGTCATTTTTTCTCCTCACAGATTCCTGATTTACCTGCTGGATACTAAAACCGCCCCTGGCTTTTCCAGAGTTTAGCTCTGGAGACGCGAGTTCAAATCTAAAAGAAGATTTTAGCCCGGGCACGAAAATCGAAATTATCGGCCTGAGCTGCCTTAAAATATGTAAATAAGCTTAAACCTCAGACCCTTTCTGAAAAGGCGAGATTTCCGCTGATTTTCTTTATTTTTACTTTGACCACGTCGCCTTTTGCGGCTCCGGGCACAAAAATCGTATATTTATCTATTTTTGCTATCCCGTCACCTTTAGACCCGACTGCATCGATCCGGAGCTCATAGGTTCCGCCTTCTTCAATAGCTTCCCTGATAACTACACTTGTAGCCTTTCTCTTTTTGACAGGCCTGTGAGCCCCACAAGCAGAGCACTTCAGAACGAGTACCCTGTCCACTTTAACAAGTTGGGTGTCAGGACGCCCGCATTCCGAACACATAACGTATTCGTCCACATAAGCCTGAATATTATCAGAAATCTGGGCTCTCGTAAACCGTCCCTGGAAGACTGCGCGTGTGCCTTCAATTTTCCCTGCAGTCCCCAGTTCCCTTGTGAGATATTTCATCAGGTGGTCAGGGTCCCGGTTAAGGGTACCTGCAATATTTCCAAAGTTCTCCAGAATTGTGGCCTTGCCTTCGGAAAAGATTCTGGGTTCAGGGATTACGAATCGAGCATCCGTAGTCTCGATATCAGGCATTTTTGCCATTGCACGGTTCAAAAGCTCTTCGTAATCGTACATATTATTCTCCATTTGATGTAATATTTGATGTAATATTTGATGTAATTACTGATGTTAACGCTTTCTTTAACTGATTATTGTACCAGTTCTGCCCCTTGATCAATAACGATCCTGAAAGGGGTAGGCAGCTTCTGTCCTGCATTCCAGAGAGCATTCTTTGCGACTTCGAAGTTTTCCTTCTCAACTGCAACTGTGAAGATCTTCTGCATTGCTTTGACCCTGGCTGCTGTACCTACGTTCTTTCCAAAAGCCCTGCGCATTCCACTGGATACACGGTCAGCACCTGCGCCGGTTGCCTGTTTGTTTTCCCTGAGTACCTCGTGGGGATAGACACGAAGCTTCATGTAAAAGCCTGTCTTTCCGACATCTGTACTCAGGTGCCTGTTTGCTGTAATACGGGCTGCTTCGAGAGCTGTGTGCCTTATCTGGCATCTCTCTTCTGCAATCAGGGAGATTCTAATCGGAAATGTGGTATTTGATCTGTCTCCCATGTCATAGTGAATAACCTGACTTCCTGGAACACCACCCATGTATTTCCTTCTGGTGAATGAGTGCTGCTTCACGTTTCTGTACATACTCGCTGGCTTTCGTACCATTAGCTTGATTCTCCTGAAAGATGATGAGTTTAAATTGAGTTTAATTGAGCTTAATTTAATTGAGTTTAATTGAGTTTTGTTGAGTTATTGAG
>DADO01000042.1:8570-17546 GCA_002509325.1 Methanosarcina sp. UBA402 | reverse complement strand
TGTTGAGTTATTGAGTTTTGTTGAATTATTGAGTTTTGTTGAGTTATTGAGTTTTGTTGAGTTATTGAGTTTTGTTGAGTTATTGAGTTTTGTTGAGTTTAATCGAATTTAATTGGGTTTAGTCGAGTTAGTTTAGTTGAGTTTAATCGGGGTTTAGTTGAGCTTAATTGAGCCTGATCAGAATTTGTTGTAACGACTTCTTTCTATATATATACGTTTGCATTAAGATCTCAAAAACCGTTTAGCAAACCGCTCAGTATGAGAGATGTGCATATAGACATACCTGCTTGTATTTACATTTATCCGTAAACCTGCCCAGATGGATTTCAGCAGGCGACTTATGAACCCCTTATCCTTTTAAAGGATCAGGGCTTGAAGTTTTACTTGAGATCTGCAACCCCTGAAAGTTCACATATACCGGACGTATGTGACTTATTTTCTACTAGCTAGTGGTTTATAAATTTTATCGATGGTTAGGGATATTTTTCAAAGAAACCTGCAAGAAGCCCAAAGCAGCCTGAGAGCATCATGCTGCCAAATGGTGCGGCAAAATGCAGTTTATTTGATATCTCCCCTCTGATTTCGGATTTTGAAAGCTTTTCAAGCATCTGCCTTTTCGGACCTGTAACCATTATAGATCTAATTTTCTCAAAGCCCGGAGCTTCCCTTACGAACGCACCGTGTCCTCCATCGGCAAAGACCTCGTCAAAACCAAGGCTTCCATCGGCAAGCCTTATAATGTAATCCTGAAGTCTTTGGGGGTTCATAAGGAAACTATGGTGCTCAAAAATTGCCATGATTCTGTTCTCATTCACAAGTGCTCCCAGAGTATGCCCGTTTCCAATATTAACCACTACAGAAGGCTGAATTGCTGCCGGGTCGGTAAGAGCCCCGAAGATAGCTGCTGGACCAGTATCCATGAAAACCGCCCTGGTTTTCCGTTTTCCTGCAGCTTTGAGAAGGGAATCTGCCTGGGCTCTCATGCGGGTAAATGCCTCTGGAATTTCCTCGGGCCTGTATACAAAATTTTCAAGTTTTCCTCCTCTTTCAATTAGTTCTCTAAGGAGTTCAAAACGGTAGATCCTGTTGCTCTTCTCAGGAGCATTCCCATGATCCTGCACTGCCACAGCATAATTCACAGGCATCTGAACCTCAAAGACGGAAAGTGCGGATGAAATTGATTCGGGATCAAAGTCCTGCATAACAATTTCCAGCGCATTCTCCCCACATGCAAACTTCTTTGCCTCCTCTTCAGAGACAATCCGGATCCCGAAAGCCTTCACTGTTTCTATGTTATCATTTATTGTCAGAGCAGCCTGTTCAGTGGCATAAACCGGAAAGCCTGCCTTGAGATGGCCCCTAAGAGCAAATGTTGAAGGCCCTCCCCCCATTATGTTTCCGGTTAGCACTATTATTTTTCCCTTTTTGGTCGCCTTTCGTATCTTTTTCGCAATTATCTGGGTAGGAGAAGGCATGACCATAAGCAGGCTATTTTCCATTTCTTTTTCAGAATTAAAGAGCAGGATATCCTGTGTACCTGTTCCTATATCTGCTGCAAGTATGAGCATACCTGAGCATTGGTTAATAAGCTATTAAAACATAAGCAAGCAAATAGGTGTAAAACATTCAAATTCCGAAGCTATGGAACTCCGGAAACGCCCTGATAATCTGTTTATCAGAATGGTTAATCAAAGTCTGACAACCAGGTCTAAAAATGGAGAGTGTTGTTTTCATGAAAGAATCCACACCAGAAATTCACAAAAAAAACGCTAAAAAATCCTTTTCTTTTGCCTTAATTACAGTTTCGACTTCAAGATTTGAAAAACATGGAGATTCTGCCTCTCCTGAAGAAGCTGAGGATCTTTCAGGAAAAGCCATAAAGGAGCTTCTTGAAGCGGCTGGCCATAAAGTTTCTTTCTACAGGCTTGTTTCCGACGCAAAAAGCTCAGTTACAGAGGCAGTTTTTGCAGCTCTCGATAGTTCCGTAGATATTATAGTTACAAGCGGAGGTACAGGGCTTTCTCCAAAAGACCTTACAATCGAGTCCATAACCCCTCTTTTTGAGAAGGAGATCCCTGGCTTTGGAGAACTTTTCAGGTATAAGAGCCTTGAAGAAATAGGGGCGTCAGTAATCCTTACCAGAGCTGTTGCAGGCGTGATTAAAGGAAAAGCAGTATTCTGCCTTCCGGGCTCGCCAAATGCCGTGAAATTGGCATTTTCCGAGATCATCATTCCTGAAACCGGTCATATTGTCAGGCACATAAGGGAATAAACTTAATACTTTTTGTTAGTAATGGGATGTTTTCACCCCCTACTTTTTAATCATCTTCGATAAAGTGGGAGTGCCTTTTCACAATCTTTCGACTGATAATAGAGTTCGGAGATTGTTTCGCGTTGTTGTAGTATCTGGTGTTGAAGCTCTAGCACTTTTTCACGAATGTCAAGTGATCTTTGATAAAGTGGAAGTGTTTCATCATAATCTCCCATATGAAGATTTCCAGCACCTGTTTTTCAGGAAAACAATTGCTTTTCTTTCCTCTCACTCAACAAATATATAAACTCCTCAAAGTATCATTTCTTTATGACCCTTGAGCCCGTGCATATGCATAAGATCTCGGAGCTTGCAAAAAAGATTGACCGCTCGTTTGAGATTGAGGAGGTAAAAACGGCTGCGGATATCTACTCTCTGCTTGAGGAGTTAAAGCTCGATGGGAAGGTCATTCTTAAAGCCATAGGCAAGCTCTTTCGAGGGGTTGTAAGGACTGAGCTGATGGCGCAGGGTGAGGACCCGTATCCGGTTACTTATGCTTGTGACAGCGGGAGTACTAACCCAAGGACTTATGACAGCGGGCTTTTTGTGGATTTCTGTCACTGCGGACTGGCTGGAACACCTACTGACCTTGATATTCAAAGATTTAGAACGATCGTATGCGCAGCATTTTCTTCTTCCCAGAGGGCAACCATTCAGGCTACCTCAGGCTGGGAAACCTTCGATGAAGGGTTTGGAAGAGCAAAACTTATTACAATCGCGCCTGATGAGTTAAAAAAAAAGGCTTCTGACATGGTACACAGTTTTGCCATGTACCTGGCAGAATCCGAACACATCCTTTTCATGAAAGACAGGATAGAGCCTGAGAGTTTTTTCATAATGGACGGGCCGATTTATCCCAAACAGCTAATGTACTGGATGGTACTGGATGACGAGGAAGTAAGAGTCCGGCTGAACAACGATGCCCGAAAAATCCTCCAGAATTATATCGATATTATGGATTATTTCCTGGAAAATCGGAAGCCTGTGGTCGGTTTTGTAAAAAATCCTATCGACAAGCAGATTATGGACAGTATCCGGAAAAAAGGGGGAGCTTTCGACCTGCCCTGGATGCTTGATTCCCAGTTTTTCAAGAACCTTCTCTCCCTTGAGAAAGTTGAAAGTGCATCAGGGCGCGGGGGAAGGAATTCTAATTATAATGGGAAGAACTATAATGGGAAGAACGGCAAAAATAACAGTTCCAGAAATGCTTACATCACTTACACGAACTGGTTTTTGCAGCCCAAAAGGTTTTATGAAAAGTTGCTCAACGGAACGTCTCCCCTTGCAGCCGCAGACTCGCTCCAGCAGGAACTCAGGCACAGTTTTCCGCCTGAAGATTATGCTCTTTGTTTTTTTATGCTTTATGTGCCCTCTAAAGATGTGGTCTTCAAGGCCGAAGCCCCATATGGGCTTGTTAAAGATGATTTTCTACGCATGCAAATTACCAAAAAAGTGCTCTTTGATCTTTCTTTGCACGGCTTTCCACTTACTCTAACGAAGGCAGACCATCTCGCAAAAATCAGGAAAGTGGAGAGGCAAGAAATCGATAAATTTTTTGAAAATATGAATCCCGATACCACTTATAATGACACTCGGTGGGGTAAGATGAATGAAATATGAAGATGTCGACATTTTTACTTTTAACTCTTACAAACCGAAAAAGGAACCAGTTTCTGTGAATTCAGAAATGGAAGCAGGAATGGAAGAAAATGCAGGTTCAAAGGAAAGTCCTGATGAACTAAGAAAGGAAAGTCCTGATAAGCTAAGTCCTGAAGATGGGAACATGGGCGAGATAGCGAACGCCCTTGACCTAGAAGGTGCTTCTGATCTGGCTACTCCTACTTCTATGTCCATACATGATGCTGATAAAATACTGCACGCCTCCTTATCCGATGATCTGGAGAAAGACTATCCAGATGATGTATCGGATACCATCCCAGTCGAGTCTGGTATTGAATCTACTATTGAACCAGATATTGAATCCAGTATTGAATCCAGTATTGAATCCAGTATTGAATCTGATATCCTTTCAGGCTCTTCCAAAATCATTTTTAACTCGGCTTCTCCATCTAAAACTGCTTCTCTGTCGCTTCCAGATCTCTCATATCGTTCTCTTGAATCCGAAGCTATAGGGCTTTCTGGACAGGAAGCTTTTCCCTTTGAAGGTTTTGCCGGATATGATGATAACGTCCTGAAAGCCTCTCCAGTTTCAGAAGCATTCGGGATTGTCACCACAGGCATAGAGCCCCTGGAATTAACTCCCTCAGGAGCTGTAATTACCGGCTATATTACATCAGCCCGGCGGGATGAAATAAGACTGGGAACATATGTTGTTGTACCTTATGAAAACGGAGAAAAACTCTTTGCCAGGGTGGGAAAACTCCAGTACAGGCAGGAGTTTGTGGTAGATGACGCAACTGAAATTCACTCAAGGCGTATGCTCAGTTTCCGTAGAAACCCTGTAAACGAAGACGATTACAAGTTCCTTGCCTGTCTTGACCCACTCTGTATTCTGTACATGAAGCCCGGAGGGCCACTCACGCGGCGCATGGCAGACCGGATTCCCCATCCTAACACTCCTATTCTGCCTGTCACTGATAGGCTTGAGGTCCAGATAGGGCTTAATATTCCTGAAGAAGGAATCTTTCTCGGCCACCTCAGTGTTGGAGGCGAACTTTTAAAAACTCATTCCGAGCCCGAAACGGTTGCATACTATCTCAGAAACGACTATTCCATGGGCGACCCCCTGATTTTCAGGCACATGCTTATTTGCGGGAGTACAGGGACAGGAAAAACTTTTCTCTCAAAAAATATTCTCCGCCAGTTCCTTAATGAAAACAACAGATACAGGCTACGGAGTTCTCCTGACAAAGCCCGGAAAAACCCCTGCCTGGTAATTATGGACCCTCAGGACGAGTATTCCCAGCTTTTTGAGGACAATGAAATCCTAAACGAGGACGATAAATTCCGGTTTGAATCCGAAGATGTGGCTTATGGTCGGATTCTCTCTACAAAAGCATTCGTGGCGAAAATAGACGGGCAAAGATATCCTGGGGATAAATCCAGAGCCGAGCAGATTGAATTTACAATTCCCTTTTCGCTTGTAGAACACAATTCCTGGCTTATTGCAGCAGCCGGAATGTCTGAACTCCAGTATATAGGGCTTGAAGTGCTTCTTGGAGATTTCTTCAAATCAAGCGTGCCCCATACTTATCTTAATTTCATCAACCATATCGACAATGAAGGTACTCGTTCCTACTATGTTGACAGCGGGAAGTTGCATGAGTCTTCATATGACGGAATTGTAAGGAGAGTAAGGAATCCCTTCTTCTCGAAAGTTTTTGATCGGGATGCTACCTCAATTACCGAGCTTCTGGACAAGATCTTCAAGCCAGGCCAGGTTTCGGTTTTTCCTACCGAATACATAAGTGCTCCAAGAATCCGCGATCTTATAGTGCTCACAATCATGAGCCTGATTGTGGACAATAAGTTAAGTACAACTGGAGAGAAAGCCATTAAAGAAACTCCGATCATCCTGGCGCTGGATGAAGCCCACCGTTACCTCTCAAAGGCAAGCGGGGAACACTCCCGCCTTATTATATCCCGTTTTGCAGATGCAGCCCGCCAGGGCCGAAAAGAAGGATTAGGTCTCTTTTTGATCACCCAGGATCCTCAGGATATTGATGATACCGTTTTCAAACAGGTAAATACAAAACTGATCCTTAACCTCAATAACGATGCAGCTATCACGTCTCTTAAAGTCCCTAAAGAATACGAGCGGAGAATCCCCTATCTTAAGAAAGGGCAGATGATAATCCATTCCCCGGATAACAGTGATATAGTGGAGATTGTGGGGCTTTCAAAATGTGTAGTCAGGCACCGCTAATTTCCTTCAGAGATGCCTTAAGGAATGAAATTTAAGGAGATTTCTTAATGTTATTTCTTAGGACAATTCTCATGAGAAAAATCTTAAATTGTCCATGAATAGGCATTTATGGACAAAGATAGAGGTCATCAAATTAGAATTTTAGTTTAAAAGCTCACCTTTTTTTCACTATCTGCGGGCGTATCTATTTTCTTAGGTTGGATTGATTGATTGGTTAATTGATTGATTGATTGATTAATTGATTGATTAATTGATTGATTGATTGATTGATTGATTAATTGATTGATTGATTGATTGGTTAATTGATTGATTGATTGGTTAATTAATTGATTGATTGGTTAATTGATTGATTGATTGATTGGTTAATTGATTGATTGATTGGTTAATTGATTGATTGATTGATTGATTGATTGGTTAATTGATTGATTGATTAATTGATTGATAGATAGATAGAATAGCATAGAACTGATTGGAGTCAAGAATACATATGGGAGATACCTCACAAAAAACAATTGTCAAATTAGATCTAAAATATCCAGATCTAATTTGAGACCCTCTATCAGAGTTGTGGAAAAATGAATAGGGTTTTAAGTCAAAATCCTAATTTGAGATTCTCTCGAAAGGTCCGGGGATAAAGAAAACAGCCTATTGCATGCAGGTCTTTCTATTCACTAGACTGATCATCAGGATCCTGACAAATCCTTCTTATTTCCTTTTTTCTACAGTCTAAGGAAAAAATTATGTGTTTTTTGGGGCATAGGACATATGTTCTGGTCTCTATGCCCTGGTCTTTCTAATTCTCTGTATCTTGGCTTTTTTTAAATGAACCACTGATAATGATTCTGGTAGATCATCCAGAACCCAACCAGGATGAGCACGATTCCCGCTCCTTTTTTAAGAACCGCATCCCATTTTGATATAACCCGAATTTTTGAGGAGGAAAAATGGGCTGAATATGCGAGCAAGAGCATTGGCACAGAAAATCCCAGTGAATAAATTGAAAGCATGAGTGCACCATTAGCAGTGCTTCCTTTCACAGCTACCATAGCCAGGATCGTGGCAAGAAATGGACCGACACATGGGATCCAGAGCACTCCAAGAGAGAGCCCGAGCAAAAGTCCGGAAACAAGTCCGTCTCCATTCATTCCTGATAACAGGGGAAATCTTGAAAAAATATTGAAGAGACTTATTTCAAAAAGTATTGCAAAGCCCATTAAAAGAATAAAGATCTCTGCCAGGATCTTAAGCTGTTCTATATATGACTGGAAGGCTGCTCCAAATGCAGAGGTTATTACTCCCATTATAGTAAAGGATATTGAGACTCCAATTACTATAGCAAGCGGCCTTAACCTTCTTTTTCCTGCGGACGTTGCAAGGACCGCAGGTAGAAGAGGTAGGATACAGGGAGAAAGGACACTGAGAACTCCTGCGCTAAATGCAGCCAGAGGGGAAATAGCATCATAATACATGGTTGTTCGGATCTGTTATTTTTAAACTTGTTTTTGTACAGTGCAGTTTCTATTGTACCTTACAGTTGCCGGAAACCTTGACTTTAAGTATAGCAGGTTATGTAAGTCTGGTAACTGGCTTCTTTTCATTTGGATTTGTCTTTCTCTGCCTGGATAAGGGCAAGATTCAGAACATCTTCAAATACATCTTTTCCCATGGGACCGGGAATCCTTGCCTCAAACCTATCTGTGGTAATATTTCCGTCCGGCTTCATATAGACATATTCTCCATCTGTAACACTAACGATCACAGTTGAGTCAGGGACGTATCCTATTTCAAAATAAGTTCCAAGATCAGGGCTCTGAATTATATCTATAGACGCGATAGTGGCTCTTCCTCCATATTCTGTTGCAAGCTCTTGAAGCATGGGGTCCATATCCTTACATGAGCCGCACCTTTCAGACCCGATTTTCACAAGAACAGGGCCCTGCTCAAGGGTTGTGTTTATTTGTTCAAGGCTGGTTACTTCAACAACACTGCTTTCTTCCTGGATTCCCAGTGGGGTTGAGTTCTGCTCAGACTCGGTCGGGTTGCCAGTGCCATTTACCTCCTCAATTGCTTGGGCACTTGTGGTGTTTTTCTGGTTTTCGTCAGTACAGCCAGCAGTAAAGACTACACCTGCGAGGAGGATCAATATTATAATTAACTTTTTCATGTTATCAACATTAGTCTTTTATTTTGTGATATCTTGAATATAATGTGATAAATACATATTAGATGATAATAATTCTCTCATTTAAACGATTTTTATTTTCTGCTACTCATGAAATACTAATTCTGGAGTAGAATTATCGATAAACCTCAAATAATTAACCGTAAGGAATGAAACACTTACCCGGTTTAAGAGACTTCTGGTATGTAGAAAAATATATTAGAAGAGTCTTAAATGATAGAATTATAAAAGTAAACGTAAGAGATAATATGATAGATATTGGAAAGAAAAAATGGATAAATAAATGAAAATAGGCTCTGTAGAAATCCTCCGAAAATAATGAATTTTCATGAATTTAAACAGAATAGTCTGATCTGGATATACTAATCTCTTTTCAGCCCCTTTCACCTGATATAGATAGGTTTTCTACAGAGCCGAAAAATAGATATCAAAACAACTGGTTACGATAACCTTAGTTAACTGATTAAAAAGAAATTAGCCTATTAAGAGGCTAGCCGATTGGGAAAATTAGATAACCAGGGAAAAGTGTAAATCCTTCCCTCGTGTTAAACCTGTCCCTCTTTTTATTCCGCTTTACTTCTCCTCAAAATACTTTTC
>DADO01000042.1:0-8320 GCA_002509325.1 Methanosarcina sp. UBA402 | reverse complement strand
ATACTTTTCCTTACTTCTCCTCAAGAATCTTTTCTACTGCGGTCACAACAGCTTCGAAGTTTTTCTGCCATTCAGTACTGTGTTCAAGCAAGTACTGGACAACGGTGCCTTTATCTTCCATTTCTGCGACTTTGGGCTCAATAGGAAGTCTGGCAAGGACAGGAATATTGAAGTCTTTTGAGGCTTTCTCCACACCTCCAGTTCCGAATACTTCTATTGGCTTGCCGCAGTGGGGGCAGATGAGCCCATGCATATTATCTACAAGCCCTATAATAGGTACTTTGAGTTTTTCAGAGAACTTGATTGACTTTCGAACGCTGATCAGAGCTACGTCCTGGGGAGTTGTAACAAGCACAGAGCCGTCGCAGTCTGGAATCAGCTGGGCTACACTCAGGGGTTCGTCTCCTGTGCCAGGGGGCAAATCTATAATCAGAAAATCAAGTGCTCCCCAGTTAACTTCTTCGAGGAACTGTTTGATTGCTCCCATCTTGGCAGGCCCTCTCCAGATTATAGGAGAGTCTTTATCTTCGAGCAAAAAACCGACAGACATCACCGAAAGGTTCGGAAGTACCTGAATTGGAAGAATACCCTCTTCATTTACATCGGGCCTTTGAGATTCTAACCCGAAAATTGTAGGAATGGT
Source organism: Methanosarcina sp. UBA402 (assembly GCA_002509325.1). Classification (GTDB taxonomy): domain Archaea; phylum Halobacteriota; class Methanosarcinia; order Methanosarcinales; family Methanosarcinaceae; genus Methanosarcina. The sequence goes on along the minus strand of DADO01000042.1, from coordinate 7,677 downwards.
CGGGCCGTGAATATCGCAATCTAGAAGCCCAACTCTGTATCCACGCAGGGCCAGCCCGGCAGCAAGATTTGCTGAAACTGTGCTTTTTCCTACTCCTCCTTTCCCGCTCATTATCATGATCTTGCGTTTGATACGCCTGAGATTGACTATTATTTTTGGTTCCTCTGGCTTTTTCGACAAGCTCTCAAGTGGTTGAACTTTATCTGTCATTTTTACCGCCTGTATGAATCTCCGCATTTTACCTGTTTTCAGATTTTTTTACGGGTCAGTACTTTCACTAGTTTCACTAGCCTCAGCGCTGATATAATTACCGCCCTTTATCTCTATCGCTTTTCCTGTGGTAAGAGCAAGAGCTGTTTTCATTCTTGCAGCTTTCAGATCTTCCCAGAAAGCTCTCCTTGATACTCCTACCCTGATAGCTGCGTCTTCCTGCCTGAGGTCTTCAACGTCTACAAGCCTCAGGGCTTCAAGCTCTTCTACAGTGATAGACACAACCTCAAGTTCCGACAGGGGAACTCCTCTGGGCTTGAAATATGTGATATCAGGAGTTTGCTTAACGCGCCTCGGGCACTTTGGTCTTCCTCTGCACTTTTTCATGAGTTACTTATGTACATTGTAGAATAAATATATAATAATATCTCTTTTTTCACAGAAAGTTATATATAATTATGTACAAATGAGTCAAATTAAAGCAGTTATCTGTCAAAGAGAGTGAGGGAATTCTCATGAAAGTATGCATACCTACAGGAAACGACAACGGCATGGAAGGAATCGTTGAGCAGCATTTTGGAAAAGCCCCAACTTATATAATAATGGACACCAGCACAGGAAAGGTTCATGTGATTGCAAACGAGAACAATCACATGGGGGGCGTGAAGCTGCCTCCAGAATATCTTCACAAAAATGATATAGATATTATGATCTGTGGAGGAATAGGGCATAAGGCGCTTAGTATGTTTGAGTCTTATGGAGTTCGGGGTTTTGTAGGCGCAACAGGTACAGTCAGAGAGACATTAGCTGCCTGGGAGGCAGGGTTCCTCAAAGTGGCAACAACATAAAATGCCTGCGCAGAACATGGACATCATAATTAAGCAGAAATTAGTGCTTTAGGGTATCCTGTTCGGAATTCTTTTAATGTTTATTCTTTTTTTGCCTGAGCTATTTCAATTTATTTGATAACCCCTCGTGGAAATATTTTATACTTTCACAGCTTATTTGTGAGTATAACACCCTATTCATGTACACCCTATTCATGTTAAAATCCGGGAGAAAAAAAGTGTGCAGTGCGCGTTATGCAGGATTAAGGAATGCACGAGTGGCAAAAACTGTTCTGTGATTAAATCTGGGCTTGAGTATATAGGCGATGATCTGAAATCAATCCAGATTTCTGCCTGGCTTGAGTCTGATCATGTAAAGAGGACAAAATTAGAAGAGATAGCTATTTATGCAAAAAGACTTGGATACAAAAAAATAGGAATTGCCTTCTGTATTGAATATGAGCGAGAAGCCAGGCTGGTTTATGACATTCTTTCAAGATATTTTGAGATGTTTTCGGTTTGCTGTAAAGTTTGCAGCTTTGAAAAAGCCAGCCTCGGAATTAAAAAATCCGAAGGCTTAGAGTTTGAAGCGATCTGCAATCCGATAGGCCAGGCTTTGCTCCTGAACGATGACCTTACTGATCTCAATATCATGCTGGGACTTAAAACAGGGTATGATATCCTCTTTGTAAAACATTCTGATGCTCCTTCGATAACCCTGCCTATTGAGGAATTACCACAATTAGTTGACCCAGAAATCGATATTATTGAATAAATCTTATGAATAAATTCTTTTATTATGTTAGTTCAAGTCCTGGAGAAATAAATGCTCAAAAAATCGAACATACCTAGACCTGATTCTGAAACCGGATCCAAATGCCTTAAAATCAGAGCTCATCACCTGTGCTGTATCCAGGGGTTTCAGGGCTATGGATACAGCCCGGCTTTTGTGGTTAATTTGCGGGCTGTAATTGAAGATATAAAGGCTTTTCCTTCAAGATCTCTGGAGCTGGTATCTGAATGTGATGTAATCTGTGATTCCTGCCCAGGCAAAAGGGAATGCACTGCGCAGGTATCAATTGCTTCTCGCGATATCAGGAACATGGATCTTGTTGTTATGAAGAAGCTAAAGATAGAAGAGGGAACTATTATGGAGGCAGATAAAGCCTTCAAGCTAATCAATTCACAATTAGCTAATGCATCCGATGTTGAAGATGTTTGCGGGGCCTGCAAATGGAGACAAAAGTGTCTGTGGTATCTGCAGGAAGAAAGGTAGTATCTTTAATTTTGGGTCTATGAAAAATACCCTCTTTACCTATTTTTCCTTGAAACTTTTACCTGTTTTTACCTGAGACTTTTTGTCTATTTTTACTTGAGTCTTTTTACCTAAATTTCACCTTAAGCCTGCACTAATTTCATAGATTTTTGCAAGAAACTCAATATTCTGGACTGCATTCTGTTCTATCCCCAGTTCATATGGAGAAAAGCCGAGAGCAAGACCAAGTAGCTGAGAATAGTGAAGGACCGGGATTGAGTAATCTGTTTCGAATCTCTCATTGACTGAGAGCTGTCCCCTGTCAAATTGTAAGTGGCAAAAAGGGCATGCATTGACAATACAGTCTACTCCTGCTTGCCTAATACAGGCGAGTTTGTGTTCGAGCATCTCAAGGGATTCAGGAGCATGCCCTGATCGAACTCCTCCTCCTGCTCCGCAGCACATCATCTTGTCGGTATAGTCTATACTTTTTGCACCTGTCGTTTCAACAAGTTTGTCAAAAAAAACCGGAGCCTCCGTTTCTCCAAGTTTCCGATCTCTTGAAGGCTTGATAAGATGACATCCGTAGTGCAGTGCCACTTTAAGGTCAAGAGGGATTGTAATATACCCCCTGACTTTCTCAGGTCCAAGTTCTTTATATAAAAATTCGACTATATGCCTTACCTCGGCAGTACCTCTGAATTCCATGCCGATTTCTTTAAGGCACGTGTTCGTGCACGCCCTTAATTCAGGGTCGTTTTTCAGTTCTAAATTAGCATCTGCCAGGGAACCATAGCAGCCATTGCAGATTGTGAGGATGTCCCTTTCCAGCCTTTCCGAAAGAACTATGTTCCTGCTGGCAAGAGCAAGCCAGGCTGCTTTATCAAAGGACTTGAAGACTCCGGGAGCAGGACAGCAGGAAGCTCCTGGCAGGTCGGATGCGTCTATATTAAGCTTCTGCAGGCAGAGTTTAGTTGCGTTTTCAATTCCGGGATAACGGTTAGGTACTATGCATCCAAGAAATAATGATAGTTTTTCCATATTCTGCCTCCTTATTTTTCAGCCACCAACTCGTTAAATTTGCATGCTTTGAGAAGATTCCTTACCTCTTGAAGGGCTTCAGGATACTTCTGGACGGTCTCAGGTATAGGGTCGAGCCCGAGTTCTTCCCTTTTTTGTTTTGTTTCTTCATCCAGAGGGACTGCATGCCCGCACTCCAAGATCATTTGTGAGATTTTTCTGTGTTCGGGAAGCATGAAACCTTCTTTTATCGCAAGCCTCCTGAGCTCAAGGAGGGCATCGGTAATTGGTATATCACGTGGGCAGCGCTCCTGACAGGTATAACAGGTGGTGCAGAGCCAGAGAGCATCATCAGAAAGGACTGCTGCCCTATTCTTGCGCGCATCCCGAAGAATTCTTCGCGTATTAAGTCCGGTATGCCGTCCCGAAGGACAACTTCCTGTGCATGTGCCACATTGCATGCAGGAAAGTACATCAAGCCCTGCAGCCTTTAACACTTTTAGCAGTTCTTCACTCATACAGGTTCACTGTCTGATTTAGTCGGTTCGTCCTTTTTAGAAAAGAAAAGTAAGTAAAAATAATGAATTCAAGAGAAATTCTGCAACTGAAAGTGATTTCTGGAGTTTCACGAAATACATGGGTTTTCCTGACAAACCTCTAATGGTAAGCTTTTTCCCAAATTCTTCACTGATCCGTTCTTTTCTTACAGATTTCCCTAATGCTGGTTATGACTCTCATGATATTTAACATACACTAAATCTGTTGGGATTGAGTAACGGCAATGAAAAATTTGGATCAAGATCTTAATCTCGTAATTGCCCGAATTTTTCACTGGCCAGCCATAACTTTAGAGGCTTTTAATTTATTTTTAAATCTTCAGGCAGAGGTTCTTGTTTCTTAAATCCTGTAGAACCTGTGCTTTATCAATATATTATCTTTTCCATTATATAAAAATAAGTTTTCCGAAGGATATCCATTTCTCAGATTTAAGTCTTTCTTTTGCGGGTCTTTTTCCTGCGTAATGTACTTTTATTTTCACTGATATTCTGTTATTTCCCACTGGTATCCCGTTATTTCCCACTGGTATTATCAGGAAAAGTTTATTCCGAGATCTTTAAGTCTGTTGAGTTTTGCAAGGTTAACCAGCAGCGGGGTTAGTGATTCCATAGTGCTTGCCTGTTTAAGAGGGCCTCCATCAAGGGGTTTCAGACATCCCATATGTTCGGTAAGCTTCATAACCAGTTTCTTTGCTTCTGCATCATCACTGCACACCAATGCATCATGTACAGCCTTACACTTGACAATATCTTTCAGTTTTCCTGCCGGGATATTGTGGAAGGCTGCAACAACTTTTGTGGAAGGAGGGACATTTTTCTGAATTGCAAGAGCTGCTGAACCTTCTGTCGGAGGTTTATATACAAAAAGATCTCCGTCTTTTGCCATTGGGACTACAGGAGTGATAAGAATTTTGTTTTCAAGAGCCTCATTAATCTCATTCAGCAGAGGCAAAACATGGTCAAAGCGAATTGTGAGAATTACTATTTCGGCTGCCTGTGCAGCTTCAAGGTTACTGCTTCCTGTTATGCTTATTCTGGATGTATCAAACCCACAGTTTTCAAGCTCGGATAAGGCTCGTTTTGCGGCATCCTCTGCGGCTTCCCTGGATCTGGAACCTATAATTACGTCGTTCTTTACACCTTCAGCCATAAGGTTTTGGAGGGCCAGCCTGAGCACCATCCCCTCCCCTATGTTTCCGGTTCCTCCCAGAATAGCTATTTTTAGCTTTTCAGAATTCAATTTGTACAAAACCTCCAATTTGCTATATCTTCCATAAAATATGTCCGAGAGTTAATATAACTTCTGTATTCGTTAATAATATCAGAATTACTAATCTAACTACATCGGGATTACTAATTTAATTATTGTATTATGTATATCGACTTTAAATCCGTATAATTACTTTCATTAATTTGATATTTTTAGAGTTTTTACTCAAGCAGCAAAATCCCAACACATGCAGTTTTCTCAGGGTTGCAGAACTCAAGCGTAAGTCCTGCGTTTTCCATCGCCTTCTGGAGGTTTATTCCTACAGCCTCAGGTGCAAAACGCCTAAGCTCCGGATTTACACATTTTTCAAGGTTGCAGATGTCGCACTCATTACAGGAGCCGGGCCTCAGGAGATGCGCAAAAGTGAAACCTTCCCTGAAGGCTTCATGCTCAAGCTCTAACATTTTATGGAAAGAGTCCTTCCGAATTTCTCCCCAGACTTTCAGGATATCCGGCACCTGTGAGGTATCGCGCTCATCGACAAGTAAAAGTGCACTGCTGTATTCAGCTATGATTTTTCTAAAATCCTCAACTGACATAACATTAGGAGGGCAGCTTAATCTTTTTCCGTAGCCTCTGCAGCCATAGGCGCACTTCAGAGCAATCCTGTTCTCAACCGGAATATCTCCTGCAGCCACAAAATAAGCCTTGAGCCCCATACCTGAAGCCTTTTCAATAAGATCTTCATATTTTCCTAACATGATAGCCCCTTTTTAAAAAGCCATTTTGTTTTTACTCTTTGTTTCCTTTTAATTAGTTTCCTTTCTAATTATTGTTTTCTGTTTTGGGAAATGAACTGAAATTCCATTACTCCAAAAGTTCCATTACTACGAGAGTTCCATTACTACGAGAGTTCCATTACTACGAGAGTTCCATTACTACGAGAGTTCCATTACTACGAGAGTTACTTTTTAACTTTTTAAAAGATTGTTGTGAAAAATAAAAGTTATTATGCATATTTATTATGTACATTTGCTCATAAGTTCTTACTTATATGTTCTTACTATGTTCAATACTGCGGGTTACGCTTCTATAATTGATAACAGATAAACTTAGTAAAGGGAGATCTGTATGATTAAGAAAGTACCTTTAACCGAACTGGAAAACCGCATGCGAAATTTTAGAAAAAAAATGGATATCTCAAACTCTGAATGGGAAATAGCCGTTATTTTCAGCAAAATAAACCTTTACTATTTTACGGGTACAATGCAGGATGGAATATTAATTATACCCAGGCACGGCGAAGCAACCTTCTGGATACGCCGCAGCTATGAAAGAGCTCTCGACGAATCCTTGTTTTCCAATATAGAACCTATGAAGAGTTTCCGTGATGCTGCAAAGAGCATAAGCGGACTTCCGGATACGGTATATTTGGAAACCGAGATTGTCCCTCTGGCTTTATACCAGAGGTTTCAAAAACACTTCCCGTTTAAGAATGTTAAACCTGTTGACTCTCAAATTTCCACGGTCAGAGCAGTAAAAAGCGAATACGAGCTCTCGCTGACAAAAGAAGCTGGTAAGATTCATCAGCATGTGCTGGAAGAGCTTGTACCTGGAATGTTGCAGGAAGGAATGAGTGAAACAGACCTGGCAACCGAATTGTTTTCAGTTATGGTCAAAGAAGGTCACGACGGCGTATGTCGTTTTGGCATGTTCGATACCGAGATGTTCCTGGGAAATATTTGTTTTGGTGAAAGCTCGATTTATCCCTGTTACTTTAACGGGCCCGGAGGAAATTACGGGATGAGCCCTGCGGCTCCCCTGATCGGAAGCCGTAACAGAAAGCTGAGGAAAGGAGACCTGGTATTCATTGATGTCGGATGCGAGGTTGAAGGCTACAATACGGATAAGACAACAACATACATGTTTGGCTCTCCCCTTCCAAAGTTTGCCATAGATGCCCATAATAAATGCGTAGCCATACAGAACGAAGCGGCTTCAATGTTAAAACCCGGCGCTATTCCCTCGGAAATCTACACTACCATAATGAACAGTCTAGATTCGGAATTCCTGCAAAACTTCATGGGTTTTGGCAGCCGTAAAGTAAAATTCCTCGGGCATGGAGTCGGACTGCTTATCGATGAAAGTCCTGTAATTGCAAAAGGCTTTGATGAACCTCTTGAAGAAGGAATGGTAATTGCGCTTGAACCTAAAAAAGGAATTGAAAGCATTGGAATGGTAGGAATTGAAAATACTTTCATAATAACTTCTAAAGGTGGAGAGTGTATTACCGGGGATAATCCCGGATTAATTCCAGTATATTGATTAATAAATGCTATAAAAGCCACTCTCTAAGTAATTTGAATACAAATTAGTTACAAGAGTGAGTTCATGGATAAAAATGAACATCAAAAACAAGATTTAAAATTTTGATGTGATTATATGCTTTTTGTTACAAAAATCATATTTTACGTTTTTATGGAGGTATAAATATTAAAAACTATCGAAAAATATCCATTCTTTTGGGAACTTTAATATTAATTTTGTTGAGTTATTTCGTTGTTTTCCCATATTTGTTAGAGCCTATCCGAAAAGTCC
>DADO01000149.1 GCA_002509325.1 Methanosarcina sp. UBA402 | reverse complement strand
CTACAACAAATCGGAACTACTGTGATTATGAAAACAATAAAGTATGCTTAATTATGAAAACAATAAAGTATGCTTAATTATGAAAACAAAACTGGACTTTGAAATGGACAGCTGTCAATAGATTTCCCATAAAAGAGCCACAGATGGACACGGATAAGCACGGATAATGATAAATTGAAAACTATCCGCGCTTTTCTTTGTAACCAGTGTTCACCGGTATTCGTTTGTGTCCATCTGTGTTTATCCCAGGTTAATTGAAGATTTATGGATTGGTGTACTGGTTCTATTCTTCTACCGGCTTATTTAACAGAAGCCATTTCTTCTTCAGCAATAATGGGTTGCTTTTCGTTTTCACCCCGCTGTGTGTTTCTATATAGTGACCCTCTACAGGAGCGGTAGCGGCTTCGTAGACTCTTTCTACATTGTGAATGGGGCATAGGCTTCAATATATTCTATGCCGGCACTGACGTTATCTGCACTGAAATTCTTCATTTCCATTACTTTACTGAACTCTTCGCGGGTTCCATTCTCCGCTCATCGGCAGCAGGGATTACAGGTCCCAGATCAAGTCCTGCAGGTTTCAAGCCGGTGTAGTATGCTCCTTCTCCTTCCTTTCTTAGCTGTTTAAGTCTCAGCTTCCTGAAATTTGCCTAGTTGCCCAAAATATAATACAAGATATTTAAAACCCCAGACCAGCCCGAAGCTCAAATATGATTTGAGACCTTTGAATAAAGGTCATACTGGATTTATAGCACCTACATGTGGATAAAAGAAGATATGATACTAACCGAGCAAAAGAAATATATTAATAGAGTTACTACTTATAAAGTAAATTATGACAGTTGAAGACCTACAAGAGACTGTGTGCCCAAATCCGGAATGTGAGTATTATCACAGGGCGGAAGGGAAAGCTATCATAAAAAGGGGAAAATATAAGACCGGACACCAGAGATATTATTGTAAATACTGTAAGAAATTTTTCATGGATACAATAGGTACTGCTGTTTATCGGAAACACCTGTCCGGAGAAGAAATAAGACTAATATATCGGCTTTTTCTTGAAAAAAATGGAATACGAAGTATTGAGCGTATAACAGGGCACCATAGGGACACAATAAGCCGGCTAATAAGAGAAACAGAAAGGAACCCAAAAATGGAGGAATATCTCGTTAAGCAGATAGGGTTGACTGCCAGTGAATGTGAAAAATTATGGGCGCTTCTGGAAAATAGGAAACGAAAATCTCGAAAGTAATCCTGAGAAGATAAGGCGCAGGCTCCTTTTCCTGAGTATTAGCAAGCCAGTATACATCCGAAGGCGTAAATTGTAAAAAAGAAATGGTTTTTGAATGGCAGGAAAGTCTGGATCTGACCGGAGTGAGTAAGAAAAATAGACATGAAGTTATTTGGCGTTTTTGTCAGGCTGCATTATCCCGAATATGTTTTTTTCGGTGTCGAGGCAATATGCATACCAGCCAACGCCGAGTATGGGGCTTTTTTCCATGGTTATTTTGCCGCCATGCTTCTGTATCTTATTCAGATATTCATCGATGTTCGGGACGTCTATTGTGCAAATATAAGTGCTTATCGGGGTGTCCGCTCCGGGTTCTCCTCCTTGCCTCCTCATCAAGCCTCCGTCGATTCCCAGCTCAGCTTGCTTATCGGTCGTTATGTTCCAGTAATCCATAGAACCTTCCCATCTCTCTATTTTCCAGCCAAATACAGCTTCATAGAACTTTTTAGCCCTTGCAATATCCCCTGCATATATCTCAAAATGAACTATTCTTGGCGTGATAGCTACCTCCTACCTTAGTCAGATAGTTTATTATGGTACTATGTGTTAGTTTAAATTTTGTATTCTCCAGACTTATAAATTTCTCAATCCTGCACATTATAAGAATTCAGGCTAAGAAATCAGACAATTGAAAAATCCAGATCAGCTTTGCGCCAGCTTTCTGATCTTTGTGCTGAACACTGGTCAACTGTACAGAAAAATGGTAAATCTAAGGGGATAGAAAAAAGGGAATAAGGAAAAGAAAGAATAAAAAAGGAAAAAAGGGATTAGTAAAAAGAGAAAAAAGATCAATATATAAAATAATTGAATGTAGTAGAAAAATATCCACATTCCTTCGCGATTAAAATAAAAAATACAGGAACTGGCCGAAAGTTTTTCTCTTACCAGACAGTGCTGTTTTTCAGAGTTGCCAGAATATTCGTAAACTCACTACTGAACCTGCACTTTCCAAAGTCCTGAGAACTCAGGATGTTCTTCTTTATTTCCTGCAATCCAATCAGGAGATTTATGTCGTCGCTATACTCAAATCCCCCATCAGATGCAGTGATATTTTCTGAGAGAATTTCAAGAAGCATCGGATCAAGGTCATTTGTAATATAAGTGTCCAGAATCAGAAGATCTGAGATTCTTTTATAGAAATCAATAAGCTTCTGGTACCCGGGTATGGCGTAGGCTTTTGCCATCTGTTTTTGGCTGTTGAGGTATATCAGATAGCGGGCGATTGTGCTTATAATGGTTTCGGTGATCTCTTTTTTAGGGAATTTGACTGGGAATCTTTTCAGCATTTGTGAGCTCAGGTTGCTGGTATGCTGCACTCCTTCGCGGCTCCAGATCTCAGGAAACGCCATTGCTATCGAAGAGTTAAGTACGGCAGTAATATAGTGATAGAGGGTGGGATCTCCGAGAACGACTCCTACTCCGTTTGCAAAAACATGCTTTCCGGTTGGATCGTATGAAGCATGCAGGCGGAAGTTGCTGGTAACGATGATTTTAGGTGTGTTTATATACCGCAGGAAGCTTTCATTTTCAAAGCGGTAATCGGCAGAAACGAGTTCATGTTTTTCATTCTCTGACTGCTGTCTAATTTCCATTAGCTGTTTATAAGCTGCAGGAAACTTTGTTTTCAGTTCCTCGGGCTGGAATATCCTGTATTCTTTACTTATATTATTGTCGAGAACTTTGTAAGGCAGCATAAACTGATATTGAGCTGATTGAATCGCAAATTCATTCAAAACGGAACCGTCTACATAAGGATACAGGAATCCCTTTTCTGTACTTGCCTGTTCCACATTTGTGGGCGAGTCTATGCAGACGCAGGATGCATCTGTGCAGTTCTCTCTCGAAAAGCCGGCCTTTTGCAAAAAATCGTTTGTTGGGGGGACACCATCAAAAACTTCTATTGAGATGTCTTCCAGGGTTCTAGGGATTTTGCTCAGCCTTTCTACAATATACTCCTTACTCCAGAACATATATTTCACTTCTTTTTTATATATAGGGAATTCCGGATAAAGTGGTTTCTTTTTTGTTGGGGTTGGGTCTCAAAAACCGTTTTTGATTTTAAGGCACCTGACTTTTAACTCCTCAAAATCTTCTAATTAAACTTTGAATATATCTCTTAATATAATAATTTATCTATAATATCAGTAGTTCCGATTTGTTGTAGTTCCGAATGAGAATTCTCATTCATTTACATTTTTTCCTTAATAGTTCACGAGAAAGCCTTCATTTCATCGATTGCTGATATCATTTATGATAATGTGTTATAAAAATTTCAGTATTGTAAAGTCCT
>DADO01000243.1:24817-31874 GCA_002509325.1 Methanosarcina sp. UBA402 | reverse complement strand
ATCTAAAACCATGACGACGGCGTGTTCAACCGGCGCAACGGTTGCGGCTTTTCCGCGCAGGTCTTGTATTGGGAGTAAAAGAATATTTGCTTTCAATAAGATGGTATGAGATCCCATCTTAACTTTTAAGCTATTTTTTATCTAAACTGGTGCTTCTAAATCCTTGCAAGCTCAGATTTGACATAGAAAATATTTTCTCATTAACCCAAAACAATAGTTTTTAGTAGGTTTCCGTACTAGATTATTTTGTTATGAAAACTGTATGCATCTGTATGGGAGTGCACCTGCCTTACAGTCCAAAATGGTACTGGCCTGTGGAGGGATTTTTCGGGGTGCCTGAAATGGACCGGTTTTTTGACCGGAACAACATTTTTTCAAAGTTTTTAAAAACAAGCCGGCAGTTTCTACGCCTTAACGATCTGGTCCTGGAATCCCTGGAAATGGGAGGAAAATATTCCTTTGATTTATCCGGACCGTTTCTTGAACAATGTAGATGGGACCCTGAACTTCTCGAATCATTTCGCGAACTTCGGGAAACTGGGTGCGTGGAATTTACAGGGAGCTGCAGTTATCATTCCCTGAGTTCACTGTACCCCGATCTCTCCGAGTTTAAAGAGGAAGTGATCATGTACAGGGAAACGCTTCGGGAATTATTTGGGGCCACCCCCGAAACTTTCGTAAACACGGAGCTTCTGTATACCGAAAGAGTAGGGAAGACTCTAATTGACCTGGGTTTTAAGTGTCTTATCGCCGAAGGATCCAGGAACCTTATGATTGGATACGACCCTGTATATGTCTTTGAAAACCATCTCCCAACTCTGTTAAGGCATATAAACCTTAGCGAGGATCTTGAGTTACGATTCTCAAAAAAAGATTGGCAAGGCTATCCTCTTATTCCGGAGAAGTTTGCGGACTGGATTGCCAGTATGGAAGGGGACGTCCTGACCCTTTATTTTAATTATGCAAATCTCTGCCTCCATTATAGAAATAAAAGTATGATAACCAATTTTATCCGAAGTTTCCCAGAAGCCCTCAAAGCCAGGGGTATTGAGATGCTCACCCCATCTGAAGCTGTGAAAAGATTTGCGCCTTTGAAGCTTCCTACCCTGCGAACCGAACAGACGATTCGCTACGGCATGCATAACGCAATAGGAAACCATGCTCAACAGCTTTACCTGCGAGAACTGGTAAGAGTTGGAGAAGAACTCTCAGGGCTTAAGGAAAACAAAGATTATTGGAAACTTAAACAGGTATATGGTTACCTTCAGCAGAGTGAAATCTTTTTTTCCATGAATCCTGGAAATATCAGGGAAGGGTATGAAAGGGCTGTAAACTATTTTTCAATTCTTTCCGATTTCAGGAGAGCTGTCCTGGAGGGAGGAGCATGACCTCGCTCTGTATATATTTTCAGGTGCATCAACCCTTCAGGCTGCGCAGATTTTGGCCTGATGACCGATCAGGTTTCTTCCGTTATTTTGATGAGAGAACCAACAGGGAGATCTTTGAAAAAGTAGCCCGGAAATGCTATATTCCTGCAACCAGGACCCTTCTGAACTCTCTTGACGAACATAAGGGGGAATTCAGGTTTTCGCTTTCTGTTACCGGAACCCTGCTCGAACAATGTGAACTCTGGGGAAAAGACGTGCTTGAAGGCTTCAGACAGATGGCAGAAACCGGAGCCGTGGAATTTCTGGACGAAACCTTTTATCATTCCCTCTCAAGCCTTTTTGAAGACAAAGCCGAATTTGTCGAGGAGATAAAAGAACACAGAGAACTTATGTTTGACTTTCTTGGAGTTAAACCTCAGGTGTTCCGGAATACTGAACTGCTTTATAACAATACAATAGCAAAACTTGTTTCCGATCTCGGGTACAGGGCAATCCTTACCGAAGGCGCTGATCATATGCTTGATGGGAGATCTCCCAACGTGCTTTACAGGGCAAAAGGCTCGGGACTTCCAGTCATCTTTAGAAATTACAAGTTAAGTGATGATATAGGATACCGATTTTCGGCAAGATGGTGGGAAGGATATCCCCTGACTGCGGAAAAATGGGCTTCATGGGCTTCAGGAATTAATGAGGATTGCATTAACATCTTCATGGACTATGAGACCTTCGGGGAACACCAATGGGAAGAAACCGGAATATTTGCCTTTCTGGAAAAACTTCCCGATGAAGTACTTAAGACCCACCTAAATTTCAGTACCCCTCTTGAGCTTATCGAAAAATACTCACCTGTAGCCGAAATTGATGTAGGGGATTTCTCCACGATTTCCTGGGCTGATATGGAACGTGATACCAGCGCATGGCTTGGGAACGACATGCAAAGGCGTTGTTTTGAGGAGATAAAGCTGCTCGAGCCCTTTGTAAGAAAGACAGACGATCCAGAAATCCTGCGTATATGGAAGCACCTGCTGACTTCGGACCATTACTATTATATGTGTACCAAATGGCTCGGAGACGGGGATGTACATTCATATTTCAGCATTCACTCTACACCTTTCGATGCAGCGGTTAATTTCATGGCTGTACTAATGGATTTCAAAGCGAAGGTATTCAGAAAACTTAGCACAATAACTTAATTAGATGTGCACATACTAATTCATGGGAGTCGAGATGCATGGTAAAGGACTTATTCATGTTTGCGGGCTTCAATGAAAGCTCGCAGATTGTATGGTTTAAAATAATATATTCGAAAGAACCAGGATCTTTATCCTCAATAATCGATTTTCTCGAGAAAAAGAACGCATTTATCATGTTTGGTCATCTGGATAATATTACACAAAAAACAGGAGAATATTCAGTATTTACTGAACTTAATAAGGATATTAATCCAGATGAATTTGCCAGTAAAATAAAGGAACTTGAGGTTGTAAGCGAGGTAGAGTACGGGATTTCAAAATACGGAATGGTTTATTCCATGGATTTCCCTCTAAATGTCATAGGAGTCAGGGGAGTTGCGGCAAGGGCACTCACAATTGTCGACATTATTAAAACTTTTAACCAGAATGCACCGCACTCAGAAGGACTTCTCACGATGTCAGGACTTAAAGGTGGAATTCATGCAGCAAAATATTTCAAGAGTATTCTGAACCTTAATGACAGTAACTTTGCAAGCGTGCTTGCAGAGCTTTACAAGGGTGTAGGTTGGGGAATCCTGGAAATCGAGTGTAATCCTGAGACTTATGAAGGGAACGTCATTGTGAAAGACTCATTTATAGCTGATGTTTATGGAGGGGCGGACCAGCCAGTATGTGCCTTTATGAGCGGCTATATTGCAGGTTATCTAACTGAGTATTTTGGAAAAAACATAAGTGTTAGGGAGGTAAGCTGTAAAGCTACAGGCAAGAAAGTCTGCGAACACATAATCTCACCGGCGCCTTCCGGCGGTACAAGCCAGGAATACCAGATGAGAGGGGAGACGCGGTGATAAGGCAGCCCAATGTCATTCTTGGAAATGACAAGCTACTTGTAACAATGGGAAGAAAGGGAGAAATCTTAGGTTTTTTTTATCCCCGCCGAGACCACGCTCAGCATGTCGAAGAATCCGTAGCCTGTATCCATACAGGAGAAAGGCTTCTCTGGACCAACGACAATGAATGGCACAGCATCCAGAATTATATAGAAGATACCAATATTGTGTCTACAAAACTTTATCATGATTCGGGAATCCGAATCTCCATTCTCGATCTCGTACATCCCGAAGTGCCTGTTCTTATCCGCAGGTTTAAGGTCCAGTCCCAGAAAAAGATCGTAGGAAAATTTTTCTATTATTCAAATTTCAATGTAGGAGAAACCTCCAAGAAAAACTCCGGCTTTTGTGATAGCGATACGCGCCTGCTTGTACAATACTGGCAAAATTATCATATAGGGATATACTCCATCCCAGACTTTACTGAATGGCAAATAGGCAAGGCAATGGACACCATATGGTGGACGAATTCTAAATATGATATGGAAGACGGAAAACTCCAGGGGAATAAAGAAGATATAGGAAACATTAATAATGCGGCTGGCTGGGACCTTGAACTTGAGGCTGGAGGAACAAACGAGTTTGTTATCCTTATAGGAGCTGCTTCTTCCAGACGCCTCCTGTATAAGAGAATACAGGAGATCTCAAAACTGCCTCTGGAATACATTTTCGAAAAGACGCGGGAACACTGGGTTATGTGGCTTTCTAGAAAACAGGTGCTCAAAATGCCAGGGTTCGAAGGGCACGATAACCTGCGCCAGGAGCTGTTTACCGCCTACAACCGAGCTCTGCTTGTGCTTTACCTCCTTAATGATTGCGAATATGGGTCCTTTGTAGCTGCTCCGGAATTTGACTCCAATTTTGAGAAATGTGGAGGATACGGTTTCTGCTGGAACCGAGATACTTCAGAAGTCGTGCTCGCGCTAAAGCATTCCGGCTATCCAGAATATTGTGAATCGTTTTTTAAATGGTGTATTCGGACTCAGCTCCCTGATGGCTCCTGGTTTCAACGCTACTGGCTCAATGGAGATATAGCTCCCTCCTGGGGCAATTTTGATTACTCGACTCAGATAGATGAAACCGGAGCTACGCTCTACGCTATGGATGTTTATTATAGGATTCTCGAAGGCCTGAAAAAAGCTGAGTTTCTCGAAGAGGTCTGGGTTTCTATACTCAGAGGTGCCGAATACCTGATGAAGCGGACCAAGACAGGAATTCACGAAAGCTGTATGGACCTCTGGGAGACTTATTACGGAATATTCACATATACAAATGCTTCAATCTATGCCGGACTCATGGGGGCTTCCAACCTGGCTGAAGAAAACGGGGAAGCTGGAATGGCAAGGCGATGGAAGAAAAGGGCGGAGTTCGTCAAACAGGCTACTATTGATCGTTTCTGGCTTCAGGAAGGCTATTTTGCAAAAGGAGTGATTAACGGGAAACTTGACAAAACCGTTGATGCAAGTACTCTGGGTACCTATGTTCCTTTTGGAATGCTTTCCCCAAAAGACCCCATAGAGAAGGATATGATCCAGTTTATGATAGAGAATATCCAGAAGAAACTCTCAGTATCCATCAATATCAATTACGGCATCAAAAGGTATGAAAATGACAGTTACATAAATGGAAATCCGTGGGTAGTAACTACTCTCTGGCTTTCGAAAGCAATGCTTGCCCTTGCTCTCGACCTTCCTCATGAAAAAGCAATGTCCAACCCTACAAATAATAATCTCTATAAAAATGAAGGGAGCTATGATGAAACCGTAAAAAGGCTAACTGATGAAGGGATTAAATGTCTAAAGTGGGCTCTTGCCGGAGCAACCAGTACAGGACTTCTTCCAGAGCAGGTGGATCAGTCCACAGGCAATCCTGCCTGGGCAATCCCTCTTGGATGGAGCGGGTCTTTAATGCTTGATAATATTCTGCTCCTGGACAAAATCTGCAGGAGAAACGCTGGGAACGCAAAGGAAAGTTAAAAAGGGTAACTATTCAGCCTAGATAAAACATCAATAACCATCTTAAATAAGATTCAATAGACAAATTTCTATAAATTGATTTTCTTTGATTGTTGGCTAATGATTATGTTTTTCATCATTCATCAATTATCTATCAGATAACTTAATTCCATTAAAATCAACATCATTAGACATGTTTTGATAAGCTGAATTGTTACTAAAAAAATAAATTAAAAAATGCTTCAGGCAAGGATTTTTCCATATGGACTTTCTTCAAAGTAATTGACAAATTGCTCGACAGTTTCATTGGACTCTCCAGAATCCGACCCCAAAAGCAGTTTTGAGAGGCTAGCCCTGTTCATATATTGGACTTTTGGTTCCCCTGTAATTCCTCCAAGTTCCGCAGCTTTGTCAATTGCATCATAAAGATTTCCAAAACCATCCACGAGCCCAAACTCCTTTGCCCTGGCTCCGGTGTATATCCGGCCATCGGCAAGGGCTCTCACATCACTTTTGGATATATTGCGCTCTTCTGAAACTTTGATTATGAAATCTTCATAGCTCTCCATAACAACAGTGTCAGCGTACTCTTTTTCCTCATCAGTAAGCCCTCTCCAGGTGCTTCCCATGTCCTTGAGTTCTCCGGACTTTGCAACGTAATAATCTACACCATCTTTTTTATAAGAGGCAGACATATTCTGGAAGACCCAGATCACTCCAATAGATCCGGTATTCGTCGAGGGGTTTGCAATGATGTAATCAGTCGGCGCAGCGATATAATATGCAGCACTGGTTGCAAGATCTCCCATGGATACAACAATAGGTATTCCTTTTGCCTTGACTTTCTCTATTTCCCCTACGATTTCCTGGGCTGCTGCAGGAGACCCTCCAGGACTGTTAATTCGAAGCACAATTGCCTTAACCGTGCTGTCTGCGGCAGCCTTGTGGATATTTTCGGAAATCTCTTCGGAAGTCGCATAACCAAGCCCTGCAGGAACATTGCCGGAAAGTATGGTGCCCTGAACATAGATTACAGCCACCTTCTCAGAACTTCCCAGATCTCCTCCAACCCCGAAACTGTAGGAAATCACCGTGATACATCCCAGTATAATAGTGACCAGAAACAGTACTATGAGCATGTAGGGCACAAGGCTACGTTTTTTATCTTGCTGCGATGGATTAGAATTCATACTAAAGCTCTTACTTTTAATTTTTTCATTTTCAGATTTTTCGATATCTCCAGATAGCTCCTCTGAGTTCATGCCATCAGGGTTCGTGCCATCAGGGTTTGTGTTTTTATCGTTCATATTTAATAGAACCGTATATCTTAAGATTTATCACTTTAATCTTTGGCCTTGAGCATCATTAAAATCTTTAATGGAGAGAGCAAATTTATTACGGTAGCCGGCAATCCAGGAATAAAAACTTGCAGAAATTCGCTGGCAACAATTTGCCTGACAGCATAAATTGTCGGAGCTAATATTTATCTGTCCCTACATTTCATCCATCTTTATATAGAAATATTAACTATCCCTCAAATAGATTACCTTATAATATATACACATTTAAATAAAATATGTCATCTCAAATTTTTAAAAAATGCTTACTCACAACCCTTTTTAAAAAAGGCT
>DADO01000243.1:553-24644 GCA_002509325.1 Methanosarcina sp. UBA402 | reverse complement strand
CAAAAAAAGTTTGATCAAAAACTTTTGAGAAAAGGTTTGATCGAAAACTCTGGAAGCGGCGTGATCAACCGGCGCAACGGTTGCGGTGCAACGGTTGTGTTTGATCAAAATTTGTAAGCGAAATATACTTTAGAGTTGTAATCATCGAAGAGGAGTATATACAAAAAATACATGGAGATAAGAATGTCAGAATCATCCACTAAACCCATACTTGTCACCTGTGGTCTGCCTTATGCTAATGGCAAGGCACATATCGGGCATCTCCGGACCTACGTGCCCGCTGATGTTTTTGCCCGTTCCCTGCGAAAGGAAGGGAGAGACGTTACCTTTGTCTGCGGTTCGGACGCTCACGGCACTCCCATTGTCGTAAACGCTGAAGAACTCGGGATCACTCCTAGTGAGCTCGTAGAAATATATCACAAACATTTTGACGAGACTTTCAAACAGCTTGGAGTTTACTTTGATGCTTTTGGGACAACGGATGATCCTGAGAATCACAACAGAACTCTGGACATTGTCAACAGGCTCATTGAAAAAGGCTATGTGTATCCAAAAACTATCGAAATAGCCTATTGTCCGAAATGCAATCGTTTTCTTCCTGACCGCTACGTAGAAGGCACCTGCCCTCACTGCGGCGAAATAGCAAGAGGAGACGAGTGCGACCAGGGATGCGGAAAACATCTTGAACCTGGAGAGCTTCGGAACCCTATCTGCACTATCTGCGGGGGACCTGCCGAGTACAGGCAGCAGGAGCATTTCTTTTTCAAGCTTTCCGATTTCAGCGATTATCTCATGGATTATCTCTCAAATGAGCTTGGTGGAACCGCCAATGCCAGGAACTATGCCCTGGGCTGGGTAAAACAGGGGCTTGCAGACTGGTGCATCACCCGAAACCTGGAATGGGGAGTAAAATTCCCTGGACACGATGACCTCGTGGTCTATGTCTGGGTAGATGCTCCTATAGGATATATCGCCTTTACCGAGCAGTGGGCTGCAAAGGCTGGAGATTCCTGGGAAAAATACTGGAAAAATGACGGGGAAATTGTCCATTTCATAGGAGGGGACATTGCCTATCATCACTGTATCTTCTGGCCGGCAATGCTTAAAGGTGCAGATTACTCAGTGCCTACGGCAGTGGTAGCTTCAGGCATGGTCAAGATCGAGGACAAAAAATTCTCAAAGACCCGGGGTAATGTAGTCTGGGTAGGAGAAGATTACCTTGACCACGGTTTCCATCCTGACCTCTTAAGGTACTATCTGGCAAGCTATACCTCTCACACAAGGGAACTGAATTTCTCCTGGCGCGTGCTTCAGGAAAAGATTAACTCCGAACTTGTGGCTGACCTCGGGAATTTCCTTTATCGGACAATGCTTTTCGCATTCAAGAACTATGGGGAAGTTCCAGCCGGAGAGCTCGAACCCGAGGTTAGGGAAGAAATCGAAAAAGCCTTAAAAGAAATAAAAGCAGCAATGGCAGAATATGAGTTTAAAAGAGCCGTTGATTCTGCAATGGCTCTTGCATCTTTTGGAAATACCTACTTCCAGTCCCATGAACCCTGGAGCCTGATAAAACAGGACAGGGCAGCTTGCGGACAGGTTGTTTACAACTGTCTTCACCTGGCAAAAGCTCTCAGCCTTGTCTTTGAGCCCGTGCTCCCGCAGACCATGGAGACCGCCTGGGAAGAGCTAGGGCAGGAAGGAGACCTGCATACTATTCTGTATGCTGAAGCTCTCGTGCCTATAAAAACAGGCACAAAGCTTGTGAAACCCAGGATCCTTTTCACAAAGCTCGAAGATGACAGAATCGAGGAAATGGAAGAGATCGCAAACCAGAGGGTAAAAGCCGCAAATGCAAAGAAAACCGCAGGAAAGGATAAAGAAAAAGAGCCAGCTAAATCCGAAGGAATGGGAACTGCAGAAGACGCAAAATCAGAAAAAGCAAAATTGGAAAAATTGAAAGCCAAAGAGCCCGAACAAAGAGAAATCCTTCCCACGATCGAGTACGAAGACTTTGCAAAACTTGACATCAGAGTAGGAAAGGTTTTACTTGCCGAGCCAATTAAAAAGTCCAAAAAACTTCTCAGAATTGAAGTTGACATCGGCGAAGAAAATCCAAGACAGCTTGTTGCAGGGATGGCTTCATATTACACTCCAGAAGAGCTTGTAGGGAAATACGTTATCGTACTTGTCAACCTGAAACCTGCCAAACTCTGCGGAGTCAAATCAAACGGCATGATGCTTGCAGCTGATGACGGCATAGAAATCGTAACAGCCCTGACTACCGACAAAGAAATAAAACCTGGTTCCAGAATAAGGTGAGCATTTCCGGGCGCTGGATAAGTGTATTGGCTCAACATTTTGACCAGTTATGAAAAACTTAGGGAAGAGATTCATCTTCCCTGTCACTTACTTTTTTAATCTGATTTTGTTTTTTATTTACCTGCGCTTTTAAGGTAACAAAATGATTCTTTTTTTGTCATTGGTTAATAATGTTATACACAACTTTAAACTATGCATTATGGATTCTTAACATAATTTTTGATATATAGTATATAAAAATAATATTTTTTAGAGTTTAATTATGACTAAATAAGATAATTATTCAAGAAAATGGGATATATGAAGATAAAAACACAATCTTTTTTAATAACAACTATATATGACATGATTTATTCTGGAAGTGATGTTGCCTGAAAAATCAACTTTACATCCGCGATCAAAGTCACATTTGCACTTTGATGGTAATCCACGGTAGTTTGACGAATTTGAAAAATAAAAAAGACAACGTTGCTGCCCATAATGAAAAAAAACAACAAAAAAATTAAGGCAAACATGAAATTTCATTTTTTGCCTGTTATTCAAAATTTCATGTTTGTTTTTATTTTTCATGTTTGTTTTTATGGCCAGGAATGAAGGAAATGGGATCTATCAGAATTTACAGAACTAACTGTCATTTATCGTGTAAATATTATGTGTACTGAGGAAAAATGATGGACAAAAATAACAAATATTTGTATATTGGTATCGTTTTAGTAGTATTAATCCTGGTACTTGGAGTTATGAGGGTCTCCATGAGCTCGGGTCCTGAAAAAAATGTCAGCACTGCTTCCGATACAGGAATGAATTATACACTTTTCATCTATGGAAATGCTAATGGGGATATGGACATCGACCAGAAAGACATCGATCTGATAGAACAGATCGGAGCAGGAAAAGCTGACTCAACTCCCCTTGCAGATGCTAACCTCGACGGAAAGGTGGACAGCAAGGACGTTGAACAGGTAAAGGCAATCATTGATGGAACTGCAACGGAAATGATTGTGCAGGATTCCTATAGTAATCCTGTAAGGGTCAAGACCCCCGTTGAGCGCATAGTTTCTCTGGACAAAATGATCGCCGAGAATGCCCAGGCAATAGGAGTTGGAGACAGGATTGTCGGAATTGATAAAGACACTGTTTCCCGGAGCATTATTCTTCCAGAGATCAGTAAGGTGAAGAATGTCGGCGATTCATCGGAACCAGATATAGAGGCTATTGTAGCCTTAAAACCGGGTCTGGTTGTTCATAATCAGTACTTTGATGAAGAACTGATGAATAAGATGAAAGAAGCCGGCTTAACCCCCTTAAGCATGATCTACCATGGAGATATCCAGAACAGCCTGGGGTACGGAAAGATGCTCGGATATCTTTGCGGGTCCCCTGACTCGGCCAACAGATACGTAGATTGGATGGGGGGTACCTTAGGTGATATTCACGATAAACTTGCCGACCTGGACGAGGATGAACGGGCAAAAGTGATCTACCTGTATCCGAGAAAAGGTGGAGCTCTTGGAAGCGGTGGCGATGAATGCCCGACAATCAAGACTCTTCAGTTCCTTGGCGCAAACACCATGACCAAAGATACGAAAGACACAAAAGGAAAGATTATGGACACTGCGTCCTACTTCGAGATCGACCCAGAGGTGGTTATTATGAAGAACCCTGAAGTGATCGTGATGGAAGACTTTGATGTAGCATTAGGTTATGGCTTGACGGACAGGGCCGTAGCCCAGGACGAACTTGATAAAATCAAAGCAATGCCCGGGTTTGGCTCTATAGATGCCGTAAAGAATGACAAGGTGTACCTGGTTGATGTGAACATTGTCTCTCACAGCAACTGCCTTGGAGCATTGTACATATCAAAGGCCCTTTATCCGGATCAATTGGCTGATATGGATCCCTATGAGATTCACCAAAAATATGTAAACGACTTCCTCAAACTGCCGAATATGGATGTTA
The DNA here is from genome assembly GCA_002509325.1 of Methanosarcina sp. UBA402. Classification (GTDB taxonomy): domain Archaea; phylum Halobacteriota; class Methanosarcinia; order Methanosarcinales; family Methanosarcinaceae; genus Methanosarcina. The sequence goes on along the minus strand of DADO01000243.1, from coordinate 20,366 downwards.
AGAAGGATGGACTCTTTATCTATCCTGAGATTTCTTAATCTCCAGGAATTTCTTATAGTTAATAATGAGGAATTTCTTATAGTCAATAATGAGGAAGATATCCAGTTCTGTGAAAGGCAGGAGAGGGTATTTTTCTGCCTTCTCCTCCCAAAAATGCACCATGCGGCTTTAACAGACCCTCGTTTATTTCATTACATTATTTCGGGGGTCAGGAAGACAGTTAGGGAAAACATAGTTAGACCAAAAAAGCATAATTAGACCAAAAAAGCATTTTTTGACCAAGAAAAATATTCTTCGGACAGGGGAGATAGTTTTGAATTCAATTCATCCTGTAGACGGTATGAATTTGTCATCTCACCCTGTTTGGCAGATAAATGCTATTATCAGATCTTTTGTGCCTCAATAAGTGATGCATAAACACCGTTTTTTGTAAGGAGCTCCTGATGAGTTCCTTCTTCAATGACCCTCCCCTCCTCAAGGACCAGGATCTTGTCGGCATTGGCAACAGTTGAGAGACGGTGAGCAATCACGAGGAGGGTCTTTCCTTTGCTGAGTTCCCAAATTGCCTCCCTTATTTCAAGTTCTGTGCAGGTGTCAAGCGCTGAGGAGGCTTCATCAAGGATCAGTATGGGTGCATTCTTCAGCAGGGCCCGGGCAATGGCAATTCTCTGTCGTTCCCCTCCTGACAACCTGATCCCTCTCTCTCCGACAATGGTCTGGTACCCGTTTGGGAGGGAAGAAATAAAGTCATGAATCCTTGCAACCTTTGCAGCGGACATCACATCATCATCGGTTGCATCAACCCGTCCAAGCCTGATATTTTCCAATATTGAAGTGTTTAGCAGGAAGATGTCCTGGGAAACCATGGATACGGTACCCCGAATTCTGGATAGAGAAAGGTCTCTTAAGTCATACCCGCCGATCATGATATTTCCTATACCCGGATCCCAAAACCGCATTATAAGATGGGCTATTGTGGTCTTCCCCGCTCCTGTCATTCCAACGATAGCAACTGTCTTTCCTTTCGGAACTTCAAAGTCAATTGCATGCAGCACTGGCTGATCTGGCTGGTACCCGAATGAGACATTTTCAAAAGAGATGGCGGGCTCAAGAATGTCAGGATTCACAGGGTGCTCTGGCTCCTTTACATCGGGTGTCAGGTCCATCAGTTCGTACAGCCGTTTTGCACCTGAAAAGGTCATGCCGAACTGTTTTGAGATTTCAACAATATTTGCCATTGAACTAAAGCCGACAGATGCGAATAAAAACACAATTGGGAGGTTGAGCGGATCTATCTCTCCTGCACTGCTGAGCAGAGAGGAAACTGCAAGAAGCACTATGGCCCCGCCTGAGAGGATCATGATATGGGCTGCTGTAATGCAGGAGTTCCTCCGGATATACGTCCTGTAGTCCTCATGATACTGGTTGTTCAGTTCCATCACTTGATTGTATCTGTCTCTGGACCTTGAGAACGCCAGAATCTCCCTGATCCCCTGGACGGTATCAATAAGAAATGAATTTAGATCTGCTAGCAGGTGGCGGAGATGCTCTCCGCACTTCTCATTCAGACTGAAGGCCAGCCTGGGAAGAAGAGCAATCAGGAACGTGCAAAGCAAGAATGTCCAGGCAACAGTGGGATGGATGATAAATAGAGCAAAGAATACCATGATAGGGATAACAATCGCCGTCGCCATGGGGGCTATTGTATGGGCAAAGAAGAGTTCAAGGGTCTCTATGTTATTCCCTGCCACCGAAACTATATCCCCGGTACGGCGGTGCATTATAACAGCAGGAGCAAGAGGTTCAATGGTCCGGTAGAACTGGTCCCGGAGAACAGCGAGCAGCCTGTATGCACCTACATGGCTCAGGTAAGGACTCAGGTAGCCAAAAACGCCTCTTAAAACTGCAAGAACCAGGATCAAAACGCCTGTCGGGAGGAGCATATCAGGACCTTCACCTGCTCTTGCCATCCTGAGCAGTTCAACTCCGAGGAGGCCGATCCAGAGAGTAACCCCGTACTTAAGGATCTCGGTGATGACTGCAATAGAAAGAATCGGAATCTGAGGCCTTGCGGCTTTATATAGCCTGGCAATAATATTCGCTGTTTTCATAAGTTAGTTCCTCTGCTATTTCCTGTGCCCGAACCAGATCTGCGTATTTTCCGCCAAGGTCCATCAGTTCCTCATGCGTTCCTGATTCTATGATGCTCCCATCCTCCATCACCAGAATACAGTCAGCATTACGGATAGTCGACAGACGATGGGCAATCACGAGAACAGTCCGGCCTGATTGTATGTTTTGTAATGCATTTCTGATACGCAGTTCGCTCACGGCGTCGACACTTGCTGTAGGCTCATCCAGAATGAGGATAGGTGCATCCTTCAGTACCGCCCTTCCTATTGCAATCCTCTGTCGCTCCCCGCCAGAGAGGCAAAGCCCCCTTTCCCCTACCATCGTTTCAAGACCATCCGGAAGCGAATTTATGAAATCATCCAGGCTTGAGGCCTCAACGGCTTCATTCACCATTTCCTCTGGTGCATCCGGTCTTCCAAATAGCAGATTCTCCCGGATGGTTCCATGGAATAGATAGGTATCCTGGGAAACCAGGGAGAGATTCTGCCTTAAAAGATCAAGCGGGATATCCCTTATTGGCATACCTGCTATCTCAATACTCCCATTGTCCGGATCATAGTACCGAAAGAGCAGATCTACAACAGTACTCTTCCCAACTCCCGACCCCCCAACCAGGGCAACCATTTCCCCTGTCCCGACGGTAAAAGAACAGTCTTTGAGTACCTTTCTGTCAGGTTCATACCCGAAAGAGACGCCGTCAAACCTGATAGTCATTGGAGGCAGAAGGGATTTCACGTCTGATTTTTCCGGACCGGCGATGAGCGGGGGCGTGTCAAGTAGTTCAATTATTGAGCTAATAGTATTCTTCGCATTGACGCTGTTATGGTAATACATACCGAGATGGATAACATGTTCATAGAAAACAGGGCCGAGCAGGAGGACAAACATCACCTGTTCAGTCCGCATTGTACCCCTGCTCATGCCAACACAGGCATAGAGTAAGGCTGATCCATATCCGAGATATGGAACCATGTCTGCAATGAAACTAACCAGAATCCCAATTTTAAGCCTGCGTATATATATATGGCCATAATTCTCAGAGTATGTTCTTATCTCATCTGCCCGTTTCTCGTGCTGGTTAAAGAGTTTCAGTGTTGTCAGGCCCTGCAGACTCTCGGTGTAAAATGCACTTAATGCCTTGAATTCATTCCAGACATTGGCATCTTTCAGCCTCCGTTGCCGGTTTGAGAGCATGATGCTCAAAGGAACCAGGGGCACAAAAGCAAGCAGGATACACGCGGTGGTAAAATCCACCAAAACGGCGAAAGCAATAAAAAGAGATATCGGGATCAGGATACAGAGGAGAATATATGGGATATAATATGAAACATACTGCTCCAGCTGTTCAGTTCCCTCTATGAATATTGTGGCAATAGATCCTGATTCATTCCTGTCTGTATATGATGGCCCGAGCTTGAGAAGTTTATCATATATTTTAGAGCGAAGAGCTTCCTTCATCGCTCCTGCCGTGGCGTGAGTGGATCGTTCCCTGAACATCTCTGCCACAATTCTCAGGAACAACATGGATATCATCGCAACACCGACTGGAGCCATATCTGCAGGGGGTTTCCCATCGATTGCCGCCGAAATAAAGAGGCTTACAAAGAACATTAGGAGAATTGAGGCACCCGAGCTGACCAGAGCTGCGGTAAAGGTGCGCCCAACGTACCATCCAAGTCGAGGGATGAGCCTGACAAGCTTAAGGTCGATAAAAATAGAGAGGACCTGATTAAGAGGTGATTCCGTCTTCAGGCTGAAAGTGCAAGGCTCTTCGATATGTGTCATTTAATAAAATACTCCTTAAGAGACTTTTACTCTGCCTGATCAGAGGGTTCTTTTTTTATAGGGCTTACAGGAACGACATGAGGTTTTCCGAGCACTTCCAATACTACGGCTTTCACACCGTATACTTCTTCGATTATCTCTGGAGTATAGAGTTCGTCTGCCTTTCCTGTAGAAAAGACCATACCTTCTCTGAGCATCACGATTGAGTCTGCGTAACGGGCACCGAGATTCAGATCATGGATGGCGATGATAGCCGCCATGCTCCGCTCTTTTACAAGTGTCCGTAAGATATCAAGTACCTCAAGCTGGTTTTTGATATCCAGGGCTGAGGTTGGTTCATCCAGAAGAAGAAACTCCGGCTCCTGGCAGATCGCACGGGCAAGCATAGTGATTTGCTTCTGCCCCCCTGACAGGCTGGCAAAAGTCCGCATAGCCATATCTTTGATACCGAGACATTCTAAAGTTTCTGCAACCTTGTCTATGTCTTCATCCCTTATCCTCCAGGCTGAGTGCGGCCTCCTGCCCATAAGCACGGTCTCAAAGACAGTTGAGTCCATCGCACTGGTTCCATACTGGGGAACCAGGCCGATATTACGAGCACGCTCGACTGAATCCATCTTTAGAACATTTGTTCCGTCGAGGAGAATAGATCCCTTTGGCTTAAGGATTGTATCTATACACTTAATAAGAGTGCTCTTTCCAGAGCCATTTGGACCGACGATACCAGTTATCTCTCCTGGCCCTATCTGGAAAGTCACATCATGGAGTACATCTGCACCAGGATAACTGAAGGATACTTGATTGATATCAACTTTTACCATGGTTCTTTCCCCTTACGCATAAACAGGTACATAAAGAACGGAACTCCAACAAAGGCAGTCATGATCCCGACCGGAAGGATCATCGGGGCGAGGACAGTTCTTGCAACTGTATCTGCACCAAGGAGAAGAGCTGCCCCAACCATGGCAGATCCCGGTATAACATAACGGTTGTCTCCCCCTATGATCATCCTTGTAATATGCGGGGAGAGCAGGCCGACAAACCCTATGATCCCGCAGAATGCAGTAACTGCAGCTGTAAGCAGGGCCCCAAATGCGAGGGTTTGCATTCTGATTTTCTCGACATTGATCCCAAGGCTGTGTGCGGTCTCATCACCAGCCCCGATTATAGTGATATCAGAAGCCTTGTAGATCAGATATGGGATAGAAACGGTTGCAATCAGAAAGACGATGAGCACAGTATCCCAGCCGGCAACCGAAATACTCCCCATCATCCAGAAGACTACTGCCTGAACTTGCTGTGCAGTGCCAAGATACTGCATGAAAGCCGTGACAGCATCAAGCAGGAACATGATGGCAATTCCGGAGAGGATAATTGTCTCAGGGGTCATGCCCTTGCTTTTTGCGATAGTGTAGATGACTATGGTTGCAAGAAAAGCGCAGATGAAGGCGTTGATCACCACACTGTAAGACCCAAAAAACCTTATCCCACCGATGATCGACAGGGATGCCCCCATTGCGGCAGCAGAAGAGATGCCAAGAGTAAATGGTTCGGCCAATGGATTGCGGAGTACACCTTGCATAATTGCACCGGCAACCCCAAGGCTTGCACCTGAGACGACTGCCATGCAGATCCTGGGAAGGCGGAGCTCCCAGATTATAGTGCCGGCAACAGACTCGGGAAGAGTTAATTCCGGAAAAATTCTAACAATTATTCCACCACCAATGATTCTGTAGACCTCACTAAGGTTGAGATCATAGGAGCCGAAGGCTGCTGCAACACCTACCAAAAGAACAATAACTGCCGATACACCGGTCAAAAACAAAATTTTTCTCGAATGATATTGACGAAACTTTTCCTGAATACTTATATTATTTTTATTATAAACATCGGAAGAGCAATGTGTATCAGTGGTTCGATTCATAAATTAATGAGTCCTCCAAACAGCACCAGGCGTGTAGAGTATTATTTTTAAGAATATTTGTAATACTACATTGCACTTATATTATAAAAATATTAGTTTTTGATATTTAGTAATAAGACTGATATTTTTTTCTATTATCTTTTTATAAATATTCACCTAAAAGTAACATTTTCTGCAAGTTTTTCCAATCAATCATAATATCCTACCCTTAACCTCATCCATGTGTAACCTGGGTTACCACTTTTGAATCAATTTCTACTTTTACCTCTGTAATCCCCTCCATCAAAAAAAGTTATATTTTCATGGAGTTTTTCGTTGCATTTTATAATAGATTGAGAAAATGAACACATAAGATAACCTTAATCGCCAGCAAAACCTTCTGACTACTATCTTCTTTGAAATGACTCAATGAAAAGCTACAAATACAAAGAGGAATGCCTTCAAGGAAGTAAAACTCCAGAAGAGCTTGTAGGGAAATACGTTATCGTACTTGTCAACCTGAAACCTGCCAAACTCTGCGGAGTCAAATCAAACGGCATGATGCTTGCAGCTGATGACGGCATAGAAATCGTAACAGCCCTGACCACCGACAAAGAAATAAAACCTGGTTCCAGAATAAGGTGAAATCTCAGCATATTCGGGTCAGTGTAGATCGAGACTAAAAATAAATAATAGATGTTAAAAACAATCAGAATTATATCAGTGGAAAATATTGCCTGTGGAAATCTTTAATTTTATGTAAAGGATTTCTACAACTTTTATTTCTAAATAGAACTTAAGCAATTTCTGCAAACCCTTGAATCCTAACATTAATAACTGTAAAATCCCAGATTTTATTCTGGGAATGGTATGGTTCAAAGGGTCAATCTTTCCAAACTTGTGGTATCAATTTTGCTCTGTCAGTTTGCAGGGTTAATAGGTTCAGTATTTACAGCTTCATCGCTTGAGAACTGGTATCTTTTTCTGGAAAAACCAGCCTTCAATCCTCCAGCCTGGGTTTTCTTTCCAGCCTGGGTAACACTTTATACGCTTATGGGAATCTCACTTTACCTCGTCTGGGAGAAAGGGCTGCAAGAGCAAGAGGTTAAAAAGGGGATGTTCATTTTCGGCATTCAGCTAGGGCTTAATGCTCTCTGGTCTATTCTATTCTTTGGGCTAAAATCTCCTTACTATGCTTTTGTCGAGATAGTTCTGCTCTGGTTTGCAATTCTTCTGACAATATTGAAATTCAGGAAGATCTCAAAAACAGCTTCTTATTTACTGTTCCCTTATATCCTGTGGGTTAGCTTTGCTATGCTGCTTAATTACTATATCTGGATTCTAAACTCGTGATATAGGGCTTTGAAACCGGTGCATTAATTCCAGATTATGGGAACAAATCCGTGCTTATCTGTATTTATCCGTGGTTTATTCAAGATATTATTAAAGGTCACTGATTTTCAGAAAGGGATTTTGTGGTATTAAGCAGCTTTGACTTATCAAGGGAGGAAACAACAGTACTCTGACTTATCAAGAGAGTACACAATAGTGATTTTTTTCGTAAGGCTGCCCTGCAAAAACGCTGAAACCATTATGGACAAAAGTGGAGTAAGGCGTATCCATGCTGTAAGAAACCATTGAATAATCAAATTCATAGCCTTCAGGAAGATACTCAGGAATAAGTATCTCAAAATCAATAGGCGGTCTTGCTTCTTCAAGCGCCATCTTTTGGTTCACTTTTGAAGTCTTCCGGCCCCAATACCTTCACCTGCGCTCCATCAGGAATTTCAAATTCAAAAACGGAATCTGGAATTCCAGTGTTCAATTCTATATCCCGGACTTCCACCTCAAGATGAACATTTTCTTCGTTGTAAACATTTTCTTCGCTATTATACAATTCACACCTGAGGAGCATCCAGTTTTCTCTGTCAATCCAGATTTTTGATTTCCATTGAAGTGATTCGTTTTTTTCGGGAGGAGTAAGCTCAAGCACATATGCGCTTTTCCCATCCATATTCTCGGTCCTGAGGAGAGAAAGTGATCTCCCGAATAATCCCGTTTAAAAACTCAGAATAATGTACATACACATTGTAAGAATAATCTTCGAGACTATCCATTTTCATCTGCTATTAGATACAATTTCTTCAGCAGTGGGTTGAATGTCAGATACAGTTTCTTTAGTGTTAGGTGCATGTTAGATGTAACTTCGCGCCGATTTTTTCCTCACAACCTGAAATAAAAACGGACAGGATTATCAGGAAACACGATAAGCGGTAAATGTCTTTTGAAGCAAATCTTGTTGAAACAAATCTTGTTGAATCTTTTTTTCATTTATTAACCCCAATTTACTTTTGTTTGTAATATTATGTGGATAAAATCTTTTTTTTGGATGAACTTCCATGGATGAACTTCCATATTTATACTCCTTCAATAATTTTGAGGAACAATTTCTGCAGATTCATTTCTTCTTCCTCGAACATAGATACAGTGCCGCCTGCCTGCCTGACAGCTTTTGCAATCTCTGTACGGAGCTTCGTTTTTGCACGCACATACAGTGTCCTATCCTGAATTTCAAGAGCCTGCACACCTTCTACATTCTTTATGGATTCTGCTACCTCGGAGAGAGGAATATCCTGGACCTCAAGCAAATAGTGCACACCTTCCTTTGCTCTGATTATATCCCGCAGATCCTCTACAGATCCAACTACCAGCAGCTTTCCTCTTGCGATTATTGCTATCCGATCGCAGATTTCCTCGACCTCTTCCATAGAATGCGAACTCAGAAAAACGGTCACTCCTTTACTTTGGTTAAGGTCTTTTATAAGATCCCTCATCATCTGGGCTCCAAGGGGATCAATACCGCTTGTTGGCTCATCAAGGAAAAGGACTGAAGGTTCATTAATAAGAGCCTGGGCAAGCCCGAAACGTTTGCGCATGCCTGTGGAAAAGCCGCCTATTTTCTGATCGATAGCATGGGAAAGGCCCACGGTTTCAAGCAATTTTACGATCCGCTGTTCCCGGACTTTGGAATCCATATTATAGAGTTTTGCATAAAAACGCAGGTTCTGTCTTGCAGTGAGATTGTCATAAAAACCGGCAGGCTCAGGCAGGGTTCCTGTCTTTTCCCTTATATTTATTACCTCGCGGACAATATCATAACCTGCAACCTTTCCGCTTCCTTCGCTTGGTTCAAGCAGGCCGATAAGCATTTTCATGGTTGTGGTTTTACCAGCTCCGTTTGGACCCACGAAGCCGAATACCTCTCCTTTTCTTACCTGCAGGTTCAGGTTATCCACTGCCCGGATTTGATTCCCTTTCCCGAATATTTTACTCAAATGAATGGTTTCGATTGCGAATTCATCTGTTTTCTGTACAATCCCACTTTGTTCCAGATCCATGCCTATTGATTCCATACTCATTGATTCCATGTTCACCGCCTTCCGAACTTACGTACTACAAAAACAAGCACAAGGATTGCAAATCCAAGCATTGCAATGCCAAGGAGCCCGCTACTTGATGATTTCTCCACGTTTACCCTGATACTTTTCTCAGAACTAACTAAACCGTCACCTTTTGCCCGTATGAAAATCTCCTTGACACCAGAACCGGCGTTGGCGTTTGCAGTGATCTCTACAGGGATGCTTCTGGTTTCTCCTGCCTCCAGCTCATCTATCCTTCCAAAACCCCGGATCTGCGTACTTATGCCGCTTACTGAGTTAATCTCGAGAGTAACATCTTCCAGGGCTTCGTCTCCTCGGTTTTCAATGCTAACACTAATTTCGGTGGAACTGCCTGGATTCAGCGTCAATTCGCTGGGGCTTGATTCGACTTTGAGCAGTTCCTCATTTTCGATATTATGGTTGATGCCTACCTCAAGCTGCTGGGTAACTCTTTTGTCTTCGCTCACCGCTGCAATTATAATCGGATAAAGCCCGCCTGTAGCGTTTTGGGATGGTTTTACCTTTACAGTAAATTCCTGTTCCTCTCCTGCAGGAAGCATAAGGGAAGAAAGCCTTCCTTCCTTGTCTTCCCTGGTAAGAAATTCAGCTTTCCACCCTTCAGGCAGGCTTAAGACTTCAAGTTTCAGCTTAAGCGGTTGATCATACCTGTTTTTTAAAGAAACCGTAAATTCCGCAGATTTTTCAGGCCGAATATCAAGCCCCACAATGTTGGAATTCAGTTCTACATATGCACTTAAATCCTCATCCCTGGAAAGTTCAGGATTTATGCTAACACTGAGCGGCAAAAATACGCTCTGGTTTCCTTTTTCCGGGCAGGCTGCTATCAAAATTTCGTAATCTCCTTTCGTCGCATTGAGTGGAGGATTTACGAGAATTTTAAACTCCTGACTTCCACTCCCTGGCACTCCTAATCTCGTAATTCTGGCCCCATCCATGGAAAGCAGGTTAACTCCCCACTGCTCGGGTTTCGAAACCAGGAAAATCCGAAAGTTTGCTCTGCTATCATATTTATTTTCTAAAAAAGCTCCGAAACTGATAGGAATTCCGGGATGGGTCTTTTTTCCTGGAATGTCCGAATAAATTTCCAGGTTAGGCATTGCAGCCCTGTCAACTGTTACTGTAAATTCCCTGTATAGTGTATCATAACTTCTACTATTTTCTCCATAAAGTTTCAGGCCTATTCTTACAGGATAGTCTCCATCCTTTGTGTTTTCTGGAATTCTTACTTTAAGAGTCAATTCCTTTTTGCTGGTTTTTTCAGGCAGAGTTATGTGGCTTACCTGATTGCCATCCGCATATATGCCTGCTGTCCAGTTTTCAGGTATTTTACTTGTGAAAAGCATAACCGATATGCTCTTAGATGTATTGTATCCCTTTTCCACAGTAAAACTAAACTCAACAAGGTCCCCAGGCCTTGCAACCTTCCCGCTAATATCGTTTCCCACCGTGACCTCAGCAAAGCCAGCTTCAGCCGGAAGGGACGTGAGAATAAGCAACACGACTAGCACAAGGAGGAGTTTTGCTTCATTTTCAGGCACTTATATACTTCCTAAAAATATCATATTATATATGGTAACGACCAGGAAAATTAGTGGAGCTGTAAGCGGGACTGCAAGATTTAGCTATTCTAAAACGTAACCACTTTAAGTCATTGATTTTTTTCTCAACTAGTATGAATAAAGAAGAACTGTTGTTCCCAAAACTCTACATCATCCTGAGAAATACCTATCACTTTAAAAAATATCTTCTTCTTTAAATATATTATGTCCAAAGTCTCTAACTATCATGAAAAAAAATCTCGAATTATTATCATTCTTTTTATAATATTTACTAATAGTGAATTGTTAGAGACTTTGGACATAAAATATATGAATGTGTGAAAAAAATAGTAATTTAGGGAGTTCATTAGGGAGTTCAACCGGATGTGAAGAAGACGGTTGAACTCCAACCCCTAAAAGAGGTTAAATCTGCATAGTTTTAAGATTACTTAATACTTGCGGATTTTACCTCTCAATAGAAAAATTTAGAGAGGTAAGATGAAATGAACATGAAATCTAGTTTAATAGTAGCACTCATAGCCAGTATCATGTTTGTGGGTGTTGCAGCAGCCGAATCTCCTGATGCAGGAGATACGTGGAGTACAGCAAAGTATTTCTCGTGTGAAGGTACGGATACTTTTGTAAGTGGAACATTAGCTCCAAACCAGAACCCACAAGATGGAAAGGATTGCTGGTATTCTACTGATTATAACGCTGGTAATAAGCTTACATTGTATCTTGATAGCAGTGCAACGAACAAACATATAAAAGCTGAAATGTTCGATGCTGATGGAGATCTCATGCAGCGTATACACAAGATTCAGGATAATCCGGTTAAGTATGATAACGCAGCTCTTGACTATACTTTAGATAGATCTCCTGTCCATGTTGATATCACTGGTTTCCCTGGTGATGGGGCTTATACTTTTTGTGTACATATGGGCTAAATGAAATCTTTCGATATTGCTTCCTTACTAGAATAAATTAATTTTTGGCTTTGTAGATATCTTTTGGATTCAAACCTTATATATTATGTAAAATTGTTAAATTTTCGTTTATAGTGTCCTAGCGACCTAATTATAGGATACCCTGAATAAGATTTGAATCATTTTATGCTGATGAGAAGTTACCAGAATAATTGTTACCCGAATAGTTATTATTCTCCAATAAATTTTCGCGACACTAGGTGCAATGTACCAGTTAAACTTAAGGGTGACTTGATTGGGAAAAGTTTCTACATGACCTTTTTTTAATTCTTAGGTCAAACTTTTAAATTCGAGATGGATTCAAATGTTGAAAAATATACTTATAATAGTTGTATTATTGATTGCAGCAAATATATCATTTGCAAGCCCTGTATCAGAGAAATCAAACCTTGACGTTATGCAGAATAACGTCACAGAGTTTAATAAAATTCTCCAGATAGAAGATGGCTTCGCAGTAAGTTCAACACGATGGAGTCCTGATGGACAACGTTTGCTTGTAACCTGTTCCAAGTCAATTTCTCGTTCAAATAGTATTCATAAACATTATCTATTAGATATGAATTCCCATACTTTTGGAGAAATCAATTATGGGATTAAAGAATTTAATAGCTATTCAACACCTAAAGCAGAATGGGCTCCTTCTGGAAACAGAATATATTTCCGAGTTTCAAAGCTTGCTGGGCCAGCAGATTCAGGTAATTGTTTTGTCGTTTGTAATCCAGATGGTACTAATTTAAGGGGGATAGGAACCAACTATACGGACCTTTCAAGTATAATAAATAATCTTGGGAGTATTGGTTCTCAGAATAATCTTAAATGGAGTCCAGATTCTACTAAAATTGTATTTGATTGGGAAAAACCCGGAAATATTTTTACTGGAGTCTATCTCGCAAACGGAAATGGAATAAATGTCCACGAGATTCGACCAGAAGCTTCACAGCCTGCTTGGTACGACTCCAATAAAATCTTTTTTGTTACATACGAAGGAACTGTAGTGGTTAGTAATAATAGCAGCGATTTAACTCAGACATTTAAACCTGAGAACAAAGATGAAAGATACACACGTTTTTCACTGAGCCCTGACAACGAAAAAATAATATTTACTTCAACAACTGGTAATGGTCTTTTCCAGACTTATATCTCTAACACTGACGGCTCAAACTTAAAAAAACATATCTCTGATATTGATGGCTCATTGTTGAATGAATTTGTGGTTGACACGTGGCAACCAAATGGTTCACTTTTACTGGTAAATCAGAATGAAAGTCTCTATATTGTAGAGGGAGAAGAAAATGAGAAGCATCTTTTGTATGAAGGAAATGCTAGTGAAGCCCAGTGGTTCTCTAGTGGAAAGAAAATACTATTTGTTAAAAATAAAAACAAGCTATATTCAATCAATGTCGATGGAACCGATCTAACCTTTATAACTAATTTTGGACTGGCAACCTCTTATTTATGGAGCAGTTTTGAAGAAGCAAAACAATTTTCGATAAGTCCATCTGATAATATTATAGCTTTTACTTCTGCCCTTTATCCTGATACCGGAAAAATCACTGAATCTGAGCCCGATCCCTCAACACGTCAAAATATTGCTGCTCCTTTATTTATTATTAATTCGGATGGTTCTAACCTCACTCAGGTGACATCTACAATGAAGGGCAGATATGATACATTTGGTGAGTGGAGCCATAGTGGGGAATATTTCACTATTGACTCTGTCACGTTTCCGAAAGATAGCGAATCAAGTTATGGCGGTAGTTCTTTGGTAGAGTTAGGTGCCCGGAATTATTTTTCGATTTGGAAGAGCCTGCCTGTAAAGAAAATACTCGGAAGTGAAGAACCCATTACTATAAGTAAAAATCAAAATGATGAATCCAATTATACAGACAGACCGCAGGTTACTGAAAACAAAAAAACAAACAAGCAATCTCCTTCCTTTTTGTTTTTACAGTTATTTACCTGTATAATGGGAATCTGGTTAATGCGTAAACTGGAGCACTGATACTGTGGATAAAGACAGAATCTTAACAATAGCCCAAAAAGAATTTTCGGACAAATTGTATGAACCGAGTTTTATTGTATTGATGGTCATCTTTATGGGCACTATATTTGTATATCTTCAAAGTCATGGGGGTGGGAATAATTTCTATGATGTCGTCAAAGTGATCGCGGTATTTTTCCCATTGATAGGCATAGCTCTCGGATATGACGGGATAATTAAAGAAAAAAATAGCAAAAGTCTTAATGTTTTATTGACAAATCCTGTTTTCAGGGATAATATTATTACAGGCAAATTCCTAGGAATTTCAATAACTCTTACTCTTGTAGTATTCTTATCTCTGGTGATAATTGCAGCCTCAGATTTTCTTATTTCTGGAAAAATTGCTCAATTTGATTCCCTTTTGCGTCTGATGGTTTTTGGGATATTTACTTTTCTTTATCTGTTAGTTTTTGCATCCTGTGGGTTTTTTGCTTCAATCTGGTGCAAAACCGAAATTGAATCTCTCACTTTTGGAGTTCTGGTATGGATCAACATGTGTTTTGCTTTTGGATCTACCATCATGATGCTGACATCTCTTATATCAGGTCAGTCAGCATTTGACATGACTGAAAAATTCTTTTCAACAGGGTCTTTACTTCAAAATATCTCACCTTTACATCATTTTTGTAAGGTAACGATTGGGGTTCAAGATTTAAGTTATGGAGGTTTTGGTCTTGTTAGCGAAGATATACGCGGACTTCTAGACACTCGTTATTCACTATCTTACCTAATTGAATATTACTGGCAAAACGTGATAATTTTACTAATTCTTCCGCTTTTGTTTTTGGCAGCCTCATACATTTCATTTTTGAGAGATGATATTTAAGGAGGGGATAATATGGAAAATATCTCAAACGTCAAAGTCATAGCCCAAAAAGAGTTTGCTGACCATCTGAAAAGTCCTGTATTCCTTTCTTTTACAGCCACTTTCACGCTGGTTGTTCTTGCCTGGTCGTATGTAAAGGGAACGGAAGTTGAATATATTTTGAATGTTCTTGGCAGTCCTGATTTGATGAGAGGGTTTGAAGGAGTAGCAGAGGTTGTCGGCCGTTTTGCACCCATTATAGGTATTGTACTGGGCTTTGATGCTATTGTCAGAGAAATTAGATCCAGTTCGATGAATGTTTTATTGACACATCCCGTATTCAGAGATAATATAATTTTTGGCAAAATCCTCGGATCAGGCTTGTGTATCTTGCTGGTACTTTTCTTTTCCATCAATCTGGCAACTGGAGCCATGCTTATGGTCTCAGGAATTCCGGTCACGATGCAACAGATCACAAGAATTGAGATATTCGTGATTTTGACTTTTTTTTATTCTTTGATCTTTCTTGAAATCTCTATAATGATTTCAACAATAGCAAAAAAATCAAATAACTCCCTTCTGTTCAATCTTATTTTCTGGCTTATCATCACGATATTGCTTGCCAAGCTAGTCTTTACTATAAGTTATGCTTTTTCTGAAGATCTCAATATAGCAAATAGACAGACTCAGGCATTAAAGAACTTCTTACCTGATTATCATTTTACTGCAACTGCCGTGGGAATCCAGAGTCCTGATACAGGAATGACTTCTGGAATAGGGGGAATATTTGATACCCGCTACACACTTGGAGCCTGGATAGGGGAATTCTGGCCTAATTTGGCGTATCTTTTTGTGCTGCCAATTATCCTGCTTATAGGCTCCATACTCGCATTTTTGAAAAAGGACATAACATATTGAAAGTAAATGTTGTAACGGAGGCGGTTTTTTATAATCAGTATTTTTAAATTGGATCTGGGTTAATTTACTTATATTTATCTATCAAATAATTATATGATGGATTTATCTCATAAATCACATTCCTTCCTATTTTTGTTTCCTTTACGAATCCTATCTCTTTAAGGTATCTCATATGCCAGCTAATCGTAGCTCTTGAAACTCCAATTTCCAATGCAAGAGCTATATTTGTATCACACTTTTTATTTCGTATTTCTGAGATTATTCTTTTATTCGTTACGTTTTTAAGGACAGAAATAACTTTTTTCTCGACCTCATCACAAGCTAAATTACTTCCGAAATATCTTATTTTTCTGTCATCATTATAGGTTTCGATTTTGTTTTGAACTTTAAGGGCATTTATATGATATTTGACTGTTCCCCTATTCAAACCTATTTTATTTACAATCTCACTAATATGTGCTCCAGGATTTGTTTCTATATAACTGTAAATGAGATTCCGGTTAGGGTTATCAAGTAAATTTGTGTGTTCTGTAATCTTAAATCCAAGTATTGTGAAAATCAGCTTTGTATGATACAGAAGTATATCTATTACCGACAACAACTGCATTACGGCCAACCAGAGCAGAAAATGCCAGTATGGTTCTATAGTATCCTCTACTATTTGCACATTTTCTCCGGTTACGGAAATCCCAAATTCATCACCAGGAGCCGGGGTTACAATATATTCCATAGCTCCGGCTGTTAATATTAAAAATAAAGAGAAAAAGCACAGGAGATAGATTCTCCTGTAATTAATGCAGTGCGACATTAAACGTGTAGTCTTCGGTTCCACTGATCGATTCCCCGTAGACCTTGAACTTCCAGGTTCCCTGTTCCATGTATCCCTGAGAAGGGTTTATATTGAGGCGTATCCTGCCATTTACACTTCCGTCAGAATTATCACGATAAGTTCCAAGGTTGCTTCCTGAAGGAGTATAAATGCTAAGGGTAAGGGCATCACTTGTGTTTCCCCAGTTCAAATCCACTTCAAGATAATTTACTCCTGAGCCTACGTTTACATTGTGAATTATGGTCTGCCCCTGGCTTATATACTGGGTTGACCATAGAGAAAAAATAGAATTCTCTGAATCAGGAGAATTTTCTGTCCAGGGGCTAACAATGTAATCTTTTTCGGCAGAAGCCGGAGTCTCTTCAGTAACGGAGTTTATCGCGTATTCTTCTTCGGCTGAAACTGCAGGAATAGTCAGTAGACATGCAAGTATACATAAAATAAATATTTTCCATTTATTCATACTGTCACCCATGAGTGGTAAGAAACCAGAACACATATAGCTTCTGTGTAAACTCTTAAATAATCAGTATTACAATTGCCGTAAAAGTTGCTACGGATCTAGAAACTTATTTGAAAAAACGGCATAATGATCCCCTTTATCGAGGATAATTATTCAAAAAAGTATAGATTATGAGGATGTTTTTTGTCCGCGGCATCAGGATAAAATAGTAAATTTTTTATATAGCTTTTAAAAAACATTTAAAGAAGCTATTTTCCGGCTCCTATTTCTTCTGATTTGCACTAATAAACTTCCATGGTCTTCATGATGGAAAGAGCTTTTGCAGGGAACCTGTCTCCCATGTTCTTGACCATCTTATACATTTTTATACATTTTCTCATAATCTTCCCCTTTGTGCTTGACCTTCAGGTTCCCTTTTATCTGATAGTATTAGATTTTCGACTGCATACAATTCAGTTCAAATAACAGCAACCATAGTTGTTTCTTTCCCTCTTTGGGCAGGCACCTTTATTTCTTCTTCGGACATGTTTTTGTGAAATTAAAAAAATGGGTGAAAAAGATAAGCTATCCAGAATAACATCTTTTACGCTTTAAAAGACTCAACCCATTCCGGCCTTTCAGGAGGATTATTTGTCAGCATTTCTTTCCATCCTTCATCGGTCAATCTTTCCCCTGCGGGCTGCCAGAACTCATAATAACTCATTACAGGGCCTGCTCCAAGCACGATCCTGCCGTCGGGCTGCTTATAAGCTACTATTATCAGGTCCAGTTTTCCGGTTCCTTCTTCTAAAACTCCAATAGCAGAGGTGTAAACATCTGCAACCATAACAGAGCTCTGGGACGTTATATCCACACTTTCAAGCATTGGAGCTATATTTTGCCCGAAATTTCTGATGAACTCATATTCTGTATCTGTCAGCTCTTTGTTTTCAAGCTCTTTAACCGAGATTTCCAGCAGTTTTTCAAGAGTTCTTTCAAGAGTTGAGAAATCTTTGTCCGATTGTTCATCAAGTACTTCCATTTCCGCCAGCCCGATATGTGCCATTTTTGTAAGGGCAAGCATCCTGGCATAGAATTCAGGAACTGGCTCGACATACCCTTGAACAGGTTTTTCTTCCGGAATACGAGGAGTACCCATGAAGTAAGTCTGCTTTGCATAGAGGATAGTATCGTGTTTGAGCTCGGTCCAGGAAGCAAGGGCTGTGTTAAGCTGCTTATCTTCCCAGGCTTTGGTTTGCATAAAGGTAGGATACCCCTCTGGATAACTTACAAGGAGAGGCTTTAAGGCGTATAGTTGAGCCCAGTAGAGGTTCTTATTCCATTCATCTTCATCAAAAGCTCCAAATTCATTTTCCAAAGATTTGTGAGCTTTTTTGTATATCTCATTTTCAGAAATACCCTGGGTTTTCAGATGTTCTTTTGCTCTTTCAGAGCCAAGAAGACTCATGATATTCAGGGCAGGAGGATTGAGTTCCTGGAGAATATAAGAATCAGGAGTGAAGCGCTGACCCATGAACCTGAACCCTTTTGCGGCCTCAAGAGTTTTGCTTTCAGTTTCTGAGCCTGCTGGAATTATTTCTCCTATTCCCCCATAGATTTTCGGGCTTTCGTACCTTTCCAGCTCGGATTTCAGTGCTGTAAGTTTTTCACTGTCGAAGTTTGTTCTTTCTTTATCATTCCCAAAAACGGTATCCATAGCATTTACATATTCATAGGGTCCAAGATCATCAGAATAACCTACATAGAAAGCCGTCACTTCGTAGATTCTGTCCCATTTGGCTTGAAGATTTTTGTCCCTGTCAAGCTGGTCGGAAATTAAAAGAGCCTGTATAGTCTGAATTCTTGCTTCCTTTTCCGGGTCTTCTGCAATAATCATGTCCGGCTGAAGGAGCATACTAATTCTACCGTGCCACATCACAGCCTTAAAATAATTCTTCATTTTTTCAGAGGATCTATAGTGCCCCCGTGGGATGTACTGAGAATAATCTTCATCGTACTTGAAAATAGGAGACGTTCCTCTTTTCTGAGCTTCTATCAAATGCAGTTCAGCATCTACATCAGCTTTTACAAATGAAGGGACTTCGAAACTGTATTGATTTGTATCCTGAGGATCAAAGGGTATAACTCTTTCTGGATCTTCCCATGACTGCTCTGTCTGTTCTGGTTTCGGCTGAAGAAGACTCAAAGCAACGGCAAAGTATGCAGCATTTCTTCTTGCAGCTCCCGTTATTTCTTCAGGGGCATTATCCCCTACCAACCTGTTATAATCCTCTATTGAGACTTCAAGCAAAGCTTTATCAAGTTTCCAGAGGTCGTCAAAAAATTCTTTTTCTTCGATCCTTTTTAAGGTCTCATCAAACTGGATGTGGTAAAGGTGAAGAAGAGAGTCTGAAGTAATGAAAATAGGAACATCAGCTACTTTCAGGTCCTTGTAAGTTTCATTAACTCTCACTGGTTCAAATTCAAATATATTTCCAGCCGCCCTACTTTCGATTACAACGAATCCATTTTTGTACAACAAATTTCTGCTTTCGTTCGTCAGGGAAATATTCTGGATGAATTTGTCATAATTTGCAATTTCGGAAGCCTTTAGAGGCAGAGAGTAAGGGGGAATATCTGCTTCAAAATGCAGGTTTTCTTTACTGTATAGATTTTCTTTATTGTAATATCTGGAAAAAGAGCTTCGCTTTTCAAGTTTAAGGGAGTCTATATTTTCTTCAGGAGAGATTATATTTCCTGCATGTTTTGTGTCTGGAACATCTTTATTTTGAGTTTTATTTGTTGTATTTCCAGAATCTTTTCCTTGAGCCAGACTATCTTGATCATCAGTACACCCCGAAGTAAAAATTAACGATACTGCAAGCAAGCAGATAAAAATAGTTGCGATTGCTCTTTTCAAAGTACATCCCTCATATCTATTTATAATGGAGTCTGTCCCAAAACTCGAGATT
>DADO01000243.1:0-342 GCA_002509325.1 Methanosarcina sp. UBA402 | reverse complement strand
TTGAGTTTCCGATCATGAAAATGATTCTGGGACTTTTATCGATGTGAGAATAAAATGGGTTTTGGGATGGGCTCATGGAATATGCTGAAAAGTGGAGTTTAAATTAGATCTGGGGAAATCGGCCAAGTTCAGTCAAATATCTTATCAAATGTCCATATTGTCTTGAACTCATTCCTATAAGTAATTTGTGACGAAGTTATCTAAATAAAAATACATTAAAAAATAAATTCTCATTATTATGATAATATAATAATGTTTGACTGATAATTGAACGACTTAATCATAAAATATAAGTAAGCTATCTCATAAGATGCCAAAGTCAGTAGTTCGCTAAAATCTTTC
>DADO01000239.1 GCA_002509325.1 Methanosarcina sp. UBA402 | reverse complement strand
TCTTACTGTCAAAGTCAGGATATATAGTTCATCATTTAATAAAGAGATTTCAAAAGGAAAACAAGTCCTTTCCGAAATTTCCGGACTTCGGAGTGTCATAAACCCCTTTCAAAAAATGTTTGATAAAACCCCCTAGTAGTGGCGTGATCAACCGGCGCAAAGGTTGCAGTTCAATGTTTGAGTTTAAAGATCTTATCCCCAATCCCTATCCGGCGTGATCAACCGCAAACTTTTTCAAAAAAAGTTTGATCAAAAACCCCTAGCAGCGGTTGCGGCCCAACGGTTGAACAGAACCCTGAAATAAATGTATTCCCTAAAACTCTACGGGGATATGGTTATGATGGAAGACTGCCTTTTTTGCAGAATAATAGCAGGAAAAATTCCTTCAGAGAAAGTATATGAGGACGATGCCGTTTTTGCATTTCTTGATGTTTATCCGGCGAGCGAGGGACACACTCTGATAGCTCCTAAAAAGCATTTCAGCAGGTTTACAGATATGGATGCGGAAAGTATTGCTTCGCTTTTTGAGGCTGCGAGGAAGATTACGGCTGCACTCGAGAATGCACTTTCGGCAGAGGGATCAAACATCGGGATCAATGATGGGGAAGTCGCTGGCCAGGAAATTCCTCATGTTCACGTACACGTTATTCCCAGGAGAAAAGGAGACGGCGGAACAGGAATAAAATCAATAGTATGGACTGAACCTGACACTAACAATCTAAAAGAAATTGCAGAAAGGATTAGAAGAGTGCTCTGAAAAGAAAGACGGTACAGAGCAAGAGGGGAAATCTCAGATAGATAATTTCCAAGAAAGATAATTTCCAAGAAAGATAATTTTCAAGATAGGATTTTTAACACGAAATGATAATATATTTTTTGGAATATAATAGATTTAAGTAAAGATAGATAATGAATTTAAGTAAAGATAGCAGGCAGAACTGTTGTTAGAATCATTCCGTTTCTCTTACTTTGGGGGGTAAGGATAATGGCAGAAATGGAAATTGATGTTCGAGGGCAAACCTGCCCGATCCCGCTGGTAGAATGTAGAAAAGCCTTAAAGAAAGCCTCTCCAGGGGACCTTGTTATTGTGAGGGGGACACATCCGGCGTCAAAGAAGGAGATTCCTATGGCCTGCGAGGCAATGGGACTAAAAGTGCTGGATATTGAAGATAAAGAAGGAGGGAAAGAGTGGGAAATAAAGATCCGGAGATAAGCCGCAAGAGGAATGAAAATGGGGGAAAAGACAGTCATTATCCTGCATAGTGGCGATATGGATAAAGTATACAGCGCACTTATAATTGCGAACGGAGCCCTGGCAATGGGTATGGAAGCCTCAATATATTTTACGTTCTGGGGACTAATGCGCTTGAAGAAAGGAGAGCTTGATAAGGGGCCGCTTTCCAGGATGAATATGCTGGGGCTTGGCAGGCAGATGATAAAGCAAAGAATGGACAAAGCCAATGTCGCTTCACTTGAAAGACTGATGAACGACTTCAAGGAGCTTGGCGGAAAAATAATAGCCTGCGAGATGACCATGGA
Source organism: Methanosarcina sp. UBA402 (assembly GCA_002509325.1). Lineage (GTDB taxonomy): Archaea > Halobacteriota > Methanosarcinia > Methanosarcinales > Methanosarcinaceae > Methanosarcina. The sequence continues at coordinate 2,990 of DADO01000239.1, read as the reverse complement.
AATTATGGGCCTCAGTAAAGAAGAACTTCGAACGGAATGGATAGATGAATGGGGAGCTGTGGGTTCGTATATACAGGAAGCAAGGAATGCTAACATAACTCTCTTTATCTGAGGCTTTAAAAAGCTTTAGCGTTCGAATTGTTACAGTAATTGCCACGGTAATGCAATTTTTTAATTGACATGATTTAAATTTAATTGATTTGATTTATATTTAATTGATCTGATTTATATTTAATTGATCTGATTTATATTTAATTAATCTAGTTTAGACTTACATTCAGATAATATTCAGTTAATCATAACTAATATTAGCTAACATTCATTAGCTAACATTCAGCTCAAATTCAACTAATTTGGCGAATATTCAGCGAAATTATCATACAGGGATTATCATACAGGGAACTTTTCGGATTAAAGCTCTCTGAGTTAATTAAAAGTTCTGAGTTAATCAAAAGATCTAAGATTCGACTGTACAAACTAAAGATTCAATTTTAAAAACTAAAAATTCAACTGTAAAAACTCAAGTTTTTACTATCCTGTTTGGGGAGGGAGAAAGATATTTGAGAATGTAATTTATCTTGACAACGCTGCATGCACACGATTAGATGAGCAGGTACTTGAAGCAATGAAACCCTATTTTTTTGATACCTATGCAGTAGCAACATCGGAATTTGGCTATTCTATGGGGATTGACGCAAAGGAAGCCCTTGAAAGAGCTCGCGAAAATATGGCTTCAAAGCTCAGTGCAAATTCAGAAGAGGTAATTTTTACCTCGGGATCCACTGAGTCGAGCAACACCGCGCTTAAAGGAGTTGTTTGGGCTCTTAAAGAGAAGAAAGGAAAGCATATCATTGTCTCGAAAATAGAAGATTTTCCTGTGCTGAATACAGCAAAAGCTCTCGAAAGACAGGGGTTTGGTGTGACTTTCCTTAATGTGGACGCTGAAGGTTTTGCAGATCTTGAAGGGCTAAAAAATGCAATCACAAAGGAAACGGTTCTTGTCTCAATCCAGCAAGGAAATCAGGAAATAGGAACAGTGCAGGATTTGAAAGCTATCTCAGAGATCTGCGAAGAAAAAGATATGCTCCTGCATACCGATGCTACTCACAGCTTTACCAGGTTCCCCTTAAGTGTAAAGGAACTGCCCGTAGACCTGATCACCATGTCTGCTCACACCATCCACGGCCCAAGAGGGATAGGGGCTCTTTACATCCGGAAAGACACCCCGATAACCAAGTTCATGGATGGAGGTTTCCAGGAGTTTAACCGGAGGGCGGGGGTAGAAGATATTCCAGCCGCAGTTGGTTTTGCAAAGGCCGTAGAACTCGTAACCGAAGAGGAAAACAGAAGGCTCAAAGCCATGAGAGATCGGGTGATTGACAAAGCCCTCTCCGAGATTCCGGAGGTCACCCTCAACGGAAGCCGGGAAAAACGCCTGCCTCAGAACGCAAACTTGACTTTCCATTATGTAGAAGGCGAATCCATAACTTTGCATATGGATATGAGAGGATTTGCAGTAAGCACGGGTTCGGCCTGTTTTAGCCGCTCCCTTGAAGCCAGCCATGTAATCAGGGGTATCGGAGGAGACCATGAGAGAGCACATGGTTCGGTACGTTTTACCCTTGGGCGCTATAACCGGATGGAAGACGCTGATGCGGCAATTGAGGCAATGAGTGAGATAGTAGCAAGGCTCAGGGAAATAAGCCCCCTTGCAAGGAAATAAGAGAAAAAAGCGCAAAGACGGTACAATACAGTACAGTACAGTATAGTACAGGGGAGCAGATTATGACTATCAGAAAAAGAAAGTCAGAGACAAAGAGAAGGTGAGATCATGAAGTTTCCTTACAGCCAAAAAGTGCTGGAACATTTCAAGAACCCGCACAATGTCGGACAAATCGAGAATCCTGACGGAAAAGGCCTCGAAGGAAGCCCGGCTTGTGGAGACATGGTTGCAGTTTATATAAAGGTCAATCCCGATACTAAGGTTATTGAAGATATAAAATTCGAATCTTATGGTTGTGCATCAAATATTGCTACAGGCTCGGTTATTACAGACATTGCACGCGGAAAGACCATTGATGAGGCAAAGAAAATAACCTGGAAGCAGGCTTCGGAAGAACTTGGAGGGCTCCCTCCGATCAAAGCCCACTGCTCAGTACTTGCAGTTGAGGGCCTGCGTGCTGCAATCAAGGACTATGAGGAAAAACATGGGCTTGTAACTGAGAAAGAGCCTACCACCGAAGAAGTTGTCAGGCGGAGGCTAAAACACGTTATGAATCCCCTGACCGGGCTTGACATCATCCGCACGAATCTCATCCTGAAAACAAGCGTTAAAGATGGAGTGGTCAGAGTGGTAGTGGACCTGCCTGCAAACCACCAGTTTGCTCCAGCGATAAAAGAAGATATCATAGAAAAATTGGGAGCTTTATGGGATGTCGAAAAGGTTGATGTGGTATTTACGGCCTGACGAGAATGAGAACTCATATCCAGATTACAGAAAAAAGAAAATGTTATTTACAGAAATATAAAAATATCATTTACAAAAAAATAAAAATATTATGGGGAGAGGTAATATGAAAGACAGAAAAGTGACCTAGTATCTATGTTTATTCACAGCAGTTGCAATTCTCTTTTCCGGCTGTGTTATAGGGGAGTCCCAGCCACAAAAAGAAAACTTCGTTGTGAAGCCAAATCATGTGGAAACGTTTCAGGGAGAAAATAAAACAATAGGCAACGGAACTGCTTATTCCTGGGTTACGCTTGATAGAGAAAGAAATCCTTCGTCAATTGGAGTAAACTTTACAGAATTGGCTCTGAAAGGACTTCCAGAAGGGAAAACTATGGAGTTTACGCTTGCTCTGCCAAAAGAAGCCGCTCCCACAGCTTATAACCACATTGGAATTGATTGGAACCCTCAGGGGCATGAACCTCAGGGAATTTATGACAAGCCGCACTTTGATTTCCACTTTTACAGACGATAAGACAGAAAG
>DADO01000063.1:57795-61829 GCA_002509325.1 Methanosarcina sp. UBA402 | reverse complement strand
CTTTAGCTCGGTGGTAGTTCACCTCTAACCATTTTACGCCATGCATATATTCATGTACATGAATTAATATCCTATTCACTAAAATATTCCAATTGAATTATCTAGTCCTGAATTGATTCAGTCATGTTTTGGTTGACTTAATTAAGGTCGACATCACCATATCAAAATAATCTTATTATCAGGCTTTTCCAAGATCCAATTTGGTTTTAATCCAGTCTGACGCTATATTTTAATTGGTTTCCGAAGTTATTTGCAAAACCTTTGGGAAACGGAAGAGATTATTAGTTTCAAAGTTTTATCCATAAAACATAAAGGAGCAGGGAGCATCAATCATGGTAGATAGGGAAGACACAGCTATTGAGGGATTAAGCATGGAAAATGTACAGAGGGGTGCAAAAAGTATGGTCAGGAAACTTTCCGAGAATGACTGGGAAATTCCTGTTGGGCATATCCCAAATATGCGGGTTCCGGGCCGCCTGTTTGTATCCGAAAGTTTACTTGGAGACATTGAGCCCGGGACTATTGACCAGATTGCAAATGTGGCAACCCTCCCTGGAATTCAGAAATACTCCATGGCAATGCCTGATGCCCATCTTGGCTATGGTTTTGCTATAGGAGGGGTTGCAGCTTTTGATGTTGAAGAAGGGATTATCAGCCCAGGCGGGGTAGGCTTTGATATCAACTGCGGGGTAAGGCTCATTCGTACTAACCTTCAGAAGGAAGAGGTGGTTCCAAACATAAAGAGATTGACTGAAGAGTTTTTTAATAATATACCCGCAGGTGTTGGTTCTAAAAGCCGGATAAGGGCTTCTGACAAGGAACTGGACAGTGCTTTTCTTGAAGGGGCAAAGTGGGCTGTTGAGGCAGGGTACGGAATGGAAGCCGATGCTGAAAATTGTGAGGCAAACGGGTATATAGAAGAAGCTGATCCTTCTCAGGTGAGTACGAAAGCCAGAAAGAGGGGAAAACCTCAGTTAGGAACTCTTGGGAGCGGAAACCACTTCCTTGAGGTTCAGTATGTTGATAAGATCTATGATCATGAAATGGCTTCAACTTTTGGGCTTGAAGAAGGCCAGGTCACGGTAATGGTCCACTGCGGGTCAAGGGGGGCAGGGCACCAGATCTGTACTGACCATCTAAAGATACTCTCTCAGGCTGTAAAGAACTATAAAATTGACATTCCGGACAAACAGCTTGCCTGCGCTCCTACACAGTCAAGGGAAGCTCAGAACTATTTTAAAGCCATGATCTGCGCTGCAAATTATGCGTGGGCAAACCGTCAGATAATTACTCACTGGACAAGGGAATCATTTGAAAGGGTATTTGGCAGAGATTCTGATGACCTGGGTATGGACCTGCTTTATGATGTTGCTCACAATGTGGCAAAACTTGAAGAACATATAATTGACGGCAGGAAAAAAGAGGTGTATGTGCACAGAAAAGGGGCAACAAGAGCCTTTCCTGCAGGGCATCCTGAAGTCCCAGCCGTGTACAGGGATGTAGGGCAGCCGGTTTTAATTCCTGGAAGTATGGGAACTCCTTCCTTTATATTATGCGGTTTAAAGGAAGCTATGAATATTTCATTTGGCAGTGCCTGTCATGGAGCCGGAAGGGTCATGAGCAGAGCTCATGCAAAGAAGGAGTTCCGCGGGCAGAATATAAAAGAAAATCTTGAGGCTCAGGGCATTACGGTCAGAGCTACGCATCCTTCAGTAATTGCAGAGGAAGCTCCTGGTGTGTACAAATCCAGCAGCGAAGTAGTAAATGTCGTGCACGAGCTTGGCATTGCCCACAAGGTCGCTAGAGTTCTTCCTTTAGGGGTTATAAAAGGTTAAGTGAGCTGAAAAAATAGGTCAGGCATTAAAAAGGTCAGGCTTTAAAACAGTCAGACCCTTAATAGGTATAGAATCGAAGGTTTCGGAAAACTTTAGTCTGTAAGCTAAAGTTTAAGCCTTAATCTTTTATACTTACTTTTTTCATTATAGACTTTCACATGTCTTTCAGGTCAATCGGGTTCTTCCATTTCTTCAATTAAATATAAACCCGAACCTTCAGGTTCTCGTCCCTGGAAAAAACGGAATATAATCATGCTTGAATACGAGGACGTCTCGAATGGCGTGCCATTTTCTCGGAATATCTTTGAGAAATATTCAATAAGGTTACGGATAACTCTCTCGTCTTTGAAATCATGAAAAATAGTTATTGACTCATTTCCAGACTCAAGGGAGATTTCTATATTCTTGGCAAGCTGGGTTGCCAGATACATTCTTCTAAAGCGAACAAGTAAATCTGGAAGAGCCATATCACTTACCGACTGCTTGCACAGGCGCTCAAGGATTTTTGTCGGATTTGGGACATCCCCGGTCGCAAAAACCTCAAACTGGCTCCGATGAAGAGTCACGAGATTAAACCTCTCAACATTGTAAGTATACATCAGCTGAGTCCAGAACTCGGTATTTTCGTCCAGTTCCTTACATAAAACATCAAGATACCCAAAATGCCTCCTAATTCCAGGCATGATCTCATTCGAAGAGGTAGATGTATTCCTCCTGAAATAAACCTGGGTCGAGTTTGATCTCCTGAAAACATGCTCAATATCGAGCTGCTGCCATCTGGAAAGAAAGTGCGCCACCAACTGGGCAAAAAAGTCTCTGCTGTGTACTGTAGAATTAGAAATAAGTACCAATGCAGATTCAGGATTGCTAATATTATCACACTTTATTGAAGTTCGAATTTTCCATTGATAGCTTTTGGAAACCCAGTTCAGGTAATCTTCGAGTTGTTTCATATCCTGAATCTCAAACGGATTAATAAGCTCATTGACAAGCTCTTCATCAGTAAGCCTGCCCCTGGTGCACCTGAACAGCCATTCAAGCATAGTGTTATTTATAACAATATTTTCTCCATTCTGGATTGTATCATTTAACTTTTCTTTTGTAGGGGTTTCTTTTAAAAATTGAATTGCTTCATCAATATTATCATGATGCGCAAGAGCTGTATACGCAACTTCAATGGCATCCCTGACTGCAGCGCTCAGATTCCCGTTATTAGCATCCAGAAGAGGCTGTAACTTCTTTAGGTACTTATCATCCAGGGATATGTTCTTTCTGATCAGCATACTTCCACCCGATATTATCCGGTTTCCTGGCATTTTATGCTATGATCCGTTTTGATGCCATAAAATCAGGATTTATTATGGCTCCGATTTAAAAGTCAAGAAAATTGTATAAATGAGAAGTTTTGTAACAAGGACTTTTATAAGTAGGGACTTTGTAAATCATAAAGTTTTTTACTTAGGACTCTATTTATGATACTGGTAAGTGCTACCGAATATTAAATCTTTCTATTTAGTATTACTTCTTGTTAATTGAGTTGATATACATTCAAGCGAGCCCCCTCACCAATCTTTAAATATTATACAAAAGTGACATGCTTATGAATTCCGTTGTTAGCTTGGATACTTGTTTTGTATTATCTTATTTTCAAACCCAAGTTGGGTTTTTCTTATAATTTAAAGTGAAAAGCTTGATAATTGACCAGAAGCAGATGATATCGATTCACAACTCTTTATATATATATGTTAAGACAGTGTAATATATAACTCAAAAAAATCAGGATGTAAGTCGGACTGCTATAACCTGGAAGATTGCATTATTGATTTCACCCTGTCCATACAGTTATCTAACCTTCGATTGTCTGCTCTAGCTTAATCTCAAGGTAATGGGTTGAGGGACATAGGTTGACATTTCAAAAGCTGTGGGTTTCGGAGTAGATTATATAGCTCCTGCTAGAACACGGAATAAACATGGAATAAAAACTTGCAGGTTAACAATTTTCCTGATAACTCACGATCTTCAGAGGCAATAACAGTCCCAAAAGCGAGTTTGGGAGTGGATTCATAAGTGCCTGGCAGGTTCAAACGGGGTTCTTTAGCCAGCCAGGAACTTTTCTCCTGAGAAATCTCCTGAGAAATCTCCTGAGAAATCTCCTGAGAAATCTCCTGAGAAATCTCCTGAGAAATCTCCTGAGAAAAA
>DADO01000063.1:57312-57562 GCA_002509325.1 Methanosarcina sp. UBA402 | reverse complement strand
GAGAAAAAAACGCAAATCTTTTGAATATTGTTTTCATTCAACCTTTTTCTGGTTCAACTATAGCATATCTTCCTAGCTCACGTAAATCCACATATTCCGATTTGCCTAGGTATTAACGTTTCCTCTGCTTACAAGCTGCCGTTTCCTCTTGGCTTACAAACTGATGTTTCCTCTTGCTTACCAGATATCTAATTTTTTCCATTCACCTGAACATTCTACCCTAAAACAGATAAAACGAACATGAAATTCT
>DADO01000063.1:47689-57103 GCA_002509325.1 Methanosarcina sp. UBA402 | reverse complement strand
AAAGTACTTGAAAGCACTTTCATGCCAAATGGAGCGAAAAAGGCAGAAAGCGGCATGGAGAATATAGACCAGAAAAATCAAGATAACAAGAGATTAAATCAGACAATAAACCAGATAAAAAAGCAACAATACCTTCAAAAAAGAAAAAGCAAAGGAAAAATTCCTCTGCTTTTGAGTCCTGAGACTCTTTTAATTCGCTTCTTTTCAATTATGTCAGCTTGGTTACCGGATGGTTTTCCAGATCTGCGATCTCGACACCAAGTTCCTTGGCAGTTTCTCCAAGCATAATGTCGACCATTGCAACAGCCGGGAAAATCTGGTTGACGTTCTCGATCGGACCGTAGAGCAGGAAGTCAGAACCTGCAATCTGAGCTACCAGGTTAGTACCAATGTCTGTAGGCATGTAGATTGCCTTCGGGTCAGGCTGGGTCTTCTTGAACTTGCGGAGCCAGTCCCAGGCCGAGGCCATGTTGTGGTATCCACCGCCAACCGGCAGGCCGAGTTTCGCTTTAACTGTCGGGACTGTGCGGATTGTTGCGCCTGAACCTGCACCAAGAGGCATAGCTGCAACGTCGATCAGGGGAATCTTAATTCCACATTCCTTGGCAACCTGGAGCATACCCTTGGTCTGCCCTGAACCGCCGACTTCAAGGATATCCATCTTTCCTTTTACGGACGGGTCAGTTGCATTGAAAGCAAGAACGATAGCAGCTTCCACATCACTATCAGTGAGAATATCGATTTCTTCCTGTTCAATACTTGCATTGATTGAGTTGTGGATTGCCCGGTCTGCAACACCGATTTCGGTACAGTACTGAGCTGCAGCTGCACGTACGTTTCCGGCTGAGGAGTCGATCAGGAAGGGAGTCCTGTCGTCGATCTCAACGAACCAGTCAATATAGCGCTTGATTGATTCCGGGGTTTCTCCTACGATCTGGTTTACATAGGGGTTTCCTGTGGCATCGCTCATTGATACCTGGGTATTCCAGAGGGTCTCTGCAGCAGCCCTGTCGAAGATGCCCTTGTCTTCATCGGTCACGATTTTGTGCCTTGCATAGAACATAGTACTGACTAACACGGTTGGGTATTCACCCGGCTGTCCGCCGAACTTAACTCCACCGATTTCATAAACTATCTGTTTCTTGTCAAACTTGAACATTTTGATCCCTCATTTAAATTAATATTAATGATATCGAGGATATCAGGGAATAGATCAGGAAGATCAGCAGGCCAATAACTCCGCCGTATAGAATTCCAATATCTCTTCCTACTTTCTTTCCGATTCTCTGCGCAACTTCACTGTTGACAAACTCGATCTTTTCGTCAATCTTATCGAGCCTTCTCATTACTTCGTTAAACTCGCCAGGCTCTACGAACGCTGCTGGTGCTTTTCCTTCCATATTATTCACCTCTCAAGTTTATAGGCCTAAAGCTACTGGGAGTACAACGACCATCAGCAGTGAAAAGAGGAAACCTGCTGCAAAGCCGACTATTCCGGTAGACATAACTCCTGAGTCCAGCTTCTGGTTTCTCGCAATCAACTGTGCTCTATATCGAATGCTCTCAACAGTAACATCAATTGCACCCATCTGGGGAGCAAGCACCATTGGGACGCCTTTATCGTATTCTTGTGCCACTTTCATTACCTCCCTAGCAGTAATAATCCAAGCAGGGATATGGTTATTGTCAACCCTATCATGGCGCCTTCAATCTTTCCTGCATGAATTCCTGAGTGGAACTTGTTCAAGTTTCCTATATCAATCATACGGGCTTCAATTGCCTTCAACCTGCTGCGGATAACTGCAATTTCTCCGGAGACCGGTCTGACAACACCGCCTTCTTCTTCTTCACCGCCCTCTTCACTGATCTCCACAACCAAAGGTTCTGCATCAAAGGCACCCGGGTCTTTTGAGGCAAGTTCTCTGACCTTGGAAGTGATAGCACCCATGTCTTCGGTATCGATCAGATCAAAGACCTGAACCTGTTCCTGGAAACGGGCAATTGCATCGGCATTCAGGTTTTCTACGTATGGAATTGCACCCAGTGCTCCTGCAATCCTGTTATCCTGCACACCGTTTGCATGCAGGCTTATCATTGACTGTCCGGTAACGTGCCCTTTTACCTCAGAGCCGGTCACAAGCAGGAACCTGATGTTTGGGTTTGAGATAATGTGAGCAACAACCTTCTCAATACCAAGGTTCTCAGTTTTACAGGATCCAGTGACGGCTGCGCCTGCATCAAGGATTGGTTTTCCTGGAAGGTGAGATCCGCATGTAATTACCATTACAGAGTTATTGACGTCTCCTACTTCATATTCTCCTTTCAGGATAGGCCATCCTGGGGCTGGTTCTCTCTTATTTGCCATTTTACACCACCCCGTCTATCAGTCTTTTTATGGTTACTATGAGTGCTACCAGTCCGCTGAAGGCAAGACCTATAACAACTCCGTAGAAGGCATTTGCGTAAATTCCTGCCAGATAGGAAGTGTTCTCACGGCCTGGCCATGAATTAAGGAGAGGTTTGCTGGGCGAAAGGGAATTCACCAGGTCATCTGCAACCTCATCCAGTTTGTCCATCCTCTCAAAGACTGGTTCCATGGAATACTCGATCGAGTCACTCCTTTCTTCAGCCACGGTTGCCGTATCTGGATCCAGGACTAAATTTAACTCGGGCGCTATGCGAATCATACTCATTGCAATTCCTCCGCACTTGGCAGCAGCCCAGTTCCAACCACCTGATACGCATCTCTCTTGATAAGCGCGTAGTGCTTCATGAAAGCAACATACCAGATAATGATTCCTATAAGAATGTTTACTCCAGCTGCCATCAGTCCCTCATTGAGTGAAGATACAAAGCCTACAATAATTAATGCGATAGCTCCCTTTTCAACAGCAAGAACCAGAGTTCTGTCCTGATGCTCATCAGGGCCCAGGCTGGCATTGAAGGGATGTAGGATTCCCATACCGCCTATTATAAAGATAAGTGCAATGTATCCAGTTGCTACAACGTTGTGGACAACTGTAGAATAATCAAAGGATCCGGCAATAACGACACTCAGTCCAAGAATAACAAGGGTGCCTGCGCCTGCGATTTCTGCCATAGCCTGTTCCATTATGGGGATACCCATACCGATTACCCTGTTTGAAAGGGCACCAATAACGATCCCTATAATTACTGCAACAATGAAGGCAACTATTGGCCCTGCAAAGCTTCCCACTGAGAGTCCGAAGAGAGCTGCTACAGTACCCATACCGAGAGCTAGCATACCAATTGATGGTACCCCCGTACCAAGCCCATAGCTTGCAACACGGCGAACTGCATCTGCACCCCAGACTGTTGCGCAGATTGCTCCAATACCTCCGAAGAAGGAGTATGCTGCAGGCATGAAGTGACCCAGGTAAATCCCGGCAAGGCCGCCGATTATACCTAAAGCTATTATTGTTTGTGGAGGATACCCGCCTTTAGCTCCTCCTCCTGATCCGCCTACAGACATTTTAGATACCTCCAAGTTGTAATATTGCAATTACCGCCACAATAGCACACAATAGTGATGCTATTAAGGAGGAAATTACTGCTTTTGGCCATTTCTTCCATTTTGGATCGTGGAACCCTTCAATTGTACCTCCTATATTATAGGATGGAATTACAGCGTTTACCATGAAAATGCCTATTGCAAACATTGCTGCAACTCCTACAAGTGAATTGCCTACAACATCAGGGGTTACGCCTGCTGTCAGGCCAATGCTCATGCCCACCTCTATAAGTGAGTAGTAAACAAGCCCTCCTCCAATCCCACCGAGAGCAGCGCCAATGACCCCGCTCACAAAACTGACAGTCGGAATCCCGTGCCCTTCAGTTCCCTGAGACACATAGATATCCTGCCTGTATTTTGTTATAGGGTCAGTCTTTACTTTTGCGGAAGAAGGCACACAGCCTACACCGTAGACATAAACCCAGGTAGCGACAATCATGGTCACAGAAATCATGATCATTGCTCCCACTGCACCTGAGGCAAGAATCAGCGGAAGGTTTTCTGTTACGTTCATCATAAACCCGGCACTGACAAGCCCAGTAAGACCTGCGCCTGCTGCCAGCTGCACTGTACCGGTACCAACACCTGTTGCCTGAGCCATAGCTGCAGGGGCACCGCCTACAGGTATGAAGTGGACACCCCAGGAAATCAGAGCGCCGCCGAGTGTAATAAAGACCAGCCAGAGGATGTTTGCCATTATACCCTCAATCATGCCGAAACCTCCTCACTTTTATCCTCTTTATAAGGTCCAAACGCATCGCGGGCAGCGACTTCGATCTTCCAGTTCCAGATAACTAATATAAGGACAATAACAACACCTGCAATAACAGAGAGCCAGCCCATTGTCGGGCCTTTTGCAGGATCAAAAACAGTGGTTATCCAGCTTCCCAGGAACACGGTCATACCAAAAGCAAGCCCGGTCACAGGACCTCCGAATTTGGCACAGAACCAGGAGTTGTCGAACCCATTCCTGAGCCCGGATTCAGCATATCTTACAATGTTTCCAGAGTTTGAAGCATTTAACCCAGAGCCAAAATCAAACTGCTGGAATTCACGCTCAGCACCGTAGTGGACGTCACCTGTGGACGAACCAATTGCACCAACCGTAATACCCCAGATAAAAGCCAGCATAGTTAGCGGGAAGGGGTGTCCGAGCACAACGGTCATCAAGTACGATACTATTAGCGTACAGAATGTCGTTATAAAAGCGAATCCCATAATTGCTGGGGTGTGACTTCTTATCATGTCCAGATAAATCGGCTGCTTGAACCGACTCTGGCTGGCACTTCTGCCCATGGTAGCAGTTACGGCAAAGGTACCATGCACGCATGCTGCAATAAGGGAACCTAATACCAGTGCAAAGAGTGGAAATAGAGTGAATTCACTGATTAACACTGTTGCAACGGCTGCACCAATCGAGCACATTAATGCGTTTGATGGGGGTTCACCAGATATAGCTTTGTTAAAGATTCTATGCGGAAACATCATTTGGGGAGCTAACTGCACCTGAGAGTTAGGGTTACTCTGAGATCCGATATCAGACTCCAGATCTTCAGAGGCACCTGCAATGGTCGCAGCTACGCCAATAAGTGCAAGCACTCCCATGCTTATGAGTGGTTCCATTCATTTTCCTCCTTTATATTATTACATGTAATAAGCCGGATTCAAAAAACGCTGTATTTTTTTGAAGTCGTCTGCCATATCATTATAAATAAATATGATTATGACGCACGTTAATTTTTGGATTAGATAGGATCATTCATAAACCTTTCGAAATAGACGGGCTTTTAAAATATTATTATATTCCTATATAATATACAATCAATTTTATAAGATATGCCAGGCCAGTAAAAAGGAACAAATCTGGATATTATATAAATAAAGAAATATGACTTTTTCCAATCTCATATAAAGATTCCGATTATAACTAATGAATTTTACTATTTATCTTTTAAAAGTATAGTTTTCATTTTTATAATAGATAACCCTTCTGTTTTGGATTTTATATAATCTATTTTTATAAATTATGTACTGTAGTAACATTTTCATTTGTTCAGGGGGCAAAAATGAAATGTTTTTCGTATCACATGGAGTCAATTATTTAATACTGTTTATATCTAAGGTTAAGGTATATGTATGATTAAAAACTATATATCTTTTTTGATAATTATTTATAGGATATTTACTACAGTTCACGGGATAACACTTATTTATATATAAATATGTTGGCTAATTTTGTGCTAATTTTATTACATTAGTAGCATAAAAATAATCCTTCTAAATTTCAAGAGTTACTCCCTATTTATTTTCTACTTTACCTTAAAGTGACCACTGGATTTTGACATTGAGTTCTTAAAGAAGATTAAATAATTTTTTTACACTAGCTTAATTATCTTTTACGCTCGATTGATTGCCTTTTATATCTCACAAATTTGATTTCTGCAGGAATCAGAAAAGGATTTTTATATTTAGTTTCCTTGCATAATGTGTGATTTTAGGAGCCTCGTCTTTTGCTGCGCCCCCTGAGGACTTAAAGAAACATGTTGAGTCCATAGAATTGTATATTCCAAAGCTGGGGATTTACAATGGTTCAGCACTTGAAATGAGAAAGCTTGACAGGGTGCTTGACGAAACCTCGACCTATGATTTTGCTGTCACAGTTCACGCCCCTTATTCTTCTGGAGACTCCGAATACCCTTCAGCTCTTCAGGTTGACACTGCCCGAATGGGCGAGAGAGAGTTTACCCTTGTGGAAGAATCAATTGCGCTCGCAAACCGGATCGGTGCCCATGTTGTGGTATTACATCCAGGTAGGGTTGGGCCTGATAGGGAGAAGTCTTTTTCCTCTATGGTCAAAAATCTAAGCACACTTGCTTCCTTAGCCGAAGACTACGGAGTTGCTCTGGGCCTTGAGAATAAAGAAGGTACAGACCCTTCGAACTTTTGCTGCGAAGCAGAAGAACTTTTCCGGACCATAGAGACTGTGAATTCCAAACACCTTAAGGCCACCTTTGACATAGGACACGCAAACCTTACCTGTGGAGGGGATCCTGAAAAACTCCGGAGATTTGTCCAAACTCTGAAGAAGCATATTATCCATCTTCATCTGCATGATAACAGTGGGAAATGGACAGAAAATTACGATGGAGACAAGCATATGGCTCCAGGAAAAGGCTGTGCTGACTTTTCAGTCCTGAATTTGCTTTCAGGCTACAGGGGGATCTATAATTTTGAAGTATTCTCCCTCGAAGATCTTTGTTTTGGGAAAAAGACCCTTGAGAATGCCTCGAAACTTAGTAAATATTAAAAAAGTTAAAAGATAAGCCAGGGTTCGATTAAGAACCTCAGCTTTTTAATAGAAGTCTAGAGCTACACCTTTCTTTCCAAGTACCTTTTTCAGCTCTTCATAAGCTGTAAAAAGTTCTTTTCTTTGCCTGATAACAGTCTCAAGCCTGGGTTCAGCTTTGAGCCAGATGTCCCTCTCTCTACTTCCTCTAGTAACTGCTACACAAGCAAGCATATCACCGTGGGTCAGCCTGTATACGGAATCAAGCCCTGTAGGCGTTACCCACGCAGGAGAGCTCAATTTAAGTTTTTCTACCAGTTCATGCCAGCTTAGAGCTCCTGAAGCCCGAAGATTGAGCTGGAGGTGTGCACGTTCTCCTGTGACTTTTTCATCAACATTTTTGAGGAAAGCAACGTATTCAGGGTCCTTTTCATTGATTTCCCTTGCTTCATAGCGGGCAAGTTCTTCAGCTTCTTCTTCGAAAAAGGGTGCAAGGTTGACTCTGCTTGAAGGTTTCGTCATCAAGGATACCCCAAAGAAAGCAATAGCGCTTAAGGTCATTCCAACAATAACCCCGTGGTTCATCAGGGCAGGATGAAGGGTTTCAAGATAATAAGGGGAAAATGGTTGGGTTTTTATGAGGTCAATAACCACAAGAACTGCCTGGGCTGTAAACCCTACTATCATGCCTGCAAAAGCTCCTTCTTTGGTAGCTCGCTTCCAATACAGACCTCCCATTAATGGGAAGAAATAGGAGGCGCTTGCTATGAAGGTTGCAATGTGAACAGCGTCAATAATATTGGAGATTACGAATGATCCGGCTGTTGCAGCTAGTATAATAAACAGCACACTTACCCTGTTTACTACCATCATTTCCTTCATCGTTGCATCTGGCTTTATATATCTCTGGTAAATGTCTCTTGAGATACAGGAAGCCCCTGAGGTTGCAAAAGTATCAGTGCAAGACATTGAAGCTGCTGCAAGCCCAATTGCACAGAAAGCTACTATTAAGGGAGAAGAAATAAAACGTTCATTGACAAAGCTCAGGAGAGCAGGTTCGGCAAGTGCCATGCCTGCAGGAAAACCAAGCTCCGAAATTTCAGGATATAAGGAATTGAGGGCTATTGCAATCACCGCACATGCTGCGAAAATTACACTAATCATAAGGGATCCGATAACCATTCCATGCCTGGCTGATTTAGCATCCCGTGCAGCCCATACCTTCTGCCAGGGATCCTGTTCTGTAATCCAGCCCGGAATAATAGCCAGAACAAAGACCAGAACCATAGGAAGACCGATTGAAAAAGGATTCCACCAGGTTCCGGGTACATTTCCAAAGAGCTCTGAGACACTTATTGCAGTTGTGTTAAGACTGCCGTCTGTGACTGTTCCTACTGTGGCAAAAGCCATTCCTATTGTGAATATGGCAAGAAAAGAGAACTGGATAACATCTGTCCAGACCACTGCCGCAAGCCCTCCAAGGGTTACGTAAATGGAAACTACGATTGCAACCATAATTGCGGCATAGATTGGATCAAGGCCGTAAAACACCTGCAGCACAAGAGAAAGCCCTGTTACGTCGGCTACTGCAAAAAGAATCATTACTACAGTGATAATCAGGGCAACTGGCCACCTGACCGCGCTACCGTACCTTTGTTCCAGAAGCTCAGGCTGGGTAATTGCAGGCAAGTTTTTAATTTTTCCCACAAGCACAGCAATAATGAGCAGGGCAAGAACATTGGGAGCCACAAAGCCCCATATTGATCCCATTCCCTGAAGCATATAAAATCCGGTAACTGCAAAAATTCCTCCAGCTGTTATCCAAGATGCTGCAGCTGAAAACCCCAGTGCTGAGGGTCCTATCTTGCGCCCTGCGAGCCAGAAGTCAGTAACCGATTTCTGGTTTTTATTAAAATACCAGCCAATAGACAAAAGACCGGTTATATAGACTGCAAGCATTACCAAGAAAATACTATAACTATTCATAAGAATACCTTCAAAAAATTACTATCATAGATAAGAACATCTTTTTTATCGAGTTTTTTATCGAGTTTTCTGAAAATATTAATTTCAGTTCCTAAATATTACCTTTTATATATTCTTATTGCATAAAAATATCAGCCAATGAATTTTTACTTTGATCCAATCGTAACGGGGTAGTCTTGTAAGCCTCTATAAAAAGAATGGTAAGAGACCTCGATGTTAAGGAACGCTGAAGTTGAAGCATAAGAGAAATATGATAAAATGAAAATTTCGAAATTATTATTCAAAAATTATCTAAAAATAGGAAAGCTCAGTACTAGAAATAGAAAAATTCGATATCAGAAGCACTAATTCTCTTTTTTCAGGAAATCCTCATCTCTTTTTATTCATTTACATCATCTTTTTCAATATAGATAGAAATTTCCTTCCAGCCGGCATTGATACTATGTAATGTTTCCACCATTGCTTTAACAACATTTACTACGATTTTCTGGACAAAATCATTCATCGGAATTTTTCTCCCGTCTACTGAAAGTTCAATCTTCACTTTTTGCCTCCTTGTTATTGTATTATCTTACTATTGTATTATCTTGCTATTGTATTAGCTTGCTAT
>DADO01000063.1:29183-47439 GCA_002509325.1 Methanosarcina sp. UBA402 | reverse complement strand
ATTAGCTTGCTATTGTATTAGCTTCTGCATCCGTTTTTTCCCTTTAACCCTTTCCCTGTTCAAAAACACTTACAGGAACGCAATAAGGTTTCCTCCGGCTTACTGCAAGCTTGAGCAATTTTTCGATTTCTTCGGAGCTTTTTGCTTCCCTGACATCTACAAGGTTGTCGTTTACCAGCAGGCAGGGCTTGAATTTTCCGTCGGCTGTAACCCTGAGCCTGCTGCAGTGGGCACAGAATTCCGAGTTGTCCATAGGGCGAACAAACTCAACTTCCACTCCATCGATAATATACTTTTTTCGGTGGTGGAGGTGCCGCACCCTGATTTCACTTGCATTCTCAGCCAGACGTTTTTCGAGAGCTTTCGAGTCAATCATATACTTCGAAAGCCTGGGATCAATATCCATAAGCTCGATGAGCTGCAGGATAACCTTTCCTTTGTATGGCCGGATGAAATCCATCATAGAATCGATTTCGTTATCGTTTATACCTTTCAGGAGTACCATATTCAGCTTCACAGGAGTGAGTCCAGCTTCAACTGCACTGTCAATTCCTCTGATAACTTTCTCAAGTGAGCCAGGGGGCGCTCCGGTAATTGCTTCGTACTTTTCAGGATCAAGGGAATCCAGGCTTATGTTTACCCTGTCAAGTCCCGCAGCTTTCAGAGCTTTTGCGCGTTTTTCAAGCAGGATGCCGTTTGTGGTCGCAGAAACTTCTTTTAATGGAGGAAGGCAGGTAAGGATCTCTTCAAAATCCTTTCGGAAAAGCGGCTCACCTCCAGAGAATTTCACTTTGCTGACCCCGAATTTTGCCGCTTCCCTGACAATCCCGCAGATTAACTCAGGCTTCATTTCGTTTCCTACCGGGCCGCAGGTACAGCAGTCTGCACCTTCATTATGGCAGTACATGCACGAAAGGTTACACCTATCAGTTATCGATATCCTGAGCCCTGTGACCCTTCGCCCATAAGGGTCCTCAAGAATTCTTCTTTGGCCTTCTTTCATAACTCCAGGAGCTTTTTCTAGATTTCTCTGCTTCATGCTGGATAGAATCTCCTGTTAAACTCTCGATACTTCCTGAAATGAGAGCTATTTTTACCTCAATGTAGGTATAATCCATTACTTAAGGCTAATGTCTACGGATGTGGATTACAGGTTTAAGGGGATGAAAAATACTAAGATTTCCGAATTACAGGAAAAGATATTTTGAGTTTTGGGATTCGCTCAACGTAAATAATTTACGTAAAGCTATAATTGTTTTTAATGGCTGTTCGTGGCATCTGATAGTGAACATTCGATGCCGTTATATAATAGATATTCAATCATATTTTGAGAACCTGATTGACAAAAATTTTGCAAATGCTTTACAGAACAAATATTTGCATTAGATAATATTTGCATTAGATAATATTTGCATTAGATAATATTTGCATTAGAATAAATATTTGCGCTTTACACCCATAACCGGGAAAGTAGCCCGGAGTGATTTCTAATGATCCGCTTTATCAAGTACCACCCCAGGTCCAATACTTATGTGATTGAAAAACAAGCTTTTCTTGATGAGGATCTTACTCTGGAAGGCAATGTAATTGTCGGGCAGGAAGTGAAATTCTGGAAAAACCTTACAGTAACTGGCAGGCTTGAACTCGGAAAAGGTTCGATTGTTCGAGGTAATGTAAAAGCTAGAAGTGCTCATATCTGTTCAGAAGCAAAAATTCTGGGCAAAATCGAAACGGTTTCTGAGCTTGTCCTTCTTGATAGAGCTAAAATAAATGCCGCAGCCTGTCAGGGAGACATCCGAGTCAGGCCCGGGTGTACCATCAATTCTGTAAAAGCGGACGGTACGCTTGAACTTGTTGGAAAAGTTACTGTCAGGAAAGTAGAGCCATTAACGAAAGTAGTTATTCGGGCTGAAGAGTAATTGGGAGTTTCCAGCACACATTTAACTTTTTTCTTTCTCTTCTTTTCTTTCTTTTCTTTCTCTTTTACATCTTTGTACTGCGGCTTTATCTCCGATTTACCAAAACCTTAAAAACTTACCTTTTGAACCTTTCTTCTTGCAGAAGTTTCAGGACTCGGTCCCTTAAACGATTAACCTCAGGACTTGTTCTTGACCGCGGGCGGGGCAGATCTACTTCTACAATCTCTTTTATCTTTCCAGGTCTTGCAGTCATGACAACTATCCTATCTGAGAGAACAACCGCCTCATCCACGCTGTGGGTCACGAAAATGAAGGTTACGTGTCTTTGTTCCCATATCCTGAGGAGTTCGTCCTGGAGAATATTTCGAGTCTGGGCATCCAGAGCCCCAAATGGCTCGTCCATAAGGAGGACTTCAGGCTCATTTGCAAGGGCTCTTGCAATCGCAGCCCGCTGCTGCATGCCCCCGGATAACTCATATGGATAGCTATTTTTGAATTGCTTCAGACCCACAAGCTCGATATACTTCTCCACACTCCTCCGGGACTCAGCTTTATCAATTCCCTGCATTTCAAGCCCAAAAGTAACGTTATCGATAACTGTTCTCCAGGGGAACAGGGAATATTGCTGGAAGACCATGCCTCTTTTGGGGTCAGGGCCAGTTATGGAAACTCCGTTGAGCGTAATATCTCCAGAAGTCTGGGTTTCAAGCCCTGCGATAATACGGAGCAAAGTAGTTTTCCCACAGCCAGAAGGCCCAAGAAGGCAGACGAATTCGCCATCTTCAACATCAAAACTTACATTCTGTAGAGCTTCTGTACCTGATTTGTTTTCTTTTTTAAAGATACGTGAAACATTTTTTATGCTTACTCTACCCATCTTATACCACAGTTCCTGATGTCCATTTCAGTAGTTTTGCGTCTACATAATACCTGAAGAACCGGTCAATGAGAAGACCTACGAACCCGAGCAGGAGCATATAGACGAGTACGAAATCCATCCTGTGCAGGTAATAATTATGCCAGATCTGATACCCAAGTCCTCTGCTACTAACCCCGAACATTTCCGCGGCTACAAGGCACATCCAGCCTACTCCCATCGCAATTCTGATTCCAGCAACAATTGAAGGCATAGCTGAGGGGATTGCAATGTAACGTATAAGGTCCAGATTTCGGGTACAACCAAGGACCTTTGCTGCTTCAACATAAACTTTTGGTACGTTTTTAAAACCTGTGTAGGTATTGATAATAATAGGAAAGATCATTCCCACAAACACAACGAAACCAGCAGCTTGGTGAGTAAGTCCAAACCATACGATTGCAAAGGGAATCCAGGCAAGGGGAGGGATTGGGCGCAGTACCTCTATTATAGGGTCGATTGCCCTATTTGCTTTCTTGAACCACCCCATAACTATTCCAAGGGGAATTCCTATTACAAACGCAGCAAGAATACCAATTGAGAAATGAAGTAGACTTGTCAATGTATCCGTGAAAATCAGTCCACTTTCGATGATCGCAAAGAAAGAGGCAGTCACATCATAAAAACTAGGCAGAAGCAATTTATTCTGTACGATTATATCCGCTACAAACTGCCATATCGCGATTGCGATTATGAGAGACAGTGCTTCAATACCATTTTCTTCTATTGTTTTTATGAAACTTTTTTTCATGGCTTATTAAAAGGATTCTTACTTATTTACCTTTCCGGCAGACATCATTCTTTAGAAAAAATATAGGTTCAGGTTGCCTCTTATAAAGGTAGACACCCAAACCTGTTTTTGACTTTTTCTTTATTTTAACTTTATTCCTTATTTTAACTTTATTCTTTGTTATTCCTGGGTTTGTTCTTCACTTGGCTTTCTCATAGAAACTTGTATCAAAGATTTCGTCCTGTGTCAGAGATTTCGGAATATAACCAAGGTCATGCTGAGTATTTGAATAATTGACAGCTGAGTCTTCGATTATTGTAGGATCTGTGATCCAGCGTCCATCCCATTCCTTAAGAGATTGTTTTACAGTCTCAAGGTCCTCTGTAGTTTTATTTGAATAAACCTGAGCAGCTTCGTCCACATGTGCCTGATTATACTCGGTTGCCTTAATATGGGTCTTTACAATCTGCTCTACAATATCTGGGTGTTCCCTGATAAGCTTTCCACTCACCACGAGTACACAGCAGGAATGGTTTGCTTCCATCTGTCCAGATTGCACTATGGTACGCCCGTTACCTTCCCTTTCGATAACTGCTGGAGAGGGGTGGGGTAAGAAGACAGCTGCAACCTTTTTGGCTGAAATAGCAGTTATAGCATCTCCTGGGGTCATTCCGAGGATTGTAACATCCTTTTCAGGGTTAAGCCCGTTTTCCTTGAGCCATTCCCTGAGCAGAGTATCCTGAATTGTTGCTGTAGGGAAGGTAGCTATCTTAAGTCCTTTTAAGTCTTTAGGGCTCTTGTATTCATATTCTGGCCTTAGCACAAGACTTGAACCATTAATCTGTACGGGTTCAACAATCTTTGCATCCAGACCTCCACTAAGAGCTGTAATCGCAGGGGCTGCCCCAACATAGGCAACATCCAGGTCTCCAGCCATCATAGACTGCATTTCCGGGGCTCCTGTCGGAAACTGGTATTCATTAATTTTCTTAATTCCATATGGCGCAAGGTCTGCCTGCCACCATCCTTTTTCATAGGCAGTCATATATGCGATCTGATGGGTACTTGGCTGATAGCCAATATTCAGTTCGGTAATTGCAGCAGCCCCTTTAACTCCACTTTCATTCTCGGATACGTTCCCTTGATTGGATGCACAACCAGATACGAAGATAAGTGCAACCATCAATAAAGTAAGTGTAAATATACCTAGTTTTCTCAATGCTTCACCTCAATTATCTATATAATGATAATAATCCATATGATATTAACATCAATTTTTAAACAATGTTTTTTGAAATCCGGCCTTCTTTAGGAAAATTAACAAGCCTTCCATCTTTTTCTTTGTGAACTTTCCATAAGCTCTTTTGAGAAGAGCATATATTTTTCCAGATAAGAATTCCAGTAAAAGTAAAAAGTAAAAAGTAAGTACTCTAGTGGGATATTAATATTTTTATACTTCCTATATATAACTTCTCAGAGCTGCTCTGATTATAACCCAAATGTATTAATACACTTAGAGATATTTCTCATTAAGGACTAAATCTAATACAATTGTAGATAATCCACTACTGTTAAGAAAATATAAATAATCCATTAATGTTAAAAATAGCCATTATTAAAACATATTAATCCATTATAACTAAAAAACGCAGAAAGAGAGTAGTTTATCCATCAATTTAAAACTCGTTACAGAATTAAAAAGGTTGAATTTTATGAATGTTGCAGATAAGGTTATCAAATCCGCATTCGAATCCGATGAGGTTTTTCAAAAAACGCTTTCCACTGTAATTAAGGAGGACCTTAACCTCACTGCTGTGGATTTCGCCAAAAAAGCAAATGTCCCCCCGAGTACCCTTTACAAAATCCTGTCAGGGAACCGGGATCCCAACATTAAAACCCTCCGCCAGATCGTGAAAACAATCCGCGATATTAAGGAATCTGACAGTGGAGAATTTATCGCCGTAATTGCAGCTCGCTCGGTGCTTGATAATATCGTAGAAACAAAGAAAAAAATAGCTGGCAGGCTGGTCACAATCAGGGAATACTCAGCAACCTCAATGGAAGAAGCCATAATAGCAGCCGTTAACGCCGAAAGGGATGGAGCAAAAGCCCTGGTTTGTGCTCCCATAGTAAGCCCGACTGTAGAAAAGATTCTAAATATTCCCGTTACAACAATTATTCCAAAAAGCAGTCTCATAGACGCGATTGAACTTGCACTCAAAAAGATGGAATAACAATTAGAACACAAGCCAAATCTGAGTCCAATTTGAGTCGAATATAAATTATTAAAAAATAGTAAGGGCCCGCGTTAATAAGAAACGCGGGAGTTCAAAGTCTTATCTTTTTTATTTATATCTTTATGCTTTATTTCTCTAAGTTTTGTTTCTTTTTGCTTTTGAATTTATTTTCCTGGAGTTTTTATTTTCCTGAGTTTACTTGTTGATGAGCTCCCTTATCTTTTCCTGCAGTTCTGCCACATCTCCATCGCCTTTCATAAAGTAATAAGCAGCTCCACCGACAAATAACAGGATAATAGCTCCAAGAGCATAGAGCAGTAAGGAAGATTTTTCTTTTACAATGTAGGTTGTGGTTTCTCCTCCGACTTCTACCGTATAGTTTCCTGGCTTCTTTTCTGTGTGCTTAAAGGTCAAAGTGGTGTTTTTCCCCACATCCAGGGGGATTTCCTGTGAACCGGTTACGTTTCCATTCACAAGCAGTTCTACACTCTTATTTCCTGCTGCATTGCCTACATTTCCGACATCAACCGAGATTGTCACATCCTTCCCTGCTTTTACCTCTGAAGGCTTAACTGCCAGGTTTGAGAATTTGAAGATAGCTTCAAAGTCTCTTACTTTTACGTTTACTTCCTGGTCAAGGAATCCTTCCTTTGTAACGCTCAGTTTAAAGGTACCGATTTTATCTGTTTTATAGGCAACTTTTCCGTCGGATCCTGTTTTGTTAACGAGATTCCCGTCAATCGAAACGTTTGCACCCTTAATTGGATCGCCACCAATTGCTTTGAAAACCTCGATATTCAAAGTGTCGCCGATATAAACTGGCTCAGGTGAAACGTTAACTGACATTTTCTCTTTCGGAGGAATGACATTGACATTCTTGTTTGCAGTTGTGTATCCACTCTTTTCTGCGGTCAACTTCAGGGATCCGATATTTTCAGCTGTATATTGAACAATCCCATCAACGTCAGTTTTGCCTACGTTTGTTGTGTTAACCTTTACGCTAGCCCCTTCAATCGGGTTCTTGTCGGCAGTTACTCCGATATCAAAAGTTTCACCCACAATGATCTCATCAGGCACGCTGATCTTGAGCTCCCTTGACCCACCTGCGGTTTGAATCTCTACTGCAGGGTAGAACCTGAGAACATTGTCATCAGCCGTCTTGAAACTAACATCACCCATAATATTGACAGTATCCCCCTTGTCAAGTCCGATATCGTCGTCGTTTTTCATTTTGATGCCGCTCTCGGAGACACTGCTAACTTTCATCTTGCCGAAGGTATCTCCATTATTGATTTCAGTGTACTCATCCGAAATCTGGAAGATGCCCTGTGTAAAAACAGCCGAAGTCTCACCGCCTAAAAAGACCGTGCCGAAATGGACTATGATCAGAGGAATGTTCTCAGCTTTTCCAATATCGGTCTTGTAAACATAATCCTGATTGGAGGAAACAAAAGCCTCATCTAACACTTTGCCGTCCTTTTCGAGCTGAACCCAGACATTGTTTCCATTTATATCGACTTCCTTGACTTGTAGAGAATAGCCCTGTTCAAGCGCAAGGTCAGAACCCGAATACATGGATTCCTTGTCATCGGTGTCTGTAAGGACTTTGGAAAGGATATTATTCGAGAGAAGGCTCGCCCTGTCGACTTCTCCATTAACGCCCCCTTCCTGATACCCTGCAAAATACTTGTCTGCCATGAACCCGACAACTGTGAAATTGCCCCATTTGCCGTATTCAAACTGAACATTTTGGGGTGTGGACTGATAGACAAGTTTATTGGTCGGGATATTTCTGCCGTTTAGTTCTTCAACCTTAAGCTCTTCGGTTCCAATTCCCTCATCAATGTTATAATAAAAACCTTCGAAATTGAAGGGAGTCCAGGTAGGAATAGAGTCCCCGTCTTTATTTTCATCGTAAACAGTTCCGCGAAGTTCGTAAGTCCCGGGTTCCGAGGTATCCAGAACAGGAGCAAAGCGCAGGTTATTGTTATCGGCTACCTGGAGCTTTATCTTACCCATGAGGTCGATAGTTTTTCCCTTATCAAGTCCAATATCGTCTTCATTTTCCATCCTTATTTCACTGCTACTCATGGACTTGACTTTCATTTTCCCAAAGGTATCTCCATTATGGAGTTCTACGTAATTGTCCGAAATCTGGAAAATCCCCTCAATAGACGCAACCGAAGTTTCATGGCCTGAGAAAACAGTGCCGAAGTGCGCAATAATTACGGGTACGTCTTCTGCTCCACCAAGTTCAGTCTTATAAACATAATCCTCTCCAGAGAAGATAAAACCATCATCTACAACGTTTCCGTCTTTTTCAAGCTGCACCCAGACGGAACTCCCCTTAACATCAACTTCAACGATGTTTAGGGAATAACCATCTTCAAGGACAAGAGAATCTCCGGCATATGTAGACTTTTTATCGTCACTATCAGTGAGGATCTTGGAAAGAATACCATTAGAAATCAGGCTAACGTCTTTCCCTATAACCGAGGAATTTTCTTTACTATAACCTGCAAAATATTTCTCTGCCATAAATCCTATGACCTGGTAGGAGCCCCAATTACTATATTCGAAATTAGTCTCAGTAGGCCTAGTTCTATACTTAACATTTCCTGCATCTATATTCCTATCTATATCCTCAATGGTCATTTCTTCTGAGGATACTCCAGAATCAAGGTCATAGTAGAATCCCGAATAACTCTGGGCATTCCAGGTATAGGTTTTGGCCAGTCCCAGTTTTTCATCCCAGATCCTGTTTCCACTTGAATGGTAAGTAGTCTGCACGTTTACTTTCCACGTTTTTTCATATGGGGTGTATGTGCCCGCAGGATCGGTTGCAACCAGCTTTAGAGTAAATTCCCCTGTATTATTTCCTTCAAGCAAATACGAAGAGGAGGATAGCCCAGGTTCTTCTTTCTTTAATTCACCATTTAAATACCACTGAATATTAATATTCTGGCCATTTGTAGTATTGACACTGAAAGTCTTGGATTCTCCCTGAGCCAGGTTTATTGTTTCTTCGGACGGGCTCACATTAATTGGCAGTGAAGTTGTTCCTACTTTCCATGTCCAGGATTTTGGTTCTGCAGTTCCATTAGCGTTTTTAGCTTCTGCTTTGACCGTATACACTCCTGCAGGCGCTGTATTGTTCGAATACGTATCCGTATTTACATTTGCCGAATCTTTCACCAGAGTTTCGTTGATATACCAGGTTATGTTACAGAATTGATTTGTATCGATTTTAAATTCCTGAGTCTGACCTACACTTGATGTTGGATTAGATGTCGGGGAAAAGTTCTGGATACTCAATCCTTCACTTTCTACTTTCCATGTCCAGACTTTCGATTCTGCAGTCCCGTTATCGTTTTTGGCTTCTGCTTTGACCGTATACTCTCCTGCAGGCGCTGTATTGTTTGAATATGTATCCGTACTTACATTTCTTGCCGAATCTTTCACTATTGTTTCGCCGATATACCAGGTTATGTTACACGTTTCATTTGTATCGATTTTAAATTCCTGAGTCTGACCTACTGTAGATGTAGGGTTAGATGTCGGGGAAAAGGTTTCTATGTTGGGAGCCGCCCATGCAACTCCGCAAAATAGCCCTAATAATAAAATTCCTGTTATAATTTTCAGTTTTGTTTTATTCATATTCTACCCTTCTGAACCTTGTGCATAAAATATATTATGAATTTAATCAGTTTAGCTTTGAATTTGCTCTATTTTGTGATCTTTTGGGGCTTTATCAATTAAAAATTATTAATTTTTGCCGAACTCATTCCGAACTTCTGCTTTGTGGGGAAATTAGATTTTAATCAGGAAGACCTATCAACAGTTTCGTCTTTTAGCTGCTGGTATCCTCGCTGTTCAATAATTGTAAGCTTGTTTTCCGGGGATTCAATTACAATCCCCGCTCCATACGTTGTGCATTCTCCTATAACAGTTAAGTTACATATATTTTGTACTTTTTTCATCTTTTGCGGGTCAATTGTAATAAGAAGTTCGAAATCTCCGCCCGTGTAAAGGGCAAATTCCTTTAGCCTGTGCAGATTTGAAGCAAATTCCCGGACTTCCCTGAGGATAGGGAGAGAATTTTCCCGAATCCTGAAGCCTACCCTGCTCTGCTTGGCAAGGTCGTAAAGGGACATCGCAAGACCGTCACTTGTATCCATCATGGATGTGACTGCTCCGGATTCGGCCAGTTTTCTGGCTTCTTTCGTGCGTGGGATAGGCTCAAAAAGCGCCTTCAGGACATTTTCACTTACTGGTTTTTTTGTCTGCAGGGCTTCCAGAGCTGCTCCAGCCGACCCTGTATATCCCGTGACACAGACAAGGTCACCTGGCTTTGCTCCGCGCCGAAGAAGGAGCTGGCTTTTTTTCACCCTGCCTATTGCCGTCCCTGTAATTGTCAGTTCTGCGTGGGTGTCAAGGTCGCCCCCGATAACCGCAGTTCTGCAAAATTCAGCACACGCCTGCATACCTTTTGCAAGTTCTTTAACAAAAGCAATTTCGGTATCTGCAGGCATTCCGATTGCTATAACAAGCCCTGTGGGTTCTGCACCCATTGCTGCAACGTCACTGAGATTTACGGCTGCTGACATCCAGCCCATTTGCCAGGGAGTCATTTCTTCCGGAAAATCCGTAGTCCTGTGCAGCATATCGGTAGTGACAACCAGGCAGTCGTCGCCTTTCAGGTCAAGGACGGCACAGTCATCCGAACCCGCACCTATAAGGATTCCTTCCTGTCCTTTCTCCTTGCCATCGGGAGCTTTAAAAATTTCAGATAAGATGGAGATTAGAGCGCGCTCTCCGACTGAAAATACTTTTGTGTTTTTCATAGTTTTTTGAAAAAGATTACTTTTGCTTTCTTTTTAATGTGTGCTTTGTAAGCCAAAATGCACTGAGTTCCTCTCCTTTATTTAACTTGTGTAATTTTACGCATTAAACAAAAGTTGGCAATACAAACAGAGAGATTTTAGTATTAAGCGAAATATTATCTCAAAAGTTTTAAAATTTGTTCACGGATATTGAACGAATAAAATCTTCCAGTGGTTTCACAAGGCCTTTATCTCCAGAGGTGTATAAGGCTTTTGTAAACTTCAAAATCATTTGAACTTAAATATGGTTTTTCTATAAAAGTCTGAGAGAAGAAAATACCAAGAGATGGAAAAGAGAAAAATAGAGAGGAATCGAAAAGAAAGAGTTAAAAAGAGAAAATGAATTGTCCTTTTTAAGGGAAATCTAGACAAAAAAAGAGAAGGTGCGAGACATATCAAGAGAGTATCAGATAAAACGAACATGAAATTCTTCAAATAACAGGCGCAAAGAAATGAAAATACTTGAAAGCACTTTCATGCCAAACGAACATGAAATTCTTCAAATAACAGGCACAAATAAAAGTACCAGAAAGTACTTTCACGCCAAATAAATGAAAGTACCTGAAAGCACTTTCACGCCAAATATCAAATAAAAGTTACACGCTGGATAAGATCATATAGAATCAGAAATGACTTCCTCTCCGCCTTCTTTTGTTCTTATTCTAACATTTTCCAGAAAGCTTTTTGCGATTCTCCCGAGTTCGTAGAGTTCTTCCCTTTCCAGAACCTGTAAATTCCTTAAGTCTTTTTGCAAGCTATATTCTGGAATCCCCTGCTGCAATACATAAGTAAATTTCCTGTTTATCATATTTTCCGAAATCCAAGCAGCTATACTCGTAATTTCTTCCTTGCTCCCTATAAAATCCCTGATTAGTGTTGTCCTGAGCTCCATTTCCAGGCCGCTGGAATCTGCAATTCCGAGCGTTTCTATTACAGACGCAGTAATCTGTCCAGGAGTCTTTTTCACGGCTTCATACTCTCCGCAGCCTGTAACTTTCCCGTAAAGTCCAGGATCATCCGGGGGAGCTTTCACATCAATAAAAAACTTATCAACAAGTTTTCGTTTAACCAGTTCGCTTGCCTTCTCAGGATAACAGCCATTTGTGTGAATCCCGACTGCAAGCCCCATTTCTCTTGCAAACTCTGCAAGAGGTAAAACTGCCGCTTGCATTAGAGGTTCCCCTCCTGAAAATACAACTGCACTCACAAAGGGCTTCGATTTTTTGATCTGCTCCTTCACGAAGTCCAGTTCTACAGGGTTCTGCCCCTGGAGGTAGGGATGGTTCTGGCAGTAGGGGCAGCGAAGGGGGCATCCCTGGAAAAAAATAGTAATTGCGGCTCTCCCTCCCCAATCCAGGGTCGAGAGTGGGACAGTACCTGCGTAATTTACTTTCATAACCTACAGCTTCTTAACTTTCATAGCCTACCGTTTCTTACATTTTTATGTACAATGTACAGAAAAGGATTTAGGGACTCTTACCTGAGTTCCCTTGTGCTGTATCGCTTTCTATCAAGAAGTTCCTGGCGTTTGCCTTTATTCCAACCTTCTACGGATTGAAGGTATCCTGTGATCCTCGAGAGATGCTGCACGTTTTCAGACTTGCACTTCGGGCATCTGTCCAGCAAGCCATCAGCTACATATCCTTCGTCAGTGCACACAGTCATGTCCCGGGTAAAGGCAAAGTAACCGGTCTGAGTATTCTTTGCTATATGCATGGCAAGCTCCTGCAGACCATCAGGATCTGGCTTTCCTTCCCCAAGCCAGATATGCATTATGTTTCCACCATCCACGATTGGGAAGAAAGTATGTTCATACTTTATTCTTTCAGGCAGAGATATATCTGCACCAGGCGGAATATGAGTCCCGTTGGTATAGTAGATAGGAAGATCGTGCGTCTGGCTTAACTCGCTTTTTGCGCCTTCTACGTCCCCTTTGATTATGAGTTCAGCTTTGTCAGCATACTGCCTATGCAGGAGGTCAGAGACTGCAAAGCGCTGGGCTGTTGTTTCAGCAGGCGTTCTTGCAAGAGCAATTTCCATACCGGTTTCCTGTGAAAGCTTTTGAGCATGCATTTTCATTTCAAACATAGCCCTGATTGCAAGCTTATATGCGTCCAGAGACTCGTGCATCTGGTAGCCTGTGTGATACTGGACCATTTCATTAATTCCGACAATTCCGATAGTATACACAAGACTGTCGAAATCCACGGCCATTGCCCCTTTTTCCCCGGTATTCGGATCTTTCGGGCACTGAGCTGCAAACGGAATCCTGTTTTTCTTGATCAGACTATTCATCCATTTTCGCTTGATCTTAAAAACTTCCGCACCCTGGTTCATCAGAGTCTTGAGCTCATTGAAAAGTTTTTCATCATCATATTCAGCCCTATATGCCGCCCTTGGGCAGTTTAAAGACAGGACCATCCACGAGCCCATTGAAAAGTGTTTTCCGTCCCTGAAATGAAGTTTGTCATCGAACTCTTTATCATCAGTAGGGTTTGCAGAAAATTGATACGCACAGCATTGATAACATGAAATTCCTTCTCCCGCACCCCTGTACTCCGGAAGCTGGTTATCAAAGTAAGGAGTTCCAAATTTGGCAGCCAGCTCGAAGGTCATCCTGTACAGCTCTTTGTAAGTCGGAAGCTCAGAGTGAGTCCTGTTGAATCCTTCGTCTTCTTCCATAAAGTCAGGTTCAATGGAAATCTCGGGTTTCGGGAAGCTAAAAGGTTTGCCCCAGGCATCTCCTTCAAGCATGACTTCCATAAGTGCCTTAAATCCGAGGCGAACCTCTTTTTCGAATTCTCCGTAGGTCCTGAGCGGGGCTTGCTTGCCGTCCCAGACCTTGCCCATAGCAACAATTGGAGTATTTCTCCAGAGCTTTGGGACTCCAGGGGAAAGCTGCACAGATGAAAAGACAGTTTGCCCGCCTCTTGCGCACATCATCTGCATCATTTCATAGACGAACATCTGCATAAGCTGTTTGATCTCGGTTTCTGACTTGCCTTCCAGATAAGGAGCCATAAAAGTCAGGAAATTGTAAAAGCCCTGCCCGCCTGCAAAATTGGTCTGAGCTGAGCCCATAGCTTTTACCGCATGCAGGAAAGCCACCTCAGCATTCTTTGCGGGCTTTGCCACGCTGGATTGAGTTCCTACCCCATCAGGCATGAGTCCATAGTAAAAAAAGTAACGAAGATCCCAATCCTGACAAAACGGCCTAGTGCCCATATATTCAAGGTCATGAATATGGAAATCCCCGTTAAGGTGAAGGTCGGCAAGCTCTTTTGGCATCAGAAGGAGATTTTGCTCCTTGGACATTTTGTCGGCTTTTCTTTTGTGTGAGGTTTCGGCATTGTTGAGCTGGTTTGCGTTATCATTTGCCTCGAAGCCGTATCCAGTGTCGATTTCATAGGCGTCATAGACCGAAGCCCCGACCCTTGTCATGATATTTCTCCACTCGATGTGCCCCCTGTCAAGCAGGATATTATTTACGATTTCCCGGATAAGAGGACCTGAGAGAAACTTGATATTCATTTTTTTAATGAGCTTTTCCGCGTGCTTTGCGATCTCAAGAGCTTCTTCTTTTGTGATTGAAGGTTTATTATAGAAGATTTCGCTTAATTTTGTTTCTTTCAGGAGCTGGTTTACAATAATGTTCCTATCCCAGTTAAGGATAAAACCATCTGTTGTCCTTACCTTGGGGAGAGGAGAGACGGACAGCCCATCAAGGGTTTTTTGCACTGGCTGGTTGTCAGATAACTGGTCATCTTTGGGGAGAAAAGAGACGGACAACTCTTCAAGCGGCATTTGCGCTGACTTGTTGTCAGATAACTGGTCATCGGGTAAGAGGATCTCGCTTGTCATTTTCTCATCTTCAGTAACTTCTTTAATAATGGAATTTGCAAAATATTCAACTTATTTTTGATTTTCAGACCTCTTTCATCACAGGACTCCCTTAATTTTTTCAGGGTTTATTTCCCCCCCACGGAAAAGTTCCTCGTGCGTAAGGAAAGTATCATTGATCTGTAAAACAGGCGCTGTCACTGTGAAGACTCCGTTGAAACGCAGTTCAGTTAGAGCTTCGGGAGTGGACATATCTGCTACCCCAAAAGCAACTGAGTGTGCTTCCAGGAATTCTTTTAATTTATTGCATTTCGGACAGCTTTCCGTTGTATATATGATTATTTTTGCCATGCTTTACGTCCCTCTGATTCTTACTCTAATTCTTAATCTGATTTTTAGTTACCGTTTCTTGCGCGGTTTTTGTTCCCTTATTACATATCACATTTATTTCCATTGTCTACAGGATGGGTGCGCAGGTGCTGAGCGCATCACAGCAATAAAACAAAACCCCACATGGGTTACCATTCCTCAGCTAACCCTTATAATCCCTATAAACGTATATTTTCAAGTATCAGTCAGCAATATCGGAACAGAGCGCAACTTCTAAAAGCGCCCCTCAGGATATCGTTTTTCCACTCGATTTAGTGGAGATGACCTTTATTTTCAGGTAAATATTCTGAATGCTTTATCACTTAATAATGGTTTTTCACTTCAGACCTGGATACAATAACACCTTTGTTTTGTATACAAAAAGCCTTCCTTTGTTACCAGATCTGATAACTAATTTAAGGACTTCTGTTTTTGAAAAAATGCCTTCATTAAGAAACTAATTTCAGGTACAGAAGGCTTTAACAATAACAACATCCATTTTACCTGGTACAGGTACAGCTAACATATATATGGCATTATTCCTTGAACATTATAACATATAAATAAAAGATATTTTCTATTTTCAGTATAGTATTATAAAAGATTCTTTAATAAAAGATTCTTTATTCTCAAAAAATCTTTATTCTCAAGTTGGGGAAACTATATCTTCTAATTCTTGCATTTAGGGAAACCATACCTAGCATTTCTTTTATATCCATTTTATCTTTTTGTCATTTTAGAAAGCTTTAATCATCCTGGAAAGGTTGAAAATTACAAAAAAACGTTATATCATGGGCCAGTTATATTCCATCAAGTACAAAAAGAGGTGTCATTTCATAGAAAAATTATTATCTTCCGGCTGCAAGCCCCTTGACAAGCTTCTGGGAGGAGGTTTCGAAAAAGGGATCGTGACTCAAGTCTTCGGACCTGCAGGAACCGGAAAAACAAACATTTGCATCCAGCTTGCAGTGGAATGCGTAAAGCAAGGGCAGAGAGTCATCTTCATAGATACCGAAGGACTTTCTCCTACTCGTTTCAAGCAGATTGCAGGGGAAAATGCAAAAGAAATAGCCAGGAGCGTCATTATCTACGAACCCCTGAATTTTGAAGAGCAATATGCCGCAGTAAGGGAGATAGAAAGAATAGCCGATGAGAATATCGGTCTTGTGATCCTGGATTCTGCAACTTCATACTACAGGTTCGAGCTTGAAGACGATGAGACAGGCCTGAAAAGCCGCAGAGAACTTGCCAGCCAGATAGGATTTTTGCATGCCCTTGCCCGAAAATATGGTTTTGCAGCTATAATAACCAACCAGGTATATTCCGATATTACTTCAGGAGGAGTACGCCCGCTTGGCGGCAGTTCCCTGGAACATATCTCAAAGACGATTATTCAGCTGGAAAAAACAGGCGAAGGTACAAGGCGCGCCATTCTGTACAAGCACCGCTCCCGCCCTGAAGGCTCGAGTGCAGAGTTTAGAATTACAGCCGAAGGAATTCGCTAACGGATAAAACTGAATAAAAACTGGATAAAACCAGGATAAAACAGGAAAATTTCTTGGAAAAGTTTTCTAAATACTACTCTAGATTCTAGATTGGATTGTTCTGGACCTAAAAACTTAATTCATGACAGTTCAGAACAGAATAAGCTTAAAATTCCCGGAGGTGCCCGGGAATTTTTGAGATCTAAATTTACAGGACTCCCTCTCCTCAGTGCAGGACTCTCTCCTCAGGACTTTAACGTTCCAGGGTTCCGGCTATGAAAGCTTCAGTCCGCCTGTAAGCTTCGTCGTCAGAATACTGAATTGCTGGATGTTTCATAAAGTAGGAAGAAGGAGAATACAGCACTCCTCCTATTCCGCGATCAAGAGCCAGCTTGCAGCAGCGAATGGCATCGATTACCACACCTCCAGAGTTAGGGGAATCTTCTACGGAAAGCCGGAGTTCAAGATTCATGGGCACGTCTCCAAAAAGACTGCCTTCCATTCTCAGGAAACATACTTTATTGTCTTTTTGCCAGGCTACGTAATCACTGGGTCCAATGTGAATATTTTCGTTCTCAAGCTTCCGGGAAAGCACAGACTGGACAGCCTCAGTCTTTGATTCCCGTTTGGAAGCAAGCCTGTTTCTGTTGAGCATATTAAGGAAATCCGTGTTTCCCCCAGTGTTGAGCTGGTATGTCCTCTCGAGTTTTACACCTCGTTTCTCGAAAAGGTCTGCAAGAATTCTATGTGTAATGGTAGCCCCAAGCTGAGCTTTGATATCATCGCCAATAATTGGAATATTCTTTTCCTCAAACTTTTTTACCCATTCAGGATTGCTTGCGATAAAAACAGGCATATTATTTATAAAAGCCACACCTGCCTCAAGAGCACATTCGGCATAAAAACAGACTGCCTCTTCAGAACCTACAGGCAGGTAATTGAGAAGCATCTCGGCACCCGAATTCTTGAGCTCGTTCACAATGTCTGCTTTTGTGGCTTCCTGTTCCTTGCTGACAATAAAGGTACAACTATCCTCATAATTCTTCATATGGTCAGAGACCCCGTCAAAGACCCTGCCCATCTTAACCTTCACACCTGTGGGCGGAATATCAGGACAAAAAACCGCTGTGCAGTTCGGGGGAGCAAAAATGGCTTCGGAAACGTCTTTTCCCACCTTCCTTGCATCGATGTCAAAGGCAGCAACAACTTCGATATCGCCGGGTTTATAGCCTCCAATTTCCCTGTGCATCAGTCCTATGGGCTCTTTATCTTCGAATTTATAGTACTCAATGCCCTGTATCAAAGAGCTTGCACAATTCCCGATTCCTGCAATTGCTATTTTTATTTTTGTCATAAGCGCTTACTCTCCGATGAATACTCAGATTCTCATAAACCGCATTAATGAAATGATAGATCCTTTACGATTTCTGAAATCTACGGATTCAAGGATTCAAGGATTCAAGGTCCCTAAAGTTTAAGGATTTGTATTTTTGAAATTATGAATTTGATTTTTGAAGTTATGAATTTGATTTTTGAAATTATTATTCCCTGTATCTCAACTATGGATTTTAAATCTTATCTTATTTGCTCTGTTACTCTATAAATCTATTATATCTAAGTTTGCCTTTTTGAGCAAAGATATTGTGTATATTTATATACACCTGACACTTATTATTTATTTTTTAAATATAATTTTATTATGACGGCTGGCTGCCGGAAGCTTGACCTGTTGTAATTTTTTCAATTATTCTGGAATTTAAAGGCGATTTAAAGGTAAATACCTCTAACATAATTCCAGTTCATGCATCTTCGGTTAAGTGAAGAATCGTGATAAATTGCCTCCATCTTCACAACAGTTGTCAAATATTTGACTCTATT
>DADO01000063.1:25952-28971 GCA_002509325.1 Methanosarcina sp. UBA402 | reverse complement strand
TTCTGGTACAAAATCGATAGCTTTCGGCCAAGAGAATTCCTTAACCGATGACCAATGAATTCCACTTTAATTTATATAAATTAATTTTAAATTTCTCGGATTGCGCGGATAATACAAGAAGAAGGGTAACAAACTACAAGAAGAGAGAAGGTAACAAACTACAAGAAGAGAGAAGGTAACAAATTACAAGAGGAAAGAGTACCGAACCCTTTGAGTTAAATAGATTTTTAACTTATGAGGAGGGTGAAAGGAAAAACGGAAATTTCTCCGGCAGAATTTGATGCTTACATCGGAAAGTGATCTTATGAGGACAATTGACTGGAAGGAAGAGTCCAACTCCGTGGTGCTGGTAGACCAGACCCTGCTCCCGAAAGAATACAAAATAATAGAATGCAAAACCTTGAGCTCTCTTTGCGAGGCCATAAAGTCTCTCAGGGTAAGAGGCGCGCCTGCTCTCGGTGCAGCAGGAGGATTCGGGATTGCCCTTGCAGCTTTTCTGAGTGAAGCCAGAGATATTGAAACAATAACAAGAGATCTTGAGGTTGCGGGAAAAGCCCTTAAGTCAACTCGCCCTACAGCAGTAAATCTTAGCTGGGGCGTGAACAGGGTTCTGAGAGCGATTTCAGACGCCTTTGATGTCCAGGGAGTCAGGGATATTGCCCTTCAGGAAGCAAAGGATATTGCAGAAGAAGATGTGGCCATCAACAAGTTGATAGGTAAATCCGGGGCAAAACTCCTGAAGGACGGAGATACCGTGCTTACACACTGCAACGCTGGCAGGCTTGCCTGTGTTGATTGGGGTACAGCCCTTGGGGTTGTGCGCTCAGCTACTGCTGAAGGCAAAGAGATCAAAGTTATTGCCTGTGAAACCAGACCCCTGAACCAGGGAAGCAGGATTACTGCATGGGAGCTTATGCAGGATGAAATTCCAGTAACCCTTATCTCAGATTCCATGGCTGGATGGGTAATGCAGCAGGGACTTGTAGACAGCGTGCTTGTAGGTGCAGATAGAATTACCCAGGATGCCATTTTCAACAAAATAGGCACATATTCCCTCTCAATTCTTGCAAAAGAACATGAGATCCCCTTCTATGTAGCAGCTCCTATCTCTACTTTCGATTTCAATGGCTGGGAAGGCAGTGTAAAAATAGAGATGCGAGATCCAGACGAACTGCGATTTTTCGGGTCTGAGCAGCTTGCCCCCGCAGATGTGGAAGTTTACAATCCTGCCTTTGATGCGACTCCCATGGAAAACGTAACTGCGATAATTACTGAAAAAGGAGTATTTTACCCACCCTTCCTTCTGGATGAAGTACTTGTTTGAGAATTGCACACTTTTAAGAGTGTGTCGGATTCTCTTCAACTCTTTTGAGTCTGCCAATAAAGAAATATCTCTGCTGGATTTATATATCTGGAATGTGAATTAGTGTTAATTACCAAATTTAACAGTGATTTGACGGAAAATTTAACAGTCGTTTTAACAGTTACGTAACAGTTGTTATTTAACAATCTTAACAGCGTTATTTAACAATCTTAACAGCGTTATTTAACAATCTTAACAGCGTTATTTAACAATCACTCAATAATTATTAAGTAGCCACGTTAGAGTTTCTAAATCTAAATTGTCAATTTCCAGATAATCATTTTATCATATATCAGGAATCTTACAGGCAAATATGTAATGAAACTTACATTTTAATACACGAATTATTCTTAATACATGCAATGAAACCTACATTTTAATTAAATATTCAAAGGTGTTAATACATGGCTAAAAAATCAGGTAGCGGGCTCCAGTCCTCTGCAGGGCTAATGCGCTATTATGAAGCAGATAAGAATGCAGTTCACATCCAGCCCAAAACAGTTATGATTGTCGGTGCCCTCACTGGTATAGTAATACTATTCTTAAGTGCTGTAAACGGTTTCTGGCCGTAACCACAATTTTTCTCGGCAGGGTTCCCTTGAGCAGACGTAGTTCAGGAAAAAAAGAAAACAAAAGCAGGGCTTCTTCAGGGACCAGGACCTCTAAACCCGCAGTTTTTCTTCTGGGGTTTCTTCTCATACTTGTGGGTATTTTCGGAATCCTTTACAACCCTTCCAGTTCCGCAGGGGCTGCGTCTCCCTGGGAGATTTCAGAAGCAGGCACTTTATCCTTTCTAGAAGGGCCAGTTCGAGAAGAACCAGTCGTTACGATTAAGGAAATCGAAGACGTATACGCCCCTGAAAACTCAGGCACTTTAAAATTGTTGTCTTTTGAAAGCAGAGGGGAAAAACTTCAGGCTCTTTTAAGAATTCCTGGAAACTCTATTTCCGCTTCTTCTGCATCTTCTTCTGCATCTTCTACTACTCCATCATCTCCTGGTCTGATCCTGTTACCTGGAGCAGGGGTCAGCAAAGAAGCTGAGCAGGGGCTGGCTGTGGAACTCTCTAAAATGGGGTATGCAACCCTTACTCTGGACCAGCGCAATCTGGGCAGCATAAGCACCGAAAGAGACCTTGAACTTTTCAAAGCCGGGCTTGAGCCTGTAGAGTATAGCATGGTTTATGATGCCCTCAAAGCTTCAGACGTGCTTGCGGCCCAGCCGGAAATTGACCCGGAAAGGCTTGCAATCCTCGGGGAAAGTAACGGCGGAAGATTTGCAGTCCTTGCCTGCGCCCTTAATCCTTCCCTTAAAGGAGTAATCGGGATCAGCACTGCAGGGTACAGCACTGAAGAAATCGATCCTTCCCTCACAGACAATCCTTCCCTTGCAGGCAATCCTGAAGCTTACCGCTTTTATCGCTCAATCGATCCTGATACCTATCTCGCTGCCCTGCCGCCTGCAAAATTCGTGCAGATTCATTCTTTTAATGATCCCGTAATCCCCCACGACCTGGCACTCCGAACTTTTGCCCTTGCAAAAGAGCCAAAAGCGATGTATAACGTTACTGAGGCAACACACGGATATGCGGCCTCAATGCGCCCTTATCTTGAAAAAGAACTTGCTCTTCTTCTGAACTAAATTCCGAACTAAATTCC
>DADO01000063.1:23261-25686 GCA_002509325.1 Methanosarcina sp. UBA402 | reverse complement strand
CGAACTAAATTCCGAACTAAATTCTGAATTAAAAGATGTGGGCTTAATCCCCAGCTAAATTTATTAAAACAAGTGTGTCTTGAATATGGAAATTGTTTTGGATATGAAAGCCTCTCAGCCACCCTCAAGCCTGCAGGAAATTCACGGAATCGGTGAACGGGTAGCCGGCAGG
This sequence comes from Methanosarcina sp. UBA402, assembly GCA_002509325.1. Taxonomy (GTDB): domain Archaea; phylum Halobacteriota; class Methanosarcinia; order Methanosarcinales; family Methanosarcinaceae; genus Methanosarcina. Next base: position 25,514 of record DADO01000063.1, on the reverse strand, counting down.
CTGATTGAATACTTCGGAACTGAGGCTGCCGCTCTTCAGGCTATCTGCGAGGGAGATATAGCCTCACTTTCTGAAGTCAATGGCATAAGCCACAAGTTTGCTCTTTCCCTTGCCAGGGATGCCAGATCCAGGGTTGAGGGCTGCTCGATTTCCGACTTTCTCAAGACAAAAGAGGCCCTGGACCTTTATTCCCGCCTGCTTGAGCTGATAAAAACTTTTGCCCATACCACACATGCCAGAGATAAGCTAAACCTTTTTTACCCCTTGCCTGCCTCGCGCATGGACCTTATCCAGAAAAGACAGGCTTTTGTAAAAGAGTATCTCGAACTCGGAGATATTTTTTCCGAGAATTCCGAATTTCTGGAATTGCTTACTAGAGTCAGGAAACTCAAGCCAGTACCAGCGAACCTGAAAGTTAGAGACCGGATAATCCTCTGTGGAGACTCTAAAATTTTGGAAGCAGCCAGAGAAAAGTTTCAAACCTTTTTGCCTATCCAGGGCGTAGAAACCCTCTCAGAATTTGTTGACCTTGCAAGAGGTTATTCCAGTGTGATTGTTTTTGATGACACTTATCTTAGCTTTGATCTACCAGAAAATATTGAACCCGAATATATTCAGGACCTTTCCAGAACTGAATTCTGGCAGGTTTTGCCCGAAAAAGAACTGGCGTTTTTTGCGCGGAACCTGGCCTGCATCCGCGCCTGCCTGAATATAGCATCGGCTTTGCGCTCCAGAGAATTTGAGTTCTTTAAGGAACTTTCGAAAGAGAGGCTTGATGCGCTGGAGGCAGCTCTCTCAAAACTAGGAGAGGATGGAAAACCTGTTGAAGGTTTTGACCCAGAACTTGACAGACTGGAAGCAGCCCTGCAAAATCTGGACCCTGTACTGACCTCGATCCTGAATAAAGCTAACCAGCGCATGAACCAGACCCTTGAGGCAAGTTCGCTTACCCTTAAAGGGCAGGAACTTATTAAACTCGTGAGCGGGGGAATGGAAATTAAAGACCTGCTTGCAAAGGAGTTCAATAGAATCTATAAAAACGAAATTGAAGCCGTAAAAGAAGAGCTTGCTGAAAAGTTAGGGCTTCAGAAGCAGGAAAAGTTAATGCTGGACCTCCTCTTTCCTGATGAAATCTCCTGTCCTTTGAATGTAGACCAATCCCAGCTGCAGCTTCTCAGGCAAATGCTGAGCAGTACCCTTGAGAAAACCAGGCTTGCCCGAAAAAGAGAGCTTGCAAAAACGCTTTCAGGTTTTCACCAGCCTGTAGAAAAGCTTGTCAGAGAAGTTCTGGATTTTGATCTTGGCTTTTCAATAGCCTGCTTTTCAGTAAAGTTCCAGCTGAGACTTCCGAGAATGATTTCTGACGCTGGAATAGGTTTTAAAGCCGGAGAAAACCTCTTTTTAAAAGCCCGCCATGGAGAAGTCGACCCTGTCAGCTATTCCATCGGAAAAACCAGCTTTTCTCCCACTGGCCTGGAAAATAGGGTTGTACTTTTGAGCGGAGTAAACTCCGGAGGCAAGACTTCCCTGCTCGAACTCCTTGCTCAATGCGTAATCCTTGGATATATGGGCTTTCCGGTTCCTGCAAAAGAACTTCAACTTGGGCCTGTAGAAGAATTTTATTACTTTGGAAAATCAAAAGGAACCCTGGATGCAGGAGCCTTTGAAACTACCCTCAAGCAATTCTCAGTGCTTTCCGAGACCTCGGGAAAACTGGTGCTTGCGGATGAGCTGGAATCAATTACCGAGCCTGGGGCCTCTGCGCGGATTATAGCAGGAATCCTTGAATACCTGTCCAAAAACGAACAGAGTTTTGGGATTTTTGTTTCTCATCTTTCGGAACTCATCCTTGAAAATACCGGGACAGAGGTAAGAGTGGATGGGATTGAAGCGGATGGTCTGGACTCCCACCTGGAACTGGTCGTAAACCGGAATCCTGTGTACAATCGTATTGCTCGGAGCACTCCAGAGCTAATTGTGGAACGGCTTCTCAGGAAAACCACGGGAAAAGAGCAGGAGTTTTATTTACACTTGAAAAGTAAGTTTAAAGCTGATTTAAGAAGCCACTCTTAAAAAATCCGATCCGTGTTTTAAAATATATTAATAAAGAATGAAATATATTAATAAATAATGAAATATATTAATAAATAATGAAATATATTAATGAAAAATGAAATATATTAATAAATAATGAAATATATTAATGAAAAATGAAATATTTTAATAAATAATGAAATATATTAATGAAAAATG
>DADO01000063.1:14691-22975 GCA_002509325.1 Methanosarcina sp. UBA402 | reverse complement strand
TAATAAAGAATGAAATATATTAATAAATAATTTACATTGTATCTTCAACCAATTCTAATGATTTTCCAGTACTTCTTTCCTTTCAATCCAGAGCATCTTTTTTATTTTCGTCAATAGTGGGCTTTAAGAGATAATATTATAAATCTTTAGTTCTATATACTAATAAATAGTAGCGAGTTGGTGGAGCTTCCATGTGCCCTGAAAATCCGGTTGCTGAAAATCCGGTTGACACGAAAAATTATATAGGCATTGGAACCATTACACCTAAAATAAATTAATACGGAGATTGCCTTATTCCTGTAAAGAGGATTCAAAAATCTAATCGGCTAAAAGGGTTGCAGTATTAAGGGAAAAATCCCTGAGGCTTAACTATCTTAGGTTGTTTGAGTTTACGCGAGGGCTATCTTTTTTCGACCCAGTAAAACCGGGTAACAATAAAGTAATGAAATTGAATTATGAAATGCAGAGATTCTATCATCAAATTTTTTTGATTTTTGAAGGTGGATCTGAAAAAGTGAAAAACTCAGGCAGTGTGTGATAGCAATGGAACGGAACTTCCCCATTCAGCGTATAGATTTTGATAGGCTGGTTATGGATAGCATTGAAGGAGCTAGGGTAGAAGTTTCCGGTATGCCTGACCTCAGTGATCCGTGTTTATATACGGACCGGGAATACAGTTGGCTTCAGTTCAATGAGAGAGTACTCGAAGAGGCTTTTGACGAGCGCAACCCCCTGCTTGAAAGCGTCAAGTTCCTTTCGATTTTTGGAAGTAATCTTGATGAGTTTTTCATGATCAGGGTTTCAGGCATCCATAAAAGAATAGTGGAAGCTATAAAAAATGACCAAACCGATGAGCTGGCTCAAGAACAGCTTCGCATTATTCGGGAAGAGCTTCTCAGGCTGCTTCCTCTCAATGACAGCTGCTGGAATGAGATACTTAAACCTGCCCTCAGGAAAAAAGGAATTAAAGTTCTTAATTACTTTGAACTTCCCGGGAAGGAAAGAGAAAAGTTAAGAGATTATTTCGAGAGAAATATTTTCCCTTTACTTACTCCTCTTGGTTTTGATTCAGGGCACCCATTCCCTCATATTTCTAACCTCAGCCTTAACCTCGCAGTATTAATTGACGACCCGGATTACGGGGAACGCTTTGCAAGGGTCAAGATCCCTCCAATGTTCACGAGACTCGTAGCTGTTCCTGACGATGACCAGGAGAGAATAACCTTCAGTCTGGAAGAGATGAAAACAGGGTGTTTTGTCTGGATCGAACAGCTCATTGCTGCAAATCTTGATCTCCTATTTCCAGGACAGCGCATTCTCGGAGCTTATCCATTCAGGATAACACGCGATGCAGACCTTGGATTTGATGAAGATGGAGACAAAGACCTTCTGACCGCTGTAAAACAGAGAGTCGGCAGGAACTATTTTGGGTCGGTTGTCAGGCTTGAGACTGATTATACAATGCCTCCAAGAGTCGCGGATATCCTTCTTAAAAACCTGGACCTTACTGCTCCCTTTATGTTCAGGTCTTCAGCTCCTCTGGGGCTTTCAAGTCTTGTTAAACTTGCACAGATTAACCGTCCTGAACTTAAGTACAAACCCTTCGAGCCGAAAAAGCATTCTCAGCTGGCAAACAGAGAGAAAATATTTTCAACTCTGAAAAAACGAGATATCCTTCTCTATCATCCTTATGACAGTTTTGAATCAGTAATTGATTTCGTGGAAGAAGCTGCTGATGACCCTGATGTTCTGGCAATCAAAATGACCTTATACAGGGTTGATGACAACTCCAGAATTATTCAGGCCCTTATGAAGGCAGCAGACCGGAGAAAACAGGTAGCTGTCCTGGTGGAACTTAAAGCACGTTTTGACGAGGAAAACAATATAGGCTGGGCAAAGGAACTTGAGCGCAAAGGGGTTTATGTGGCTTATGGTTTTCCAGGGCGGAAGACCCATGCCAAGATGTGCCTTGTGATCAGAGCTGAAAAAGAAGGCATCAGGTATTATGTGCATATGAGCACAGGAAACTATAATGCTGCCACAGGAAAAGTCTATACCGATCTTGGTTACCTGACAAGCGACCCATTCATAGGCAAGGACATCTCTGACCTTTTCAATGCCCTTACCGGATATTCGAGAAAAGACCATTATATCAAACTTCTTGTAGCCCCCCAGACTCTAAGGCATCAGATTCTGGAGCGCATCAGACGTGAAATTGACCTGCATGAAAAGTGTGGAAACGGTCACCTGATCTTCAAGATGAATTCCCTTGTGGACTACCAGTGCATTCGGGAACTTTACAGGGCTTCTCAGGTTGGAGTAAAGGTAGACCTTATTGTAAGGGGAATCTGCTGCCTCAGGCCAGGTATCTTCGGGCTCAGTGAAAATATCAGGGTAACCTCAATAGTTGGCCGTTTTCTTGAACATTCCAGGGTATACTATTTCAGGAACGGAGGAAAAGAAGAGATCTTTATGGGAAGTGCCGATCTTATGCCGCGCAACCTGGATAACAGGGTAGAAATCCTCTTTCCGGTCTCTGCGGAATATATTCCTGTTGTGAGGGATGTAATCCTTGGAACCCACCTCAAAGATAACGTAAAAGCCCGCCTGTTACTTCCTAACGGCAGGACTGAAAGAATCTACCCGCAGCCCGAAGAAGAAGAACTGGATTCTCAGTTATGGATGCTTGAAAATACTGAAAGCTGGGATTTGGGCTCTAAGAAAGAGTGAAAATGGGAATTTCTTTTTCTTCTTTTTTACTTTTTCTTTTTCATCTTTTCTTTATCTTTTCCTTACCTTTTCTCTCATCTTGGCAGCGTGCCTAATTTTCTGTAAAATCACAAATCTCAAGAAGTTTTTTGGTAAAAAATTCCATATCAGAAGATCAATTTTCCCCATACTACACAAAAACTTGACTTCAGGTTAGCAGTAAATTAGCGAGATTAACTATTAAAATGTTAAAATTATTAATATCAGTACTATTTTGTTATAAATCTACTAGTAGTCAGAGATATATTTTGTATTCCTAACCCATTGGAATAATTAAGTTAAGAGAAACATAGGAAAAAGAAGCGGATAACCAAAAGATCATATATTTTCCGTATTAACATAATAATGATGTAATATAAGATAGCCTTATAATATAATATCATACTAGAATAAATATGAGCAAAACAAGGCTATCTAGCATCCTTTTTTAATTAATATAGATTTCTTAGTTATGTTTCATTAGTTTTTATATAATTATTCTGATATTAATGCATTAGTGGTATAACTTTGAATATCACTATCGTCATATGGAAAGGAGATCGTTAAATATGGAACATGAAGAATTTGGAGAAGAAGAACTTTGTGAAGAATCATTAAAACACCCTTTATTTGAGAAATTGTTTACTGAAGAACAGAAAAAGAAAATTGTATTAATGTTGCTGGAGCGTAGAGTAATAAGGATGGAAATGAGAATAGGTCGCATGGAAAAAATGATCGAGCTGAAGAAAAAAGCTATAGGTGATGTTAAACAGATTATGGAAATGATCAAACAAGGTAAATAACTGATGATTTATTATAATCCCAATTCATCTATTTTAACCTATTTTCAGGCTATTTAAACCACTTCTATTTTTAAGTCAAGATTACCTTTTAGTCTATTATCAACAGAAACGGAAAAGTCAAGATTACCTTTTAGTCTATTATCAACCGAAACGAAAGAATGATTAACATAAGACTTCGTTTTTTGAGTTTCCGTAAAGACCTTAATCCGAACAACTGTGACCGCAAGGTCGTCGGATGAGCAGAACTACATACGGGATGACAATAAATATATTATTCAAGTGTCGATAACAGTCGGTTTCGAAGAGAAACGTTCCATATCCATCATAAATACAAATTATTCCATCAATTTATAGATCATGAAACACAAAAAACACTTTAGATACACATAGATACATGTTTTTCAATAACAAACGCTTAATTTTACCGACAACGAAAATGCAGAAAAAAGGGCTCACTTCATACCATTTCTTTAATCAATATGTGTAATAAGCAAGATCTCTAATATATAGAAATGATGTATACAGGAATAATAAAGATTACTACAAAGATGAGCCAGAAAGCGAAGAGTGTCGAATAGTTCAAAGTGTTCAGATAATATATGAATTAAATAATTAAGAGTGTTCTCATTTCTTGGTTGTTGAATTCCATCTTTCTGATCGACAAGATAATCTTTTATGAGTGAGAATAAATTAAACATTGACTCTGCATCTTGTTTTTTGTGATAAAAGGATAGAAAGTCAATCAGATTTTGCAGAACTTTAGCCACCACCAAATAATCTCAAATAGAATAAAAATATGAACTAGTACTGTGAAGTTTATTTTGAGTTTCTCGACTCCTTCGAGAAAAACGAAAGACAGAGCTTTCAGGTGGTAATAATGGAACCCGAAAGAATCTCCGAAGGCAGAGTTGTTGCGTTTATCGATATAGGCACTAACTCGATCCGGCTTCTTCTGGTCCGGATCAATCCCAATGGATCTTATCTCCCCCTGACCAAGCAGAAGGAGACTGTCCGACTTGGGGATAAGGAATTCATAGACAGGATTCTGCAGCCGAAGGCGATAGATCGCGCAGTTATTGTCTGTAAAAAGTTCATGGAACTTGTCAGAGCTTATAAAGCAGAAGAGGTTATAGCTGTGGCTACTTCGGCAACAAGAGACGCGAGCAACAAAGTTCAGCTTCTCGAAATGCTTAAAAGGGAGGCAAACCTCGAAGTCTGTACAATTTCCGGAACCGAAGAAGCTCGTCTCATTTACCTTGGAGTTTCAAGCGGATTTAGGCTCGGAAACTCAAAAGCTCTGTTCATAGACATCGGTGGCGGAAGCACTGAAATATCGGTAGGGGATCAGGCCCAGTGTTATTCTCTTTATTCCCTTAACCTTGGAGCGATCAGGCTGACAAATATGTTTTTACCGGACGAGAGTGGGCCTGTTTCAGAGGAACAATACGAGCAAATTAAAAATTATGTCCGGCGCAAAATAACAGATATAACAAAAGACCTTTCAAGGTACAGCTTAAGCTGTTCAATTGGAAGCTCGGGAACAATTGAAAACCTTGCCAAGATTGCTTTTGTCTACCTGCATAAAACAACCCATGAAAGTTTTAAAAAGCTGGAGTATCAGGACCTGAAGAAAATAGTCAGGGCAATGTGCGCCATACCCCTTGAAGAGCGGCGCAAGTTCCCGGGAATCAACACGCAACGAGCAGATATTATTATCTCAGGAGCTGCAATTATTGAGACCTTTATGGAAGAGCTGGGGCTTTCCGAGATCAAGATAAGTAAACAAGGGCTTCGAGAAGGTCTACTTGTAGATTATATTTCAAAGAGCGAGTTCTCCTACATGATTACACAAATGTCGGTAAGAAAGCGCAGTATCATGCAACTTGGACTTACCTGCAATTTCGATGAAGAACATGCCTATACTGTCACCAGGCTTGCCCTTGAACTCTTTGACAGTATCCAGGCGCTTGGAATCTACGAGTTCAGGGAAGGGGAAAGGGAACTTCTCGAATACGGTTCAACCCTGCATGACATAGGAATTTTTCTGTCATATGATACCCATCAGTCCTATGCCTATCACCTCATACTGGACAACGAGCTTCCGGGTTTTCAGCCTGAAGAAATCGAAATCATAGCAAACCTTGCCTATTTCCACAGGAAAAATAAGCCTAAGAAAAAGCATCCCAATCTCGCCAAGCTCGATAAGGATATAGTAAAAAGCATAAGGGTTCTGACTGCCCTGCTGCGTATTGCCGAAGATCTGGACCGCTCTCATAACGGAATTATTTCCCATGTTCGGTTTTACATTGCTTCTACCGATAGCCTTGTGCTTGAAATACATGCTCAGCGAGAGTGTCAGCTCGAAATCTGGGAAGTAGAAAAGCAGAAAAAATACTTCAAGAAAATGTTTGGATACAGTCTCCAATCCAAAGTTATTATAAAACAGGATCCCGGAGTTCCCCTGGTCCGTGAAGGAAATACTGAGCTTAAAGGAATTCCAGGATTTGAGGTGTCCTCCAAAAGTTAAATTGAAAGATCTTTAGTTAGAATAAAACAAATTTCAGTAAACCTTTTCAGTAAACAGGTTTTTAATTGCCCTTTCAATCCTTTTCCTGAAACTCTCGTCCTTTATCTTTTCCCAGGCATCGGGAAAGGCATTAAGTAGCGTCTGAAGTTCTTCTCCCCTGTATGCAAGGTAGGCTTCTATTCCTTCTGCGCCTCCGGAAAACTTCATATTTCCGGAAACTTTTTCACTTTCAGCAGAGCCCCATTCTCCGGTTCTCAGATAGGAACCCAGCAGATTAATTGCAATTTCTGTATCGTGCAGATTTCCAAGCTGGTCCTGGAAGGTCTTGAGTTCTTTTATCAGAGTTTTTGCGTCGTCTCCAAGTACGCTCTCAAAAAATTCAAGGGTATAACGCATTCCCTTGGCTGCGATCCTGAGCCTGTGCAGGCGTTCGACAGGAAGAAAAGGTCCCTCTACCCATTCGAAATAAGCATTGATGTCTGCTAACCGTGATTCCGGATTCTTCTTCCTTTGTTTTGGATTCTTCTTCCTTTATTATGGATTTTTCTTCATCGATTGGAACTTTTTCTTCATCAGCTGTCTGAGAAAACAGGAGTTTGCTTCCAGAGAGTGATTTCCAGAGTTTACTTTTAGCCTCAAACTTTTTTGCAGCTTTTTCAGTTACAGTTCCTATTATTTCAATTTCCAGAGTGTTTTTAAGCTGCCTTGACTTTCCTGGCTGGGTTTTGGAAGATTCGAAAAGATCTGCAATCGACATGATGGCTGAAAGCATGAGGGCTTTATTCTGGAGTTCGGGAGGCAGCTTTGCATGAATATCTTTAAAAGTTAAGATTAAACGTTTTTCTGTCATATCCGGGTCCTGAAGTTCAGCGATCAGGGCGAGCATTAATATTTCGTGAGGCATGAGTTTCTTTATGGGATGCATCAGAAGAATTTCCCTGTTCATACGAGCTCTTTCTTCAGGTAAGATCGAGTTTCCTGCATTTTTCAGGAAGGCAGCAAGTCCGAGGAGTTTCCTCTCTTCCTGCCCCAAACCATGGCTTACAAACAGTCCATCAAAAAGCTTGAGAGCATATTCCCTGCTTTTTTCAGCCCTGCTTTTATTTACTCCATAATACTCAAGCAGGTTTTCAGGGTCCCATTGTTTAAATTCTGTTGTTTTTATTCCTTTTTTCAAAAAAAATCGGTTTCGGACAGATGATAGAATTCAGGCTCCTTTTCATTATATGTTGTAAAAGAAAAAATAGAAAGCCTCTTTTCTTTAAATTCTGAGCGCAGGGCTTTTATTTTGGATTCAGGGATTTTCAGAAGCAAACTTAGTTCTTTACAGGTCTGCCCATTATCAAGTCCTATTAAGATTTGAGCCTGCTTTCCATACACATTTTTCTGGCCTGCAAGTTGTGCGCAGAAAGCTCTTTCTCTCAGGCTAAGAAAAGTTATCTCAGGAAGATTTTCCATGAAAAGAAAAGCTCTTTCGAACTTGGAAAAAGGGCTTTCAGCCAGGTTATAATGTTTGAGCAGGAAACTCCGAATAATTTCCAGATCTTCAGAGCTTCCTTCGTTTTTAAGCTCAACCTCAAACTCATTATATTGTTTTTCTCTGCCTTTGTTTTCCAGGTTTACCCGATCCAGGTAAATTTCGGCTACAAGCTTTTTTCCTTTTTTTACCTGACGAATAATCCTTTTCTGTTTGAGGGACAGAAGTGGAAAAAGATCAAGCCCTGCCGTAAATTCAAAAATCATGTTTCTGATACGGAAATCAGGACATTCAAGTACAGAGACCCCCTCGGGCAGAAAACTTACATATTCCTCTCGTCTGTGAGTTCCATCTTCGAAACCCCCCAGGCTTTTAATGGTTACCCAGCTCCCGTATTCCCCATACGTTTTCCTGTCCCGTAGGTAATAGCCTGAAGCCATAATAGCTCGGTTCTCAGTATCAAAGAAAATATCCTCATTTAACTGGATTTTTGCCTCAGAAAGAGAATATGAAGCAAGCCTGGAAAGGTTTTCAAGTGCCTGAAAATCCGCTTCATCCAATACCAGAAACTTTGACTCTATCTCCATACTCCTTTTCTCCAGTCAATGTACAATATTTTTAGCACTAATGTTTCAGCAGTTATCTTCATCAATATTACGATAGTTTTCCTGTTTGTTTTTCAATTATCATCTGAATCATTATCATTGGTCATCGGTTAAGGAATTCTCT
>DADO01000063.1:12176-14478 GCA_002509325.1 Methanosarcina sp. UBA402 | reverse complement strand
AATTTACATGAAATCGATACCTTGTTCCAGCATACACTAGAATCAAATATCTGACAACTGTTGTGGAAATGGAGGTAATTATCACGATTCATCACTTAACCGAAGACGCATGGAATCATTATAATTATTTGCCGCCCGAGTATCTCCTCAGCAGAATTGCGACTTTTTAGCCCGAGTCCAGTCTCGGGAAAGTTCCAATTTTTGGAAAACAGTTGAAGAAAAGGATTAACCATTCAGTAGGAAGTTAAGTCAGGTTTTAATATATGGAATCTGAAAAAGCACAGTAAAATGTCAAGAAATCTGGAATTCGATATTGTGGAAAAAAGTTTTCAATGGTTATCTACCCAGCAAATTCAGTCTGTAAAGGAACTCTCAAGTACCTTATCTGCACATGCCCGCTGGGCGCTCCCGAACCCTTATATAACCCGCCTGATCCTTAAACAGGAAAAGAATGGTTCCTGGAACTCTTCAATCAGGGACACCGCCAGAGCTTGCTCAGCCCTTTCAACGGAAGGAATTGTATTCACTGCCTCAGTAAGATGGCTGCTTGCCAGAAAAAGCAATAATTCCTGGAACAGGGACGTTTACGATACAGCCTACGCCCTTGCAGCTCTTACAGACATGGAGACCCAGGACAAAAACGGTTGCGACTGGTTATACGAACACTATTGCCCTGCCTGGGAACAGGTTGGCACCACCTCCCTTATTATTACGGCTCTTAAAAAACAGGATAATCTTGCAAAAACCAAAACCTTCGAGACTTTTATTCGGGAAAAAGCCGAATGGATTCTTTCAAAAAGAGGACTTGATGGAGGCTGGAAATATATCTCCACAAGTAATCTGGCAATCCAGGCTCTACTGCTTGCAGGTTTTAAAGAAGAGCTTGAAGCTTCAGTCCACTGGCTCCTTGAAAATGTTCACGAAAGCGGTGCCTGGGGGAATAAAAACGATGAAATAAACGCCACTGCCCTGACCCTGAGCACTCTCGGGCTTTATAAAAAGACTTGAGGGGAGAAATTTATCTTTTGAGAGGAATATACAAATTCACCTTCAAACTATCCAAATTCATTTTCAAGCATTTAACAGGCAATTAATTGCAGATATAGACTAACTGCTTGTTTGTAAAAGGCTAACTGCTCATTTGCAAACACAAAAGTCTTTCAACCTTCTTACTTGTCCTCTCTTTGGCATGAAAGTGCTTTCAAATCCTTTCATTTCTTTGTTCCTGTTATTCGAAGAATTTCATATTCGTTTTTTTATTTGCCCTCAATTTCCACTTTGAGTTCGTTATAACAATCTTCAAAAATTTCCTGGTTGCCATCGTCGAATTCCAGGATTTCGAAATCGAACAACTCTGCAAATTCCCGAACAGAAGCATCGAAATATTCAGTATATTCAAGCCCGGTGTTAATCTTTGCAACCCTTTTGTAGCCGATCATTTCATGGGTCTTTTTCATCAATTTCAATGCTTTGGCGGGATCACTATTCAGCCTATCCAGTTGAATTAATTCCCTCCAGCCCTTACTATACATGGGAGTAAAGAGGTATGTGCCGGCATCGCTAACGCTTTTGAGTATCCTTAGATAGTTCTTGACTCCTCCCACAGTCGCTCCTATGCAGTCGTCCACGATCCTTTGATCTTTATCTTTAAGAATACGAACCGGACAGGAAAGAGAATTAACCCCAAAGTTTTTTTCAACATCTCCAAGTACATTTCCACATAAGCCGTAAAATAGCAAAATTCCAGAAGAAAAAGGAGCAAGAATGCCTATTGTCTCATATACCTTAATTTTCAACTCTTTAGGACTTCTATGAAGGCCCAGTTCCATTAGATGGATCAGAACCGTATATTTCTTACATTCGCTTTCCATTTCAGGAAGCGAGGGAATCTCTTCTAGAGAGAGCATTTTATACTGAAGGTTTACTTTATCCAATTTTTCTACGAAATCCCGGACATTCTCGTTTTCAACTACGAGAATCTCATCAATAGAAGAGTCATTCTCAAGAATCCAGATGATTTCATCCTGCATTATCTTGCACGAAATAATACTCATAATGGGCATTGAAATACCTCCTCAGAAACTATGTGCTATGTGAACTACCTCTGAACAATATCTCTATCGTGGGATGTATTACAAGAAGGGCCTCAGAAACTATGTGCTATGTGAACTACCCCTGAACTAAAGACAGTGGTTTTACGCTTCTTAATATAAACCCCAATTCCTTCAAGCGTTGACTCACAACCGTTGAACCGCAACCGTTGGGCCGCAACCGTTGGGCCGCAACCGTTGAACCGCAACCG
>DADO01000063.1:6564-11996 GCA_002509325.1 Methanosarcina sp. UBA402 | reverse complement strand
TGCGCCGGTTGATCACGCCGTCACCAGGGGTTTTTGATCAAACTTTTTTTGAAAAAGTTTGTGAGCCAGCCTTTTCTGAAAAGGGCTCCGTTCTTTCGAGATTGGGCGAGATGCAACTCGGGTGAAATGGGATCCCGAAGGCGAATAGCGCATCAGAAAATAATTTTCCATTAAAGGTAAATAACAATTTAATTTTATGAAATTTTACCAATAAACATATATATTAAACAATATTATTTTACATTACTAATTAAGATCACTATACAGGAAGCAAACTGCTTTGTTCAATCTATTTTGTCTAGGAGGAAATCTGATCATGTAGATCGAATGGACTCTAAATCCGTTCAGCCGGGTTAGATTCCCGGGGTTTCCGCCATATTTCTGAATCCCAGAATGGAGATATTTAGCATTCCGCCGAATTTTTTATAAATCTGGAGATTTTCTCCCCAGAGCCTATAAATTTTTTCTGCTGTGTGGAATCATTTTTCCGGGTAGCTGTCAGCAAATTGCTGATTCCGTGCTTATATTCAGTAAGTCGGGATTCTGAAATACTATTTCTTGGAGATAACCCGGGCTTTTAATTCACCAGGGGGTGACACTATGGATAAAAAACCATTAGATGTTCTAATATCTGCGACCGGGCTCTGGATGTCCAGGACTGGCACGCTTCATAAAATCAAGCATCATGAGGTCTCAAGAAGAAAAATATACATTGAAATGGCGTGTGGAGACCACCTTGTTGTGAACAATTCCAGGAGCTGTAGAACAGCCAGAGCATTAAGGCGTCACAAGTACAGGAAAACCTGCAAACGCTGCAAGGTTTCGGACGAGGATATAACTAAATTCCTCACAAAATCAACAGAAAGCAAAACCAGTGTGAAAGTTAAGGTAGTTTCTGCTCCGAGGGTTAAAAAAGCTATGCCGAAATCAGTCTCAAGGTCTCCAAAACCTCTGGAAAAATCCGCATTATCTTCATCTGTTCCTGCATCAGCACCCGCTTCTGCACTGACACGGAGCCAGCTTGATAGGATTGAAGCTCTCTTGAGTCCTGAGGATGAAATTTCTCTGAATGTAGCAAAGCCTTTCAGGGAACTTGAGTCCGAGTTGCTGACGAGAAGAAAAGGTGATTTGCAGCGGATCTATGCCGATGAGAGGGAAAACTATCTTGGAAAACTCGAACGTGATATTACAAAATTTTTCGTGGACCGGGGTTTTCTGGAAATCAAGTCTCCTATCCTTATTCCGGCAGAGTATGTTGAGAGAATGGGCATTGACAGTGATAATGAACTTTCAAAGCAGGTCTTCAGGGTAGATAAGAATACCTGTTTGAGGCCAATGCTTGCCCCGAATCTTTACAACTATCTACGGAAATTCGATAGAGTTCTGCCTGATCCGATAAAGATCTTTGAAATCGGGCCCTGTTACCGGAAGGAATCTGACGGCAAAGAACATCTGGAAGAATTCACCATGCTGAATTTCTGTCAGATGGGTTCAGGCTGTACTCGGGAAAATCTTGAAGCCTTGATCAGGGAATTCCTGGACTCCTTGGAAATCGATTTTGAGATCGTAGGAGATTCCTGTATGGTCTATGGGGATACCCTCGACGTAATGCATGGAGATCTGGAACTTTCTTCGGCAGTTGTCGGGCCAGTCCCTCTTGATCGGGAATGGGGTATTGACAAACCCTGGATTGGCGCAGGTTTCGGGCTTGAGCGTCTGCTTAAGGTTATGCACGACTTTAAAAACATTAAGAGGGCGGCAAGATCCGAATCTTACTATAACGGGATTTCAACCAGCTTGTAAGCTGGAAAAACCGTTTAAAGTAACCTGGAACAGCTAAAAACAGATGGAGATACTAGAACGGAAATATTGAATAGCAACCTAGAACAGCAATCTTAAATGGCAACCCTAAATAGCAATCCTAAATGGCAACCTTGAATAGAAGTCTTGAATGGCAATCTAGAACGGCAATCTTAAATAGCAACTTTGAATGGCAACCCCAAAACAACTTTGAATAGCAACCCTAAAACAACTTTGAATAGCAACCCTAAAACAACTTTGAATGACAAAAACGGGATGGTAAACCTCAAAATGGCAAAATAGGCAAAATAAAGAGATTGAAATGGCAATTCGGCTCCATTAGAGTCGGAGTAAATATCAGGAGATTTATGAGAGGGTGAAATTTTGATCCGAAAAGTGGCACTTGACGAATTTGACATGTTAGGGGAAAAAATCATTGAAGGTTATCAATTATCTGACGATGACCTGAGATTTCTTCTCTCCCTTGAATCCGAAGAAGACCTGGAAAAACTTTATTCCGCTGCGCGAAAAGTAAGAGATTATTATTTCGGCAACAGGGTATTTCTTAATTGTTTTATCTATTTCTCCACTTACTGTAAAAACCAATGCTCTTTTTGTTATTATAACTGTAAAAACGAGATCAATCGTTATCGACTGACCAGAGAAGAAATAAAAGAAACTTGCAAAGCCCTGAAAGGAGCAGGTTTTCATATGATTGACCTTACCATGGGAGAAGACCCCTATTACTATGAAGACCCTGATCGATTCGTTGAGCTTGTCCAGATAGTAAAAGAAGAACTAGGGCTTCCCATAATGATTTCTCCAGGCTTAATGGATAACACTACTCTTCTCAAAGCCAGGGAAAAAGGAGCAAATTTCCTTGCCCTTTATCAGGAAACTTATGACATTGAACTTTACCAGAAACTAAGAGTTGGACAGTCATTCGATGGGCGTGTCAATGCACGCCTTTTTGCTAAAGAACAGGGATACTGCGTAGAAGACGGAATCCTCACAGGCGTTGGAAACGATATCGAATCTACAATCCTGTCCTTAAGGGGAATGAGTACAAACGATCCTGATATGGTCAGAGTTATGACCTTCCTGCCCCAGGAAGGGACCCCGCTTGAAGGTTTCAGTGACAAATCAAATATTTCGGAACTGAAAATCATATCAGTTCTCAGGTTGATGTTCCCTAAACGCCTCATCCCTGCCTCCCTTGACCTGGAAGGCATTGACGGCATGGTTCACCGTTTAAATGCAGGGGCAAACATCGTTACTTCGATTCTCCCCTCCGATTCCCAATTAGAAGGCGTTGCAAACTATGACCGCGACCTTAAAGAACGAGATAGGGACATAAAAAGCGTGATTAGAAGGCTTGAAGCCATGGGAATGGAACCTGCCCAGCAGGCTGAGTTTGAGGCAGTTCTGGGGTGCTAGATTGAAAACAATCTGTCTTGTGGGCGGAAAGCTCCAGGGCTTCGAAGCTGCCTATCTATCTAAAAAAGCCGGAATGAAAGTCATTTTGATAGATAAAAATCCACAAGCTCTGACCCGGAATTACGCGGATAAATTTCACTGTTTTGATATAATAAAGGAACCTGAAAAACTTCTTGAGCTCTCTGGAAACGTTGACGCATTACTTCCTGTAAACGAAAATCTAGCTTGCATCGAATTTCTGAGTTCAATAAAAGAAAAAATCTCCTGCCCAATACTTTTTGATTTTGAAGCTTACTGGATTAGCAGGGACAAGAAAAGCTCAAAAGATTATTTTAAATCCATAGAAGTCCCGACTCCGCAGGATAATCCCTCGGAGCCGCCTTATTTTGTAAAACCACCCTGCGAAAGCAGCAGTGTGGGAGCCAGGATAATTTATGACAACAAAGAGCTTGAAGCCCTTGAACCTGGCATGCTGGTTGAAGAATACGTGGAAGGCGATGTTGTCTCTCTCGAAGTTGTAGGGGATGGCAGTCATTTTGCCGTGGTAAAAGAGACCCTGATCCATATAGACGATGCCTATGACTGCCACATGGTAACTCCGCTTCCTCCTGATCCTTCCTTCAGGCAGATATCCCAGGCTCTTGCAGCAAATCTGCCCTTAAAAGGGATTATGGATGTGGAAGCAATTTCCGGCCCAAAAGGGCTCAAGGTAATCGAAATCGATGCCCGTTTCCCAAGCCAGACTCCGACAGCCGTTTACTTTTCTTCAGGGATCAACCTAATAGAACTCCTTTTCCGCGCCTTCACTGATAGTATCGAGGAAATCAAGACTCTTCCTGAAAATAAATACTGCATTTACGAGCACCTTATGCTCGGAGAAAACGGGGTTCTAGTTTCTGTGGGAGAACAGATACTTTCCATGGGCAGCGACTACGGGAAATTCTATGAAGAATCCGGCATTGAGATTTTACTTTGTAAAGGAGAGAATCCAGTATTCACCCTGATTTTCTGGGGCAAAGACAGAGAAGAAGCCGAGACAAAGAAATGTAAAGGACTTTCGGTTCTCAAGGACAGTTTCGGGGCGGCTGTGTGAAGGAATAAAGAAAACAGGAGAATAAAGAAAACAGGAAATAAGAAAACAGGAAATGGAGAAAAAAATGGCACTTTTAACCCCAGATGATTTGATAAATATTAATAAGCAGCTTCAAGAAGCCGATTCAGCTGTCCGGAGAGTAACAGGGCTTGACATAAAAGGTATCTGCAAAGCTCTCTACGGTACTTCCCAGAGTTCTGAAAAAGTAGGTATTGTACCTGTAACTTCAGGAAACGGGATAATAGGAAATTTCTCGGCTTCCCTGCATGCAATTACGCAGTATTTTGGATTTGACAGTTTTGTTACAGATAGTCCGGATGTTAGCGGCTATTACGAAGCAGTGCGGAACGGAGCCGAAATCATCCTTATGGCAGACGACCACACTTTCCTCGCGCATAACCTCAACAATGGAAAAATCGCCAATAACCAGCCCTGCACAGGCATGATCTACGCTGAGATTGCTTCCAGGCATCAGAAAGCCGACTCAAAGGACGTACTTGTAATAGGACTCGGAAAGGTGGGTTTTCCCGGAGCAGCACACTTTGTGCATAAAGGCTTCAGGGTTTACGGGTATGATGCTGACGAAACCCTCCTCAAGAGAACGGTTTCAAACCTCGGGATTATTCCTTTTGACTTTGAAACCCCAAAAAAGTTCTCCATTATTTTCGAGGCGACCCCATGTGCAAATACAGTTCCTGAAGCCGTACTTTCCGAGAACTGCGTGCTTTCCACCCCAGGAATCCCCTGCGCAATCTCCGAAGAACTTCAAAAGAAATATAATGTGCAACTTGTAACAGAACCTCTGGGAATAGGAACAGCATCAATGCTGTACTCTGTTCTCTAAAACCCGCAATTTTTTCAAAAAAGTTAAAACCCTAGCAGCGCAGAATGATCACAACCCTTTTCAAACCCCCTGACGAAGGCGTGGTCAACCGGCACAACGGTTGTGAGAAAAGGTTTGATCAAAAACGGAGTAACGTTTGGATTTTGAAAGCCTTATCCAAAAACCCTATCGGCGTGATCAACTGGCGCAACGGTTATGAGAAAAGGTTTGATCAAAAACGGAGTAACGTTTGGATTTTGAAAGCCTTATCTCCAAAAC
>DADO01000063.1:1921-6362 GCA_002509325.1 Methanosarcina sp. UBA402 | reverse complement strand
CGGCGCAACGGTTGCGGTGCAACGTTTGGATTTTGAAAGCCTTATCCAAAAACCCTATCGGCGTGGTCAACCGGCGCAACGGTTGTGAGAAAAGGCGAAAAATAAGAAAGTGGGTGGGAGTTTAGTTCCCACCTGAGGTTATTTCGCTGTGATTTTAAGTTTGGTTATGTCGATGGCATTTTCAGGACAAATAGAGACGCAGCGGCGGCAGCTTGTGCCGAGGCATTTCTGACTGTCATATTTTGCGACTCTCTGACCGTCTATCTCTACGATTTCAAGAGCATCTTCAGGGCATTCTTTTATGCATTTTTTACACGCGATGCATTTTTCAACCGGGACCTCGAGAATTATACCTATTTCTTTGAGAATTGAAAGCCCGCCAGATCCTACCTGTTCTATATCTTTGCTGACTCGTTTTTCGATACTTACATGTTCGAGAGTTTTTGGGAGGGGAGGCAGGCCGTAGAGTTCAAGCATCTGGTCGTACATCTCAAGGGGCATGCCCTGGGTCCAGTAGGAAAGTTCGCAAAGGTAGAAATTGTTAAAAATCTCGCTGGTTGCCATCATAAGGTGATCGGCAGTAATTTTCTTTGCAATCTTAATTACATCATCCAGCCTGGATTTTTCCAGCACAAGTTCCCGAGCAAGGGCAAGTGAGGTATTTCCGAACTGGACAATTTTTTTTGCATATCCTGGTGCGGCTCCAAGCCTGCGGGCATCTTCAGCGTCCACATAGGCTCCAGAGGCGCCTGACATATACGCATATTCCAGGTCTTCGTACTTAATCCCTGATTCAATGATAAGGGTCATCTGGGCAGCCCGGATTGCTCCGATAGCTTTTCCAGCCTCTTCTACATCCTTCTCAGTGATTTCAATTCCAGGGCCCAGAATCAGCTTTCCGTTCGGAAGTTTAGGAGATTTTTCAATCAGCCCGCTTTTGAGTGCAAGGGCAAAAGCCGATATAGCCCCTGTTCCAGTAATTCCAGCTGCCTCATAGCCATAGGACTCCTTTATCTCCCCTGTAACTGGATTGATAAGGTAAGCGTTCTGCTTTTCCATCTCCCTGTCAAGAACAATAATTCTCCAGTACTCCCCTTCAGGTTTTACGTCACAGATTGCACCCGGGCTTGCAAGCATGCCTGAACTTATACCCTGCCCTTCAATTGCAGGTCCTGCTGCCGCGCTTGCCGTAATAATCTTATCCCCGACTTTTAGAGCCATCTCGGCATTTGTCCCATAATCCGTGACAAGTGAGATTTCGGGCTGAGTAAGGAAATCGGTTTCAAGCATCATAGCCAGCGCGTCAGCTCCGATCTCATGTTTGATTGCAGGGGGCACAGTGATTTCACAGTTGGGCAGGTCTTTTTCCCCGAAAATCTCCGAAGCCAGAAATACACGGGCATCTCTTTTTACATTCTGGACTCCTAACAATTTCTGCTTATTTTCTCCTGCATAGGCAAGGTCTCTTATTTCAATATTCTGGAAAAGGGACAGCTGAATAGGATTTCCACAGACTGCCAGCCTTCCCACCTTGGAAAGATCGGCATCGAACCGCTGGAACATCCTCCTGACGGTTTCGACAATTACCGCATGAGCCACATCCTCGCCTGTTGTAATTGCAAAATCCAGGTGGTCCATAACATTTCCTCCGGGGAGGGGATGACCCATTGTTATGACCGTCTTTAAGGTTTCCTTCGTTTCAAGATCAATAAGCTGGGCTCTAAAACCGCTAGTACCCAGATCAAGTGCTATTCCATACATTTTTCAGGTCCTCCGGGAGTGTATATTTTTTGAGGCGTCGGTATCATGGACTGCCCCATAAAGAGATGGGATATGTTGATCGTAATTTTTTAATATAGTTACTAACTAGAATTACTAACTCGACAGCAATAGGGAAAAGGACTAATAATTTTAGAACCTATTAATTATATAAACTATTACTAATAACTAGATATCAAGCTACTGTCATTCTTCAAATCTATTATTCTTCAAATATTCTTCATATACCATTTTTACAAAGGTAACCTGTTATTCTTCAAATATTCTTTAAATATATCATTTTTTACAAAGATAACAAGCTATAAACCCATCAGATTTAACAGACTCAATATGAAATCCCACGTTTTTAAGAAGACCTTCCATAATCCAGTCCAGTGTTGAAAATTCTTCTCTTATGTGGATTTCCGTTTCTTTAGCAAGCTCATCCCCCGTCGATTCTTTCAGTTTGGTTATAATTTCATCAAAATAGCTGTCATAATCCTGGACCATCGAAGGGAATACAACATCACGCAAATAGAATTTTCCGCCTTCCTTTAACATCCCATACACTCTTCTCAGAGCCATCATTTTCCAGTAGTCTGGAAGGTGATGTAAAGCAAGCTGAGTGACAATAGCATCAAAAGGCTCAGTGCAGTTTTCATATGTTAAAAACCCAGCATTATAAAATTGTATATTTGTCTTCTTTTGACTTTCAGCCTTCACTTTTGCAAAATCTATCATAATTTTCGAAATGTCGATAGCTACAACTTTTCTGCAGTGTGCTGAGAGCTTGAGTGCCAGTTCCCCCGATCCTGTCCCAATTTCAAGAACAATATCTGTATCACTTATATTCAGAAGTCCTCTAATACTGTTAGCTTCATTTTCAATATCTCTCAACTTCTGCATACATAAATCATAAGCCTGTACTACTTTTAGGTCAGTATAATCTATCCCAATTTGTTTAAACTCATTATAGTACCATCGTGGATGTTGGCTCATATAGGTCCCTTTCTTTAATACTAACTACCTGAGTTTATAGTATAGCCTTCAATTACCTGAGTTTATAGTATAGCCTTCAATTACCTGAGTTTATAGTATAGCCTTTAATTAACTGAGTTTAATAGCAAATTATCTGCACCTGTTCACCAATTTAAATGAAAAAATTACAAAGATCATATAAAAAAACAGATCAATCTAGTGTCATGGAAATTTAATTCTTACATATATTCTTTGGCAGTTCACCATCAACGCATAAGGATTCAGAGCTTAATAGGTGATTAATAACTAAACGTTCTTGACACTAGGCTAGATATACTTGTCGAAACTCTTTAGATATTTTATTCGCTAGACACTTAAGAAAACAACGGTTAAAGCCGGGATCTCCCAGTTAATTTAAACTTTTCGCCACCAGATACGAATAAAACAAATATACTTGTTTTGAAGAAATTTCCAGCTTATCTCGGTGATTTAATTGATAACCTTATATAATAGTTTCTTTAATTAAAGAATAATAATACATATCTATTTATAGTATGGATTTTTGAAATTAGTTCCGTCTATCTAACTTAGAGAGGGATTATAGATGACAGAATACACACCAAAAGAAAGATTGTACCGTGCATTAAGGAAACAACAGGTGGACAGAATGCCAGCTGTCTGTTTCACTCAGACTGCAACTGTCGAACAGATGGAAGCATGTGGAGCCTACTGGCCAGAAGCTCACTCTGACGCAGAGAAAATGGCAACTCTTGCGGGAGCAGGACATACTGAGGCAGGCTTTGAGGCTGTCAGAGTTCCCTTCGATATTACAGCTGAAGCCGAGCACTTTGGCTGTGGAATAAAGGCTGGCGACCTGAAGCAGCAGCCCTCGGTTATTAAGCACGTTGTAAAGAACATGGAAGATCTTGAAAAGTTAAAGGGTTACACCCTGAAAGAGGGCAGAATTGCAGTAATCCTTGAAGCCGTCAAGATCCTTTCCGAAAAATACGGAAAAGAGCTCCCTATAATAGGCTCCATGATTGGCCCCTTCTCTCTTGCCCAGCACATCAACGGAGACGCCTGGTTCGGCAATCTGTTCACAGGAGAAGAGCTTGTCCCAGCACTTCTGGACTTCTGCTCTGACTTCAATGTAGCCTACGCAAAAGCAATGGTTGAAAACGGTGCAGACACCATAGCCATCATTGACCCGACAGCAAGCTATGAGCTCATCGGCGGAGAGTTCTACGAGAAGTATGCCCTGCCCTATCATAAGAAGATAGCTGACGCGATGAAAGAACTCGATGTGGCTACAGTTCTTCACATTTGCGGAAACACAACCAAGGGCCTCTCAATTATGGACAAGGCTGGCGTAAACGCGATCAGCGTAGACCAGAGGGTAGACATCAAGACCGCAACCGGTAATGTGGAAAATGCCATCATTGTCGGGAACCTTGACCCTGTAGCTGTACTCTGGAATGGAACTCCTGAGGATGTCGCAGAGGTCTCAAAGAAGGTACTCGACGCAGGTGTCGGACTGCTCACAGTTGGCTGTGGAATTGTCAGTATGACCCCTACCGCTAACCTCAGGAAGATGGTCGAGTGCACCATCAACCACAAGTACTGAACATAGCGCTAAAAATACCAGACAAAAATCGAAATGCCGGCTCTAAAGCCGGTTTTATTTTTTACAGTTATTCTTGTTTTT
>DADO01000063.1:0-1608 GCA_002509325.1 Methanosarcina sp. UBA402 | reverse complement strand
CATCCTTATTTTTTTACAGTTATTCTTTTACAGTTATTTTTTACAGTTATTCTTGTTTTTACGGTCATCCTTATTTTTTTACAGTTATTTGGAGAAATAATTAAGACAGGGTTTATTTTTCTATTTTTACCACTTTAACTTTTTATATTCTAAGTAATTTCTCGGGAAAATATATCAGTTCTAGCTTTTGTTCTAGCTCCCAAAATAGAATTGTTATTAAAAGGTTTCCCTTAAATGACAACTTTCGTACCTCTATTTTAGAGGTAGGGGTCTCCTAACATTTGATTTGAATTCAAATGGCCAAAGACCCTAATATTTATATTTTTTGGTTTAATACTCCAGTCTTAGACTTAAAGGGAAAAAATGGCCACAAAATCTGAATAATTAGCCTAACAATAAGTACAATACTTTAAAAAATCTCATTTTAAAGATTCTGTGAGAATATTATAGAACAAATATACTATTCATTTATATAGTATAATTCCAATCTCTATTTTGGAAATTGGATCTGAAAATATTCAGGGCAATTTCGAGCAGTTCCAGCAGGTATATACTGTTGGGAAATTCGGGATATGAGTCGCTAATTCGACTGGGAAATAAATAAATTGATAAATTTGCAATCTCCAGCAAATAAAATCCCCATGTAACAATGTCAGGAGAAAAGAAATTATTCACGAAAGACCTGAACTATATTCAGGCAAGAAATGGCAAATACCGTGAATAGTTTGAAAGTTAGACAGTCAAAATTCCAACAAAGGTATTCCCTCATGCCTAATGGCTGAAATAAGGCAGTAGGGATTTGGCTATGAATAAGGACCCCGTGCTAATGCTTATTTTTAGATAGCGGAGCTTGGGCCTATAATAGGCTTCAAACCTTTGCAAGAAGTTGGTTGTCCAGCCCCATGAACATTGTACCCCCAACAATACTGCATAGAACAGCTATTTTCAGTGGAGGTTTAAAAAATGGCAAACCAAGAAATGTTTGACAAGTTACGCGATGCGATCGTAAATCAGAACATTGCAGGCACTGCAGATTTATGTAAGGAGGCACTGGCTGCAGGAATTTCACCTATTGACATTATTACAAAGGGGCTTTCCGTTGGAATGAAGATTGTAGGTGACAAGTTCGAAGCCGCCGAGATTTTCCTGCCCCAGATTATGATGTCTGGTAAAGCAATGAGCAACGCAATGGAAGTCCTTACCCCTGAACTCGAAAAGGGGAAGAAAGAAGGAGAAGAAGCAGGACTTGCCATCACTTTTGTTGCAGAAGGAGACATCCACGATATAGGACACAGACTTGTCAGCACCATGCTCGGAGCAAACGGTTTCAAAATCCTCGACCTTGGAGTCGACGTCCTTAACGAGACCGTTGTTGAAGAAGCTGCAAAGCACAAGGGAGAAAAGGTTATTCTTGTTGGCTCTGCCCTCATGACCACCTCCATGCTTGGCCAGAAAGACCTGATGAACATGCTGAAGGAAGAAAATCTCAGGGACAGTGTAAAGTGCATGTTTGGAGGAGCCCCTGTATCCCAGAAATGGGTCGATGAGATTGAAGCTGACGCAACCGCAGAAAATGCTGCCGAAGCTGCAAAAGTAGCACTTGAAATT
>DADO01000245.1:11746-24697 GCA_002509325.1 Methanosarcina sp. UBA402 | reverse complement strand
AATTGAGATAGCTGAATAGTTACCAATAGTGTTATATTGCACATTGTCCAGATAAATTCCACTTGCTGAGCTGGAATTTCTCAAACCAAAACCTTTAATGGTCACGTTATTCGCAGTTACATGGAAAACATGATCATATGGATGAAGAGCTTGAATTATTATATCCTCTGGATTTCCCGACTTTGAGATTACTGCTAACTTCTTATCTACGTCTACTTTTTCTACGTAAACTCCTTTATTAACAAGTATC
Source organism: Methanosarcina sp. UBA402 (assembly GCA_002509325.1). GTDB lineage: Archaea > Halobacteriota > Methanosarcinia > Methanosarcinales > Methanosarcinaceae > Methanosarcina. Next base: position 24,447 of record DADO01000245.1, on the reverse strand, counting down.
GTGTCTCCATCGACAGAGTTGTTTACAGCTTGCTGTATAGAGGTATAATTTTCATTTCCACTGTTACCAACAGTTATCGTATCTGCCGCAACGACATTTGCGTTTATTAATAGAAAAGAAAGCGCGATAATGGAATAAGTTTTAATTTTCATTAGGCCACCTTCTCGGTAGTTCATTATTGATTTGTTTATATTTTATAACACCTGTATTTCTATTACTGAACTTCATTTTCTTCTCTTTAATTTTTATCTCACGTAGTGGCGGAAAAAATACAATTGGAAGAGAGCTCATCTTAAAACCCAAAATTGCTTTTCTGAACCCCATATTCAAAAATAATCAATCGAACGTCTTTTTTAGAAACTGAGGCTTTATTGAAAACCACGGAAATAGCGAATTGCCCTTTTCTTTTTTCCCCTTGTTTAAGCCATCAACCTTGCCTTCTTCATTAGACATATAATAGGACTTTGCAATCAATTTTTTCAGCGCTGGTGTTTCTTCAGTGAGATTCGTCATTCCTCTGATTCCGTAATAGGCTATAAAATAATCTTCTCTCTCTTTAAGGAAAGGTCTCTTGTACACTAGAAAATATCCTGAAGTTTCAGGACTTTCATACCTCGTTGTATTAAAAGAGTGAGGACCAAAAATGGGTTTCCAGGAATTTTCAGCTTCAAGCCTTTCAGCTACCTCTTGAAGTTCTGTATTAATATTTATTTCCTGTTGAGACAGATTACCATTCTCTTCCAGATAAAGATAAAGTACATCTTCTGCTTTTAAAAATTCAGATTCATCTTCAAAGTACCAGATATTTATAAATTTTCCTCCAGAGTAGTTTCCTGCATTACAGTAAGGAGAAATCTCCGGAAAAGACGAAATACAGCTCTGTACATTTCCTCTCCAGGCTCCAGGGATGTACCATCCCGGCATTGCCTTTGGAGAGGGCAGTCCTGGGCCTATCCGAATGAAATCAAGCACAAGCCATACTCCAATAAAGATAACCATGAAAAATATTAGAAAAGCTATTTTTTTATTCACTTTCTTGTAGAACATTTGCCTGCTCCAAGTTCAATATAATAAAGACGCTTTGCCTTCGGTTTATATAAAAGTTCACAGGAAGCCTTCAATTTCCTGGAGCTCCCATATAGTAAGAAAAATTTGACTTTCTCCATAAACTGTATGAATTTTTTGTTATAAAGTATTTATGGCAAAGTTTAATAACTGTGTGATGGAACCCGGCTCTTAAGTAAAAGAATATACTCGGAAACAGACAACCAAGATAATTATTCAACCTACCTAAAATTAACCTATTGACGTTGATTTTGACATAGTAGATAATATAATTACTAAATTACGAAAAAAGAAAAATATCAATAGCCGAATTGGAGAATTCAACTCATGGAAGTTTATCTATTGAATTCTAAACAATTATTTTAAAAAAGAAAATAAAAATAGAGAATAAAAAAGAGATAAAGCCGCAAAATGCAGCTTTACTTAAACTCAATGCTCATGCACATGTTCGTGCCCGTGTATACGACCCTCTTCATGGGCTTCCTCAAGCTGTTCTCTTTTGAACTTTATATAAGCCTCATTGATGGATTCCAGGCATTTTGAGCAAACAGGAACATCTTTTTTTACGATTCCTTTTGAAAAATCGGGGACCTGAAGTTCAACAGGAGTGACTCCGCCTTTTTTTCTGCAAAGAAAGCATTTGCCTCTCCTGCATACGGTTTCATTTTTGCCTTTGTTGATGTAAGTTTTCTGGGCGGAATCGAGACAGGTCTCACAGAGCCCTTTCCAGACACCCTCAGGATAGGCAAATTTGAGGAGAGGAGGGAAAGTTCGGATCGGGATAACGGTCGGGATTCCTTTTCCGCAAAGATCACAATCTGTCATTTCTCATACCTCCTTAGATAAGTACCTGTGCTGCATCCATTGCCCACTGCATGAAAGGTTCGGGCCAGATACCCATTGCCAGCACGCCGGCGACTGCAAGCAGAAGAGCTGCTGCATATGGGAAAGGCATGCCGATTTTCTTGCCTTCAGGGGGCAGGAAGTACATGTATCTTACAAGCCGTGCATAATAGAACAATGAAAGGGCACTGTTCAGGATTGCAATTACCGCAAGCCAGGTCATGCCTGCCTGAATGGTCGAAGAGAAGAGCACCAGCTTAGCCATGAAACCTGCAGTTGGGGGAATACCTGCAAGGGCAAAGACGAAAACCGTCATTGAAAGAGCAGCCAGCGGCATTCTCTTTCCAAGACCCCTGAAGCTATCCAGATGGTCCGGGATATCCAGGTTTCCGGTCTTTTGAGAAGTTATCATCCAGACAACTGCCCCGGCTGCAATAAATGCGCCTGCCTTCATAAAGGCGTGAGCAAGGGTGTAGAAGATTCCACCAGTGAGAGCCATTGGGGTCATTACCACAAAAGCCATTGCAATATATCCTGCCTGTGCAAGGGAGGAGTAGGCAAGCATACGTTTTACGCTGGTCTGGGATACTGCAACCACGTTTCCAAAGGTCATGGTTACGACTGCCAGAAGCGTAAAGGCAAACTGCCAGTCAGGCTGGAGAGCTGCAAGGGCTACGATAAAAACCCTGAAAGCTGCCACAAAACCCATCTTTTTCGACCCGGCTGCAAGCAGGGAGGAAACAACTGAAGGGGAACCCTGGTAGGCATCCGGAGCCCACATATAGAAGGGCACAAGAGCCATCTTAAAGCCGAAGCCTGCAATAAGCAGCACGACTGCAACAAGCCCGATAGGGTTTTCTGCCAGGAGAGTGGCATTTTCAGCAATCATAGGGATGCTGGTAGTGCCTGTTGCCCCGTAGACATAAGAAATCCCAAAGAGCATAAGGGCTGAAGAGATTGCACCTATTATAAAGTACTTCATGGCTCCTTCGAGAGATCTTGCATTCTTTTTCTCAAAGCCTGCAAGGGCAAAGGTGGCAAGACTTGCTAGCTCAAAAGCACAGAAGAGCAGGATCAGGTCGTTTGCAGACGCAACAACCATCATTCCAAAGGTTGCGAAAAGCACCAGAGAATAGAACTCTTCGGTATGGTCGCTGTTCTCATTATACTTGATTGAAGCAAGCGAAACGATCAGGGAAACTGCAAGGAAGACCAGTTTGAAAAACTGGGAGAGGGCATCAATACTGAGAGTGCCAAAGAACATTGTAGCTTCGGTCCCGAAACTCTGTATTGTCAGAGCCAGAGCTGCAAGGACTCCCAGGGTTGCCAGATAACCCAGCACATTCTTGGCCTGAGGGGACATGAAAACCCCTATAAGCAGTACTATCAGGCCGGTTACAACGACTGCTAATTCAGGTGCAAGGAACATTAAATTCTCCATTTCTTACACCCCCAGGGCAGCCGCGAGGCTTACAATTGCTTCCGAATTCGTAATCATCATATTAAGCACCGGATTCGGGTTCCAGCCGAAATAGATCACAAGAATGGCAATTACTCCCATTGAAAAGACCTGAAGGGAATTAATATCGCTGATATCCCCAAGTTTCTCATTGTACACTCCGAACATTGCCCTCTGCATTGCCCAGAGGTGGTAACCTGCAGTAATCACTATTGCTAGCAGGGCAAACAGAACAAAGCCAGGCAGGTTAACGTAGCTGAAGGTCAGCACCAGGAACTCGGCAATAAAGCCGGTCAATCCAGGCAAGCCAAGGGATGCCATAAACCCGACCATCATAACCACAGTCAGCTTCGGCATTTTCTTTGCAAGCCCGCCAAGGTTGTTGATGATCCTTGTGCCTGTGCTGGTCTGGATAGCGCCTGCGGACATGAACAGAATGCTCATGATAAGCCCGTGGGAGAATTGCTGGAACATAGCGCCTGAAACCGACAGGGTAACAAGCCCGGCTGCTCCAAGTGTGACAAATCCCATGTGGCTCAAACTGGAATACGCGATCATGCGCTTGAGATCTTTCTGCCTCAGAGCCACAAGAGCCCCATAAAGAATGCTGAAAGATCCGAGGAAACCCAGTATAGTAATCATCAGATTGGGATTGCCAGTATTCGGGAGCATGGGAAGTGAAATCCTGAAAAGCCCGTATCCTCCTATTTTGAGCAGGACGAAGAGTACACTGCCTGCAGTCGGGGCCTCACTATACGCATCTGGCAGCCAGGAATGGAAGGGGAAGGCTGGCATCTTTGCAAGAAACCCGAAGATTATTGAAAGGAAGATTGCATCCCTTAAAAGGCTGGATTCGAAGAACTGGAACTGTGTAACAAGCTCTCTTATATCAAAGGTTGGAACCCCGGTCTGTTGCCAGGAGGCATAGAAGAGCCCAAAGATCCCAAGAAGCATTACCAGGGAGGCAACATGTGTGTAAATAAAGAATTTATAAGATGCATGGACCCGTTTTTCTCCTCCCCAGATATTTACCATGAAGAAGAGAGGAATGAGGGTAAGCTCCCAGAAGATATAGAAGACCAGGAAGTCAAGGGCTACGAAGACTCCTATAACTGCAGCCTGCATGGTAAGGATGAGCCCGTAGAACCTGTTCGGAGCTTCCCTGTCTTCCTTCCAGCTATAAAGGATCAGGAACGGGATAACAATTGAAATCAGGAGAATGAGGGGCATGGAAATGCCATCAATTCCAACTGAATAGTTAACCCCGAGTGAAGGAATCCATTCTATCGACTCAAAGAACTGCATAGCAGCTGTACTGCTGTCAAAGTTCAGGTAGGCGTACAGGGTAAGGCCTAGAGTCACAAGGGACCCTAAAAAGCCCAGGCCTGCAGCCTGTTCTTTCGTTTTTGTGAAAAAGGTCACCGCTGCAAAGATCAGCGGCACCAGAATCAACAATGATGCGACCGGCAGCATCAGAATACCTCCATAATTAACTTAATAAGTATTATTAGCAGGCTTACACCCGCAATTACTGCAGTTGCATAAGTCTGGACAACCCCGGTCTGAACTCTCCGGAGTTCTTCACTTGCACCGACTGTAAGGATTCCGATTCCCTCAACAATGCTGTCAACTATGATATCAAGCACCTGCGAAAGGAAAGCAATGACTCCGTATACGATTCCAAGTGAGAAGAACCCGGTATAGATTTCATGCTGGTAATAGCGCTTGTAAAGCAGCCTGTAAATCGGATTTTTCATGGAAGCAATAGGTCCAAGTTCAACTATTCTCAGATAATAGATTACAAAAGCGACTGCAAGGCCTGCAACTGCAACTATCAGCGGAAGCCACAGAACAAAAACAGGCTCATGCCCTGCTGCCTCTACAAGCTCGTTTTGGCCTATTACTGCAAGGCTTCCTATGTCAATGTTCACGAAGCTGTTGGCAAAGGTTTCTTCAAGGAAAGCCATGAACCCTGTTTTTGTCAGCCCTCCAAACGCAAGGGCAAAGAGTGCCAGAATGGAAAGGGGAATTGTCATAATGGCAGGGGACTCGTGCCCGTGATAATCGCTTCTAGGCTTCCCTGTAAAGGTCATAAAGATCAGCCTGAAGATGTAAATCGATGTGAGGAGTGCGGCTGCAATTGAGAACGCATAGGGAATCCAGTTATTGCTGTGTTCTCCAAAGAGATAGGCAGCCTCAATAATTGCATCCTTTGAGAAGAAACCGCTTGTTCCTATTGAAGTTCCCGGAATTCCGAAACCTGCCAGAGCTAAGGCTGCGATTGTCATGGTAACAGCAGTAATTGGCATTACCTTTCCTACGCCTCCAAGCTCCCTCATATCCTGCGTGCCGACTGCATGAATTACACTGCCTGCACAGAGGAAAAGGAGTGCCTTAAAGAAAGCATGGTTGATAAGATGGAAGATGGAGATCCCAACCGCCTCAAGCCCGATTGCCGAACCAAGACCCAGACCAAGCATCATGTATCCAAGCTGGCTGATGGTCGAGAAAGCAAGCACACGCTTGAGGTCGTTCATCACAATGCCCATAGTGCCTGCAAAGAGTGCGGTAAAGCCTCCAAGGTAAGCGACCACAAGAAGGGAGTCAGGAGCTGCAATAAACATCGGGAAGGTTCTTGCGACCAGGTAAACCCCGGCAGTAACCATTGTTGCAGCATGGATAAGGGCTGAAACGGTTGTTGGACCTTCCATTGCATCAGGCAGCCAAACGTGCAGAGGGAACTGCCCAGACTTTCCTACGGCTCCTCCGAAGAAGAGCAGGGTGATAATAGTAAGATGGCTTACTTCAAAGCCGAAAATGTTTGCCTGAAGAGCCGCAAGCTGTGGGATGTAACTGAAGATTTCGTCAAAACGGAGCAGGTACACTCCGTCCTGGAAGCCTCCTGCAAGTTTCAGGAGATCGGAAGTCAGTACTATTATCCCGGTAAGGAACATCACATCTCCAATCCTGGTTGTCAGGAAAGCTTTCTTGGCAGCCGCTGCAGCCGAGGGCTTTTCAAACCAGAAACCAATCAGGAGATAGGAACACAGCCCTACAAGTTCCCAGGAAACGAAGAGTTGAAGGATATTGTCCGAAAGCGCCAGGGAAAGCATTGCCGCGGTAAAGAGTGCGGTTTCTGCAAAGTACCTGGGCTTTCCTGGATCATGGGACATATAGCTAACTGCATAGATATGGATCAGCAGGCTCACGAAGGAAACCATTGACAGCATTACTGCAGCCAGAGGGTCAATCAAAATTCCGATGTTGAGCACTGCAAACCAGGAATAAGACTGGCTTATGACCTCTTCCGGATTTGCCAGCAGCCCGAGCGTAATCATTAAAGAGATTACGAAGGAAGCGGCAATTGCCAGAATAGGGACTATTGCCCCACCTGATGGCATTTTCCTGCCAAAAAAGAAGGTGATCACAAAAGCCAGTGCCGGAAGTAAGGGGATCAAAAATGCAAAGTCTTCCAGAGCCGTTTTTACCACCTCAGGATGTTGAGCTCATCAAGGTTGATCTTATCGTGCATTCTGTAGATTGCCATGAAGATTGCAAACCCTACTGCTGCTTCGGCAGCTGCGAGGGCAATTGAGAATATGGCAAAAACCTGCCCGTTAAGGGTATCCGTGTAACTTGAGAAAGCTACCAGGTTCAGGTTTGCGGAGTTGAGCATGAGCTCAATGCACATAATCATCCTGATGCCGTTTTTATTGGTCATTACCCCATAGAGTCCAATTGAGAAGAGCAGGGCTGCAAGCCCAAGGTAAAAGGTTAAAGGAATCATTGGTTGCCCTCCCCTTTTGCCATGTAGATTGCCCCTATAAGGGATGCGAGCAGGACAATTGAGAGAACCTCAAAAGGCACTACATACTGAGTAAAGAGCAGCATGCCTATGCCTTCTATATTACTCTGGTCAGTCGGGTTTTCAGGAAGTTCGGAAACCGTATTCCAGGCAGTCCCAAAAACCCCAACTCCCACAACAGCTGTAAAGAGCAAAGCTACGAAAAAGGCTAAAGGCCGATTAATCTTCACCGGGGTTCACCTCTGATTTCATGCTTTGTAAGCATAACTGCAAAGAGAATCAGCACTCCGATTGCCCCTATATAAACCAGCACCTGAATAATTCCCAGAAACTGAGCGTTTAAGAGAATATAGAGAGCTGCAACTCCGAACATGCACATAATGAGGGCAAGTCCAGCCCTGACAATGTCCTTTGCGATTACCACAAAGATTGCAAAGAATAGTGTAATAAAAGCGAGAAGCCCGAAGACAGCCATTTCCAGAGCTGCTCCAATCGTTCCGAGTTCTATCATCTTTCGTCACCTTTCTCAAGATCGACTTCCCTGGCGAGTTTTTCAGGGGTCATAAGCAGGTCTTTGTGATGCCATTTAACAAGACCTTTAGTGTATTCCTTCCCGCTTGAAAGCGCGCCTTTCGGGCACTGGTCGATACATAGCCCGCAGAAAAGGCAGTGCCCTATGTCAATCTGGGGGAACCAGCGTTGTTTCTCGCTGCCTGGTGCAATCGGAGCTTTTACGATCTTGATTGCGGTGTTAGGGCAGGTATTAGCGCAGATGCCACAGCCTATGCATTTACTTTTATCAAGTATCTGAAGCCCTCTGAACCTGTCGGAAAGCTCAGTGCGTACTTCCGGGTACATCCTGGTTACGGGAGGCTTTGTGATGTTTTTTATCGCGTACCTAATGTTTTTAAGGACCATGATTTCACGCTCCCAGGTAAAGTCCGAGCCCTACTGCCCATACAAGGTTTAAAAGAGCAAGAGGAAGCAGTTTCTTCCAGCTCAGGTCGACAACCTGGTCAATTCTGAATCTCGGGACAGCCCACCTGAGGCCTATAATTACCATAAGTACAAAGATGACTTTTATAAGCAGGAAAACTGTTGGAGCAATAAGGCCAAGCACAGAATTATTTGCAACAAAACCTGGTACATTCCAGCCTCCAAGGAAAAGAAGGGCTACAAGGAAAGAACCAAGGATCATATGAATATACTCGGCAAAGAAGGCAAGTCCAAAACGCATCCCACCGTATTCTGTAATCCAGCCTGCTACCAGTTCTTCTTCGGACTCATTCTGGTCAAAGGGAAGCCTTCCCATATCAGCCATAAGGGCTACGAAGAATACAAAGCATCCCAGGGGCTGCAGGAAAATATTCCAGAGCATGCCCTGTGATCTGGAAATCTCCACAATACTCAGAGAACCTGTCATGATAGCTACACTTACAACGGTTAACCCGAGAGGCACTTCATACCCAACCATTCGGGCAAAGTTTCTAAAAGCTCCAAGCAGGGAATATTTGTTGTTAGAGCCATAAGCTATCATGAAAATTCCGAAAATAGATAATGCGGATACTGCTTCGATGTAAAGCACGCTGATGTCCATCTGGGTGACTGCAAGCGGGTATTCGACCCCATTAATGAAGACCGCACCAACTGGAATGGCAACAAGCATAAGGAAAACCGAACCAATCATAAAAATATTGGCATTATTGAAAAGTAATTTGTCAGCGTTCAGCGGTCTTAAGTCTTCTTTTGTAAAGAGCTTGATTGCATCGGCTACAAGCTGCAGGAGCCCGTACTTTCCTACACGGCAGGGTCCCATCCTGCACTGGATATCTGCAGAAAGCTTTCGTTCGAGCCATACAGCTCCCATTGCCCCCAGGAAAATAACTCCAACTAGAGAAAGGCCGACTATTCCGCGGATCCAGGGAATAAGAGGAATAATGAATTCAGGAATGGCTATAACCATTATAATCACCTGTCAGCTTCACTGGTACAGCCGTCCATGCTGCCTGAGATTGCTGCAATGTCTGCAACCGTTGTGCCTTTGATGAGAGGAGGCAGTGCCTGTAGTGTGGGGTAGAAGGGCCCTCTGACTTTTACCCTATGGGGTTTGTCCGAGCCATCTGAAACCATGTACATTCCCATCTCTCCTCTTGGGTCCTCTACTCTGTGGAACACCTCCCCAGCCGGAACTCTCATTACCGGGGTTCTCCTGCCATACAGGGAATGCTCTGGGAAGATTGGGCCATCGGGAATCTGGTCAAGGCATTGTTCTATTATGTAGATGCTTTCCCTCATCTCATTAAGCCTGACCTGCACCCTTGCAAAACAGTCTCCTGCAGTTTCAGTGCACACCTTAAAGTCCAGGTCATTATACACGAGGTAGGGTTCGTTCTTCCGTATATCGAAAGGAACACCAGTTGCCCGCAAAGCAGGCCCGGAAACTCCAAGGCTCTTTGCAACTTCTGCAGTGAGGATGCCAACTCCCACAGTCCTCTCCCTGTAAACTCTATCGGAATGGAACATTTCCTCAAAATCACTGATGACTTTCTTGAGGTTGTTCAGAACAGGGAGGGTTTTTTCCTTAAACCCGGGTGGCAGGTCATCGCGTACTCCTCCAAACCTCAGGAAGCTGTGGGTGATCCTTGCCCCTGTGACCATGTCAATCAGTGAAAGCAGATCTTCCCTTTCCTTGATAGTGTACATTAACATGGAGACAAAACCTATGAACCCACCAAATTCCCCAGTACCGAGCAGGTGGCTCTGAAGCCTGGTAAGTTCTTCTAAAATAACTCTTATATACTGAGCTCTTTCAGGAGGTTCGATATCCAGCAGTTTTTCAACACAGCCCACGTAACATTCTTCATTTGTTAGGGCTACAAGATAACAGATTCTGTCAACTATCGTGATTCCCTGAAGGTAGGTTTTGTTCTCAAGGATTTTTTCAATGCCCTTGTGAATATAACCTAATTCCACTTCAGCATCCATCACGGTTTCTCCTTTCAACTTCAGGTTTAATCTGAAAGGTCCGGGCTGCATGGGATGCTGGGGGCCCAGGTGTATGATCATTTCGTTTGGTTCAAGCATTTCTTCCATTTTTCACCCCTCACACCAGGTTTCTTGCTGTCTTGTTCGGGAAACCTTTGTAGTCTTTCCGGAGAGGCCATTCTCCCAGCATCTCTTCAGGGAGTACAAGAGGTTTCAGATTCGGGTGGTTTTTGAACGTAATCCCGTAGAACTCGTAGGTCTCCCTTTCATACCAGTTTGCATTCCAGTATACCGGTACAACGGATTCAATTTCCGGAGAATCCCTGGGCAACCTTGCTTTCAGCATCAAAACTACTGGATGGTCATATGATGCAATATGATACACTGCTTCCAGTTCGTTCCTCTGAGGGTAGTCCACTCCGCACACGGAACAGAGGTGGTCGAACTGAAGTGAGTCCTTAAGATATTGGCAAACCTCTTTTGCTTTATCTTTGTCCACATATGCCCGGATGCGGATCTGAGACTCGATCCCGGCTTCGGAAATAGCCTCTGGAAATTTCCCGGTTAATGATTCTATAATTGTTCTGGCATCCATTATATTCCCTCAAATAAGCCCGAAAGCTTTTCAGTAGTCTGTGCCCCGGTCTTTTTTGGCCTTGATTTTTTCCTGAAGCTCCACAAACCCCTGGAGCAGGGCTTCGGGCCTGGGCGGACAGCCGGGAATATAGACATCAATTGGGAAGATTTCATCGATGTTCTGCACCGTGCTGTAAGACTCATAAAAAGGCCCACCACTGATGGAGCAGTCTCCCATGCAGATAACCCACTTAGGTGCAGGCATCTGTTCCCATAGCCTCTTTAAAGCAGGCAGGTATTTCTTTGTCACATATCCGCTGATAATCATGACATCAGCGTGCCTTGGGGAGTTTCTTGGAATAATCCCAAACCTGTCAGTGTCATAATGGGCACAGCCAGCGGCGATCATTTCAACTCCGCAGCAGCCCATTGGCTGGGTCATGAACCACATCGAGTTTTTTCGTCCCCAGTTGATCAGATCCTGAGCCTTAGTTTTCTTAAGGAGGTTGTGAATCGCACTGGTTGTTGTCGTGATAACTCCAGGTATTTCTTCAGAGGTTTCATCGAATTTACTCGTTTTTTTCTCCTTCACTTCACCCATGTGAGGGCCTCCTTCTTCCAGAGATAAATGTATCCAAAGAGCAGTATGAAAACAAAGACAAACATCTCAACTACTGCGATAGAGGTAATTCCGTGTCCCTTATAGACTGTAGCCCATGGGTAAAGGAAAAGCACCTCAATATCAAAGAGCACAAAAGCGATCGCATAAAGGTAATACTCAACATTGAACTGGATCCTTGCAGTCCCTGTGGGGACAGAACCCGATTCATATGTCGTGTATTTGCCGGCTGCCTTGCTCCTCGGACTCAGTTGCTTTACTATAAACATTGTCATTGGAGGCATCACAAGTGCCATGACAAGAAATATTGCAACTGGTATGTAGCTATCAATTATTCCTGACATAATATCACCTATCAAAGTGCAGCAACCTGAATTGCAGCGTTATATGACATGGATTGTGTGGGCTTTTGGACAAAAAACTGCATCTGAGCACCCGGGTTTTAAGGAAATTGTTTTTGGTTCAGACCCAGGTCCCTGGAAATGCCTGAATCCTCTGGTCCTTAATTGCAATAAACAGGATTTTAATTGCAATAAACAGGATTTTAATTGCAATAAACAGGATTTTAATTGCAACAGACAAGACCCCTGTATACAGACATTTATTTCCGAGCTCTGAAATTGAGATTTCTTTGCCCGATACATAATAATAAATTGCCATAAGTATAGGAAAATCCTGCATCAGGCAGCATAGATCCAATTGAGCGAAATTAATATTATTAATAGTTAAGATTACAGGGCTCTATAGTTAGTTCTGCAAATGAATGAGGGTTTATTTATAGCTATTCGCTAGATAATTAATATTATATAAATATTAAGTCTAAATAATTAAAAGTAATCTCTTAAAATATAAATATGTTTGAAAAAACAGAGCAAATGCATTGACCCGCTTACGAAATTATATATAAGCCCGATATGTGTTATTACCCTGAGGTATTACCCTGAGTTTGTCCAAAACTTCCTAAAAATAATTTTTAATATAATAAGTGCATCAGGAGTTAGCACAAATAACTATATATAGAGTTTAATTATTTTAAATTGAATAAATCTCCTAATATATATTATGAACAATCATGATAATTTCGAAGATAAAAGGCTTTTCAGACCAATTCTAAAATAAAAATAATAAAAGACTGAATAAATAGTCAAGCTGCTCTTTCCGCGAGGTCTAGAATAGGAGATTCCACTTTTACTTATTAAAATATATGATGTATTAAAATATATTATTGAAACCTAATAGCACCTCGTACTATTATAATACAAGATCTCGAATAATATAAAATCTCGAATAGAGAATTAAATGGAACTAACACGACCGATTTCAGCACAACCGATTTCAGTACAACCGAT
>DADO01000245.1:0-11487 GCA_002509325.1 Methanosarcina sp. UBA402 | reverse complement strand
ATTTCAGTACAACCGATTTCAGTAAACGCCATATCACCAATTACAACATATAGTTACCGCATTCACGGCAAAGAGAAAACAGGATTCCGAATATAACCCTGAATACGCTTCCGAATACAGCCCTGAAAAACACACTGTACCAATACATTATAATAAGTCTTTTCATGATAGGAAACTGGTGGAATCGCATGAAGATCAAGGATAATTGTGTAGGGTGCGGCCAGTGTGCTTCTTTTTGCAAGAAAGGAGCAATAGAGGTAAAAGGAAAAGCACGAGCTACTGACGCCTGCGTAGACTGTGGATTCTGTGTCCTCTACTGCCCTGTCAAGGCTATAGAGGTGCCGGCGTGAAAGCAATTGTAATTGGTGCGGGACTTGGAGGGCTCTTAAGCGCAGCCAGGCTCTCAAAGGCAGGATACCAGGTCGAAGTTTTTGAAAGGCTTCCTATCACAGGAGGAAGGTTTACAAATCTCAGTTATAAAGGGTTCCAGCTCTCAAGCGGAGCTTTTCATATCCTGCCTCACGGACCTTCAGGTCCTCTGGCTCAGCTTCTCAGCGAAGTCGGAGCTGATGTGGAGATCGTGAGATCAGACATAACAACCGTGCGCATACCCCTGAAAAAGGGCAGCCTGGATTATAGTAAAGGTTTCAAGGATATTTCTTTTTCCGATTTTCCTACACTTCTTTCCCACAAAGACCGCCTGAAGATTGCACTCCTTATAGTGAGCACGCGAAAGAACCGTCCGACAGGAAGCAGTCTGCAGGCCTGGATCAGGACGCAGGTTAAGGATGAGTGGCTCGTAAGATTTGCTGATGCTTTCTGCGGCTGGGCGCTGAGTCTGAGAAGTGACGAAGTTCCTGTGGAAGAAATCTTCGAGATAATTGAAAACATGTATAGATTTGGCGGCCCAGGCATTCCTATCGGTGGATGCAAAGGAGTAATCGACGCTCTGGAAAGGGTGATTGCTGTAAACGGCGGAAAGATCCATACCAAAACCGAGGTTTCAAAAATTCTTGTAGAAAATGGAAAAGCCGCAGGTGTGCTTGCTGGCGATGAGACTTATAAAGCAAACCTGATAATTAGCAATCTGGGGCATGTTGCAACTGCCTGCCTTTGCGAGGAGGCACTGTCTGAAGAGAAAGACTTTGAATACCTCAAAAGACTTGAGACTCTGAAGCCGTCTGCCGGCATAAAGATTTGCCTTGCTGCAGACGAGCCGCTAGTAGGGCATTCGGGCGTCCTTCTGACTCCATATGCAAAAAGAGTAAACGGGGTAGATGAGGTTACGCAGGTTGACCCTAGCCTTGCTCCGCCTGGCAAGCACCTTACAATGTCCCACCAGTACGTAGCTCCTGAGAATATAAAAAATCTCGAGGCTGAGATCGAATTGGGACTTCAGGACCTTAAAGCAATCTTTCCAGGTAAAAAATATGAAGTCCTGCTCATCCAATCATACCATGACGGCTGGCCGGTAAACAGGGCAGCCTCAGGCACGGACCCTGGCAATGAAACCCCGATTCCTGAGCTCTATGTCGTAGGGGACGGAGCCAAGGGGGAGGGAGGCATTGAAGTCGAAGGCATAGCTCTCGGCGTGGCTGCAACCATGAAGAAAATTCTCGGCTAAACAAACCCAGCAGGTGTTTTATCATTCCACCGAAAAATTCCAATTTTGTGACCTACTCGAAAAACGTTTTCATCCCTGTAACCAATATCTGCAGGAACCGCTGCGGATATTGTGGCTTTAGGCGGGACCCAGGGCAACCAGGCGCCAGGCTCATGAGGCCAGAAGAAATACTTCCTGTGCTCGAAAAGGGAGCAAAGGCAGGATGTACCGAAGCACTTTTCACCTTCGGGGAATCTGCAGAAGAGGTACCTGAGTACAGAGAGTGGCTTAAAGAACTTGGTTATTCTTCCACTCTTGAATACCTTCTTTTTCTCTGTGAAACTGCAATCGATATTGGAATTCTCCCTCATACGAATGCAGGTATTATGACACGCTCGGAGCTGAAAGCTTTAAAGCCCCTGAATGCAAGCATGGGGCTGATGCTTGAGAGCACGGCAACCCTAGACGCTCATAAAGACTGTCCTGGCAAAATTCCCGAACTCAGGCTTGATACCATCCGGGAAGCCGGAAAACTCCAGATTCCCTATACCACCGGTCTCCTTGTAGGAATTGGGGAGAAAAGAGAGGACAGAATAAAATCCCTTGAAGCTATTGCAAACCTCCATAGGGAATACGGGCATATCCAGGAGGTTATTATCCAGAACTTTGCCCCAAAACCCGGAACACCTATGGAAAACTTTCCTGGACCTGCGGTAGAGGATATAATTGATACTATATCCTTGGCAAGGCAGATCCTTCCGCCTGATGTGGTAGTGCAGGTCCCCCCAAACCTTATAGACCCTAAAGCTCTTATCGCAAAAGGGGTGAGTGATCTTGGAGGAATATCCCCCCTGACAATTGACTGGATTAATCCTGAAGCCGAATGGCCAAATGTAAAGAACCTGCAGGAGAAACTTGAGTCGATTTTACTCAGAGAGCGCCTGCCAATTTACCCTCAGTATGTGAAAAGAGGGTGGTATTCGGAGAGGATAGTCGGGCTAATAGCGAAACTCTCGGATACGGAAGGTTATAGGAAACAGCCCTTAACAGGGCACGCGGAGCATTAGAAAAATGGACGGCAAAATTCCCGAAGACCTTAAAGAACGTGCATACCAGGGGAAGAGCACAAAAGAAGACGGGCTTCTACTCCTGGGGGTACCTCCTTTTGAACTCTTCAGGTTTGCGGATGAACTCCGCTCCCTTATAGCAGGAGACACGGTTACTTACGTAGTAAACAGGAATATCAACTTTACCAGCAGATGTGTAGGGACTTGCGGTTTTTGTGCATTTAGGACAAACACAGGTCGGGTTCTCAGCCTTGAGGAAATTATGGGAAAGGTAAGGGAGGCAAAACAGGCAAAAGCTACCGAAATCTGTATCCAGGGGGGGCTTCTGCCTGATGTGGGCCTGAACTTTTACCTTGGGATTGTAGAAACCATAAAAGCCGAGTTTCCTGAAATGCATATTCACTCTTTTTCGCCAATGGAAGTATATCATGCCGCCCGTACCAGCGGAGTCACAGTAAAAGAAGCCCTTTTAAGGCTTAAAAGAAGCGGGCTTGACAGCATGCCTGGAACTGCAGCAGAAATACTTTCGGACAGGGTGCGGGAGATTATCTGCCCCGCTAAACTGAGAACCTCGGAATGGATCGAAGTGGTCAGCCAAGCACATGCCACAGGCATTCCGACAACTGCAACAATGATGTACGGGCATATTGAGACCCTTGAGGAGAGGATCGACCATATGTTGATTATCAGGGAAATTCAGAAAAAAACAGGCGGAATTACAGAATTTGTGCCCCTGCCTTTTATGCCCTATAATAACCCGGTAGGTGAAAAAATGATGAAAGAAAGCCGATATGCGACTACAGGCCTTGAAGACCTGAAAAATTATGCGATTTCCCGTATTCTTCTCCACGGGCATGTAGACAATATTCAGGCAAGCTGGGTGAAATTAGGGAAAAAGCTTGCCCAATTCGCCCTTCACTGCGGGGTTAACGATCTTGGGGGCACCCTTATGGAAGAAAGCATTTCTAGGTCTGCAGGAGCTTCTAACGGAGAAGAGATATCTGTAGAAGAATTGGAATGGATGATCCATGGAGCCGGGAGGGTTCCAAAAGAGAGAACAACTCTGTATGGAAGAGCGAGTGAGCTGTTTTCGGGAAATCCGAAGAAACCAAGGTGCGGAGTTTCCGAATGAGCCTATTTATCGAGGTAAATATATCAGTTTAGACGGAATGATCGGGATGTACATGAAAAAACCGGCAGCAATCCCAGATGATGTTCTTGAAAGAGTATATCAGGGAAACTGTACTAAAGAGGATGCGCTTATCCTGCTTGAAGGAAGCCCATTCGAGCTATTCGAACTTGCTGACGCTCTTCGAGCCAATGCTGTAGGTGATACAGTTAGTTATGTTACGAACCAAAACATCTACATTACGAATAAATGCGCAGGTAACTGCGGGTTCTGTGCTTACAGGACGGAAAAAGGGTATATACTGAGTGTAGAAGAAATTCTGAAAAAGGCAAGTGAAGCCAGAAAAGCTGGAGTTGCCGAGCTCTGCATCCAGGGAGGATATATCCCTGAAATTGACATGGAGTTCTATCTTGAGGTTATCGAATCTTTAAAAGCTAACTTTCCTGAGCTCTGTATTCATGCTCTCTCGCCTATGGAAGTAAATTATGCAGCAGGAATTTCCGGCATTTCTGTAAAAGAAGCTCTCAGGAAGCTTAAAGAAAGCGGACTTGATTCGCTTACCGGAACTTCAGCCGAAATTCTTTCCGATAGGGTGAGAAAAATAATCTGTCCCGGAAAAATCAATACTCAGCAATGGATCGATACAATAAAAGCAGCACATAAAGCCGGCATTTCCACGAATGCGACCATTATGTATGGGCATGTGGAAACAATCGAAGAACGCCTGGATCATATTTTTACTATTCGCGAAATCCAGAAAGAGACCAGTGGATTTACAGAACTTATTCCAATGTCCTTTTTACCCTATAATAACAGGATAGGAGAAAAGCTGCTCGCATCCGGAAAGTTCTCAAGCACAGGGCTTGAAGACCTTCAGCTCATTGCTATTTCCCGCATAATCCTGCATACCTACATAAACAATATTCAGGCCACCTGGGTTAAGCTCGGAAAGAAACTTGCTCAATTTGCCCTTCACTGTGGAGCAAACGATCTGGGAGGCACACTTATGGAAGACCAGATCTCAACAGCATCCGGAGGAAATTATGGAGAATATGTATCTCCTGCCGAGTTCGAGTGGTTGATAAAAAGCGCAGGAAGAACTCCTATGCAGAGGGATACTCTGTATCGAAAAGTGGAGCCCGTTTTTCCGAATAGAATAAGCCCACTACCCTGTTTTGGAAAAACAAAAATAAGCAGCAAGGAGTAAACACAAACTTTTTCAAAAAAAGTTTGATCACAAACTTTTTCAAAAAAAGTTTGATCAAAAACGGATAACGTCGAAACGGCATGATCAACCACAAACTTTTTCAAAAAAAGTTTGATCAAAAACGGATAACGTCGAAACGGCGTGATCAACCGCAAACTTTTTCAAAAAAAGTTTGATCAAAAACCCCTAGCAGCGGTTGCGGCCCAACGGTTGCAGTGTTCTGGAGGGTGGAATTTGAAAAGCTAATGACTTTCTATTTGCCTAATTCAGTGCGGTTAACGATCTAAAGTAATTAAAGTAAGCAATTAATTGTGAACTACCCCTGAGCTAAAGACTGAGCGGCTTCCTAATTCACAGATGCCCATCGGCATCTCCAAAGGCTTTAATTCCGGCTGAGCCGTCCGTATGATTCTCGCTCTTTCGCTCGTTTCGGCTTTACATAGTAACAAGCTAGAGTCGAAGGGTTTTCTACGACCTACTGAGCCTGATGGTGAACTCTTTAATAAAAATTACTTGGTTCTCGCTAACCCTATGTCTAATATTACATTATTCGATGGCCTATATGAAGCCAAAGCATAACGAAAAGTATATTGGAGAAGTTGACACGTATATCCCCCAGGCTGAAGACCTGGGCGTTTTACGCTTCGTAATATAAATTATATAAATTCCAGTGAATTAAGTTTAATATTTATGTCTATTTATATCCCAACTTATATTTTCAGGAGTCCAGATGAAAACCGTAATCCCTTATAAAAAAACCTGTGCAAAATCCAGATTATCTCCTGTCCTGAGCCAGGAAGAGAGAGAAGAGTTTGTGGAACTGATGCTGAATCAGGTAATAGACATCCTTCTGGAAGCGGGAATAAAAACAATTGACATTCTCAGCCCTTCGATATACGGGCTTGAGAATATGAGTAAAGCCAACGTCCTTCTGGATAAGAGTGACCTGAATGAGGCTCTTAACCGGTATCTTGAGAAGGCTGAGGAGCCGGTTTTGATCGTCATGGCTGACCTTCCCCTTCTTTCTCCTAAGCATGTAAAAGAGATAACTTCGACTAAAAAAGATATCTGTATTGTTCCTGGAAAAGGTGGAGGTACCAATGCCCTTTTTATAAATAACCCCTCTAACTATAGAGTGAGGTATTATGGTTCGAGTTTTCTGACTCATTGTTCAATTGTAGTTGATTCCGGACAGAATTTTGAGATATATGACTCCTTCTTTGCAGGCATAGATATTGATGAACCAGAAGACCTGGTAGAACTTCTCATACATGGAAAAGGACCTGCAAAAGATTACATTAACCGAAGGTTCAACCTCGAAGTTAGCAGAGGAAGGGTTGGGCTGATTCCTCTTTAAAAAATCCTCCTGTTTGATCAAAATTACATACATTTGTCTAACATACATTTGTCTAAATTAATATTGAGCTCATCCCAAAACCCATTCAATTCTTGATTATTAAAAGTTTCAGGATTATTTTTTGTTTATTTTTTGTGCTCAGAAACTCGGTTGACTACTCACAAATACATGATTTAAAGAAGCAAATTTTGAGTTTTGGGATAAGCTTATTGACTAATTAAGCTTATTAACTAATTTTTCTATCCAAAAAGCTATTTGTCCTCTATTATCTGGTTGATATTGTTCTCAAGTACTCGTAAAGTAGTTTTCAGGTCCTTTTTGTTCTGAATCTTAGTGTAACTGGAGCTGACTTGCATTCTTTGCACAAACATGCAATCACTTGTCATACTGAACATTTGATCCTTGTAATATTAGCCATGTAACCCCGAACAACCAAAAGCTTAAATAAACAATATTCATATTAAGCTGTGAATAGAAAACCCAATGATTCATTGAGATTAATAGTTTAGCTCTTGAATAGAGAAGTTAAGATATTTCAGAGTCAATGAAATCTGAGAGAGCTATTTTCAGAGGAGACCTATGAGATCTTTTACAGATGAAGAAAGAGAGATAATAAGAAGGAAAATCATAGACCAGGGCAAAGATTGCTTTGCAAGATACGGAGTCAAAAAAACAAGCATTGAAGATCTTACCAAAGACCTGGGAATTGCAAAAAGTTCTTTTTATTCTTTTTTTAACAGTAAAGAGGACCTATTTCTACAGATCTTTAAGGAAGAGAGAGAAGCTCTAAAGGACAGTTTACTCGAAAATTCCTTTCTTAAATACAGGACGGAACCTGATAAAGCGGTAAGGGCTTATCTTTATTATGTGCTGAATATTGTGAATAAACACCCTATCTGGAGAAAGGTTTTCATTGAGGAAGAACGTCTTGGGCTGACAATTTCCCGGTCTTCTGAGGAAAAAATTAAAAATATTCGTAGAGAAAATGTGGAAATGATTTTGCCTTTTTTTGAAGAGTGGGCAGATGCTGGTCTTCTGATAGATAAAAACACTAGGATTCTTGCTGAAACCACATACGCGGTTCTTTATCTCATGCGTTTCAGGAATGAAATTGAGAAAGAGGATTTTCCGGAGATTATGGATTTTTTTATTGATCTTCTGGCAGAGAATATTGTAAAAAGAAATGTATAGAACTAAACATGGGTATGAACAGAATTTCCTTGAGAAGGAACAGGTTTTTTCAAAAAACCTGATTAGTTAGGCTCTTTACTATTTCAACTGGGTGATTTATAGTCATTTCCTGAATGAAAATGAAACTCCCATAATATTTAAAAAAGATATTATAGGAAATCACATTCAAAATCAATGTTTATCTTTCTGGGGAGGTTGCTTCCCAACTGAACAATTAATTTCAACCCTAAAAAACAGCGAAGAGTCATTATTTATCAATAATGTATGCAAGGTGTATGAATGAGACAAATTTCATCTGTTTGTCCAGAATGCAAAAAAGTTCTTCATTCCACTTTGTTTGAAGAAAATGGCAGGATTATGCTGAAAAAAAATTGTCCTGAACACGGAACTTTTGTGGAAATCTACTGGTCGGATAGCAAACTCTACGATAGGTTCAGACGCTATTCTTATGTCGGCAGCGGAGTTACCAATGATTCGATTCTTTCTTCCCATGGCTGTCCCTGGGACTGCGGAATTTGCTCTAAGCACAAAACCGGGACTTTGCTTGCAAATATCGACGTCACTAATCGTTGCAATCTCAGTTGCCCGGTATGTTTCGCTAATTCCAAAGCAAGTGGGTTTGTATATGAACCAGACTTTGAACAGATCCAGGAAATGATTTTGACTCTTCGAAATCAAAAACCTGTTCCTTGCTATGCTGTCCAGTTTGCAGGAGGAGAGCCTACTGTTCGGGAAGACCTTCCTAAAATTATTGAGACAGCCCGGAAATTTGGATTTTCACAGGTACAAATTGCAACTAATGGAATCAGGCTCGCAAAAAGTCGGGAGTACTGTGAAGCCTTGAAGAACGCAGGGCTACACACGGTGTACTTATCCTTTGATGGAGTCTCCGAGGAACCATACAGGGCGACCCGGGGATTTAATGCCTTTCCTGTAAAACAAAAAGTTCTTGAGAACTGCAGGCAGTCCGGCCTGGATAGTGTTGTGCTCGTGCCCACCCTAATAAAAGGTGTTAATGATCACCAGGTTGGAAATATTGTCCGTTTTGCGGTGAGGAATGGAGACGTAGTGAGAGGGGTAAACTTCCAACCAGTAGCGTTCACAGGCCGTATTGATCAGGCCCTGCGCAATGAACAGAGAATAACAATTCCTGATCTTGTAGCGCTCCTGGAAGAGCAAACCGAGGGAGAAATTCCCAGTGAAGCCTGGTATCCTGCATCTGCTGCAGTTCCCATCATCCGATTCGTGACTGCGGTGCGAAAGGTTCCTCTTCCCGAATTCACGGTGCACCCCCTCTGTGGAGCTGCCACTTATATCTTTGAAAAAGAGGGAAGATTAATTCCGATAAATGAGTTTGTGGATGTGGAAGGGTTCCTTGAGTTCCTTGAGAACGTTACTCCAGAATTTAAGGGGCAGGGTTCTAATGTGACGAAACTTGCAAAAGTCCTTTATCAGATCCCACGCTACATCGATGAGGCAAAAAGCCCAAGGAATCTTAACATAGTCTCTCTGATAAGAAACTTTCTAAAAAATGGTACAAGAATACAGGCTGCTCATTTCCATAGAAAAGCACTTTTCCTCGGAGCTATGCACTTTCAGGATCTCTACAACATGGATCTGGAAAAGGTTGAACATTGCGGTATTCACTATACTACCCCTGATGGCAGAGTCATTCCTTTCTGTACTTATAATAATTTTCACAGAGAAGGAATAGAGACAAGATATTCAAAACAATATAGAAAAAATATGGAGTTTGAGAATATGGAGTTTGAAAATATGGAGTTTGAGAATATGGAGTTTGAGAAGAAATCCCTGGAAAATCAGGAAAAAAGAGTAGCTTGAGCTCTTCTGCTCTTCTTGGGCAATAAATTTATAAAATTAAGACTGCTTATTGGGATTTTAAGCAACTTTTAACTCTGTTACCTTTTTAAAAATGAAAGCATGGCAATATTTCTTAAAAGGCAAAAATATAATTTATTGTGTTGTAATACAGAATATTTATATTAGAAAGAAAATTAACTGGAAGAAATTTTTATACCGAACACATTGGTTCAATAGAGCCAATAACTTTAACTGGATAAATACATTAATTGTGAAAACTATTCGAAAAAGTAACTATATTAAATTGAGAAATCTGAATCAGGACCTGATCATCCTGATGAAGAGTTTAGAGATAAAAAATGTCCTTTGAAAGTTGAAAATATTTATTGGCAGAAAAATAGAATTTTAATAATATAATAATTAAAAAAGAACTTTCAGGACTCTAGTGAAGTCATCAGTAGAAACAATATGGCATTATACTGTCATGCTTTTCAGTCAATGCCATATTTATTTGCAAGAAAGGAATATCTGCTGGTTAAATATCATAATTTGCCTTTAAAAGTTACAGGTGAGCTAGTGAGCATCAAGATAAACAGATATAAATGTGGGTACTGTGGAGCCTGTGTGGGAGTCTGCCCTAAGGGAGCACTAGAACTTGTAGAGACCTGGGTTGAAGCAGATGAAAGTACGTGCGTTGCATGTGGTATATGCGATCGCATCTGCCCTGTAGGAGCAATAGAGGTAATGAAATGAAGGACAGGTACGATGTTTTAGTAATAGGAGCAGGTCCTGCAGGTTCCATTGCCGCCAGGACAGCAGCTGAAAAGGGACTTGATGTACTTTTGATCGAGAAACGCCAGGAGATAGGTGATCCGGTACGCTGTGCAGAAGGCGTGAGCAAAGAACACCTCAAAAAACACGTGGAAATTGACAAGAGATGGATTTGCGCTGACCTTAAAGCTTCCCATATTTATGCCCCGGACGGTACAAGAATAGAGATGGCAGAAGAAATCTCTGGAGGAGAAGTAGGCTACGTCCTTGAGAGAAAGGTGTTTGACCGGGCTCTTGCAGAACATGCTGCCAAAGCCGGGGCAGAAGTGAGAGTAAAAACTAGAGCAACTGGCTTGATAATTGAAGACGATTTCGTCAAAGGGGCCAGGCTTATGCATCTCGGAAAAGAATATGATGTTCATGCCAAAGTAGTTATAGGGGCTGACGGAATTGAGTCAAAAGTAGGCAGATGGGCAGGTATAGATACGTCCTTAAAGCCGAGTGACATAGAGACCTGCACCCAGTACCTGGTAACTGGAGTTAATATAGACCAGGATCACTGCGATTTTTACGTTGGAAATGAAATTGCACCTGGCGGCTATTTATGGATCTTTCCAAAAGGCGAAGGCAAAGCCAATATAGGGATTGGACTTCTCGGGAGCAGGACTGGAAAATTCAAACCAAGACCTGTAGACTACCTTAATAGGTTTCTGGAAAAGAAATTTCCCGATGCCAGGATAATCGAGATGGTTTTTGGAGGAGTTCCGGTTTCGGGCAGCATTGAGAAAACTTCCGCTAACGGGCTGATGCTAATTGGTGACGCTGCCCGCCAGGCTGACCCGATCACAGGCGGTGGAATCCTTAATGCAATGGATGCAGGAAAGCTAGCAGGAGAAGCTGCATATGCAGCTATATCCGCAGGGGACGTCTCCCTCCAGAAACTTGAAGAAGGCTATGAGAAACGGTGGAGAGAAACCATAGGGCACGAAATCGACATGAGCCTCGTCGTAAAGAATTGCTTTATCAACCTAAGCGACGAAGATCTGAATTCTCTTGCTCATTCCCTGAGAGATGTAAAATTCGAGAGAATGAACCTCTTTGACCTGCTGCAGGCTCTCTTTAAAGCCAATAAAAAACTCCTCTGGGACCTCCGAGTACTCTTCAAGGATGCCGCAAAAGAAGTAGCAAAAAATAAAATGTAACGCCTGGAAACCCAGGCACCTTCTACTTTTATTTTTTCATTTTCCGTCAACCGTTGGGCCGCAACCGCTGCTAGGGGATTTTGATCAAACTTTTTTTGAAAATGTTTGCGGTTGATCACGCCGATAGGGTTTTGGAGAT